>CALAGS010000108.1 GCA_937891665.1 uncultured Burkholderiales bacterium | reverse complement strand
GTCTATTTAGGATTGCCAATACGCCAACTATACTATTGGAGTTCATGCAATTACCCGCGCTTAGCTTAGGAAAACGCTTCACCCTGCCCCGTCCCATGGGATCGGCAGACGCTGTGCTATTGGCCCAACTGGCCGAACGCGAAAAAGCCCAAGGCCGCCTCACTGCTGTGGTCACCTCTGACGCTGCCGACACCCAGCGCCTGATGGACGAGGTGGCTTTCTTTGCACCGGGCCTTCGATGCGCCATTTTTCCCGACTGGGAAACACTGCCTTACGACACGTTTTCGCCTCACCAAGACCTGATCAGCGAACGCTTGGCCACCCTGTGGCGCATTAGCCAGCGAGACAAAGCAGAAGGCGCCGACTTGGTGTTCATTCCGGCCACCACGGCTTTGTACCGCTTGGCACCACCGTCATTTTTGGCAGGCTACACCTTTCAATTCAAGACCAAGCAAAAGCTAGACGAAGCCAAACTCAAAGCCCAACTGACTTTGGCCGGCTACAGCCATGTGAGCCAAGTGGTCAGCCCTGGTGAATATGCGGTCCGCGGCGGCCTGATTGATCTGTTTCCCATGGGCTCGCAAGTACCCTACCGAGTCGACTTGTTTGACAACGAAATTGATTCCATCCGAACTTTCGATCCAGACACGCAGCGCAGTTTGTATCCCGTGCCCGAAGTGCGCTTGTTGCCGGGCCGCGAATTTCCCATGGACGAAGCGGCGCGTGCCAAGTTTCGCAGTCGGTGGCGCGAACTGCTAGATGGCGACCCCACCAAAAGTCGCATTTACAAAGACATCGGCAACGGCGTGGCCACAGCAGGCATTGAGTATTATTTGCCGCTGTTCTTTGAACAAACCGCCACGGTGTTTGACTATTTGGGCGCTGGCAGTGACAAGCCAGCCACGCTGGTCTTGCATGGCGATTTAGAGCCCGCGTTTCAACGTTTTTGGCAAGACACCAAAGACCGCTATCGCTTGGTGCAAGGCGACCCCGAGCGCCCTGCTTTGCCGCCTGAAGCATTGTTCTTATCGGCCGAGCAGTTTTATACCGGCACCAACCAGCATGCGCAATTGGCTTTGCGCCCTGGTGCCAAAGACAATGTGGGTGACAGCCAAGACAGCAACGCTGACAACACCTTGGCACAACCCCTGCCAGACCTGACGGTAGTGCGTGGCGCAGAAGAACCGCTAGCAAAGCTGCAAGCGCACGTTCGGACCTCCCCCAACCGAGTTTTGATATTGGCAGAGAGTGACGGCAGGCGTGAAAGCTTGCTCGACTTCTTGCGCGCAGGTGGCGTGAACCCACCGGCGTTTGACAATCTGCAAGAGTTTCAAACCAGCGATGAAAAAATTGGCATTGCCACTGCGGCTTTAAATTCTGGCTTCCATTGGTTTGAAGCTGGCATCGATTTGGTCACCGAGACTGAATTGTTTGCAGCAGGCGTGACCACACGAAGGCGCAAGAAACAAGAGCAAGTGAGCGATGTTGAAGCGCTGATCAAAGATTTGTCAGAGCTCAACGTAGGCGACCCCGTGGTGCACAACGCGCATGGCATTGGCCGCTACCGCGGTTTGGTGAACATGGATTTGGGCGAGAAAAACCCTGATGGCACACCCGCGTTGCAAGAGTTTTTGCATTTGGAATATGCCGACAAGGCTACGCTGTATGTGCCTGTCAGCCAACTGCAACTGATTGGCCGCTACACCGGTGTGAGCGCCGATGAAGCACCACTGCACCGATTGGGCAGTGGCCAATGGGAAAAAGCCAAACGCAAAGCGGCCGAGCAAGTGCGTGATTCTGCGGCAGAGTTGTTGAACATTTACGCCAGGCGTGCTGCCCGCCAAGGCCATGCCTTTAGATACAGCCCACAAGACTACGAAGTGTTTGCCAACGATTTTGGCTTTAGCGAAACAGCCGACCAAAACGCAGCCATTCATGCCGTCATTCAAGACATGATCAGCCCACGTCCCATGGACCGCTTGGTATGCGGCGATGTGGGCTTTGGCAAAACAGAAGTGGCATTGCGTGCCGCTTTTGTTGCGGTCACTGGTGGCAAACAAGTGGCCATCTTGGCACCTACCACGCTGCTTGCTGAGCAACACTTTCAAACTTTGAAAGATCGGTTTTCTAAGTGGCCGGTGAAGGTGGCTGAAGTCTCTCGCTTTCGTTCTACCAAAGAAGTGAACGAAGCCCTCAAAGGTTTGGCCGATGGCACCGTAGACATTGTGGTGGGCACTCACAAATTGCTCAGTCAATCAACCCAATTTAAAAACTTAGGCTTGCTGGTGATTGACGAAGAACACCGCTTTGGGGTTCGCCACAAAGAAGCAATGAAAGCCATGCGCGCCGAAGTGGATGTGCTCACGCTCACAGCGACACCCATTCCACGCACATTGGGCATGGCACTAGAAGGCATACGCGATTTAAGCGTCATTGCCACAGCTCCCCAGCGACGTTTGGCCATTAAAACCTTTGTGCGCAACGAAGGCATTGGTGTGATTCGCGAAGCTGTGCTGCGTGAACTCAAGCGCGGAGGCCAAGTTTACTTCTTGCACAACGAAGTGGAGACCATTGAAAACCGCCGCCAAAAACTGGAAGAACTGCTGCCTGAAGCGCGCATTGCCGTGGCGCACGGCCAAATGCCCGAGCGCGATTTGGAAAAAGTGATGCGCGATTTTGTGGCGCAACGCTACAACATTTTGTTGTGCTCCACCATCATTGAAACCGGCATCGATGTGCCCACTGCCAACACCATTGTGATTTCGCGCGCCGACAAATTTGGCCTGGCGCAGTTGCACCAATTGCGCGGTCGTGTGGGCCGAAGCCATCACCAAGCCTATGCTTATTTGATGGTGCCAGAAATTGATGCACTCACTAAAAATGCTGCGCAGCGATTAGACGCCATTCAGCAAATGGAAGAATTGGGTAGCGGCTTTTATTTGGCCATGCACGATTTGGAAATTCGCGGCGCTGGTGAAGTGCTAGGCGAAAACCAAAGCGGCAACATGCTGGAAGTGGGCTTTCAGTTGTACAACGAAATGTTGAACGAAGCAGTTCGTTGTTTGAAATTGGGCAAAGAACCCGATTTGCTCAGCCCTTTGTCAGCCGCTACCGACATCAATTTGCATGCCCCTGCCCTGCTGCCCAACGACTACTGCGGCGATGTGCATTTGCGTTTGTCGTTCTACAAGAAATTGGCAACCGCCAAAACATCCGATCAGATTGACGGCTTGTTAGAAGAAATTGTGGATCGATTTGGCAAGCTGCCACCGCAGGCCCAAACGCTCATGGATGTGCACCGCTTAAGGGTACTGAGCTTGCCTTATGGTGTGGTGAAGGTAGATGCCGCACCCGGCATGATTCAAATCAGCTTCAAGCCTAACCCGCCCATTGAACCCATGCGCATCATTGAGCTGATTCAAAAGAACAAGCACATTCAATTGGCTGGCAACGACAAACTGCGCATAGAGCGCGAACTGCCAGACCCCAAAGCCCGAGCGCAAATGGTGCGCGACATTTTGAGGTCTTTGGGTCAGCCTAAAATTGAGACCGTTGAAGGATAAAAAAGCATGAGCAACGAGCAAAGCGCCCCTACTTTTCAAGGCATGACCGTGAAGGGCTTTACGCCGCCTTTGAAATTGAGCGATTTCAAACTCATTGCCTTCGACATGGACTCCACACTCATCAACATTGAGTGTATCGACGAAATTGCAGACGCAGCAGGCCGAAAAGCCGAAGTAGCCGCCATTACAGAAGCGGCTATGCGCGGTGAAATTGCTGATTACAAAGACAGTTTGCGCAGACGTGTGGCACTTTTAAAAGGTGTGACAGTGGCGCACATGGAGGAGGTATTGAACCATCGCCTGCAACTTAATCCTGGTGCAGAAAATTTGGTAAAAGTCTGCCAAGCTGCCGGCATGAAAGTGCTGCTGGTCTCAGGTGGATTTACATTTTTCACAGACCATGTGAAGGACAGGCTCAATATCAACTGGACGCGCTCCAATGTGTTGGAAGTGGTGAAGGGTGAACTGACAGGCCGCATGGTGGACCAAGACTGGGGCGACATTTGCGATGGTGAAGAAAAGCGCAAGATGCTTCTGCAAACTTGCCAGCAAATGGGCATCACAGCCTCACAAGCCATCGCCATGGGCGATGGTGCCAACGATTTACCGATGATGGGCGTGGCAGGGTTGTCAGTGGCCTATCATGCCAAGCCCAAGGTGCGCGAGCAGGCCATGGTGGCCATTGAAGACGGCGGACTAGACCGTTTGCTAGAAGTCTTCAACTGAAACAAGTTTGACGCTCTCAATGCTCAGGCTGTCCGCTGCACCTGCGACATTCCCGCCTCCACTGTAAACTTTGCCAAAGTTTCAATTTTGGTTTGCTGTTGACGCACATCGTCAACCACCCTTAGCTCCGTTTGAATTTGCTTGGCCGTGAACTCCACCACACCATAACCTTTGCGCTCGCTGTCTGCAAATAGGAAGTGAGGGTTTTCAGCCAAACGAGCGGCCAACCTAGAATTGCCGGCAGAGCGCGCTGAAATACTTGCGCCACAGAACTCAACGCCAATTTTGGCGCTGTCGTCTTTGTAGGCATCTGCCATGACATGGCCCACCCAGTTTTCGTG
>CALAGS010000107.1 GCA_937891665.1 uncultured Burkholderiales bacterium | reverse complement strand
TGTTGCTGTAAAGTTTGGCGCCCGGCAAGTTTTGACCTGCAGCAAAAATTTCGGCTGATACGCTGCGATGCTCAGGGACAAAAGCATCAGTGGCATGCACATCATGACTTCCAGTACCAGCCAAGCCATAGGCTTGCCAGTTGTCTTGGCTTTTGAAGTCTGACTGAGGGATTAAGAAGAAACGTCTTTGGGGTGCGCCACCATTTTGCTCGGTCATGGCGCCCACCAACATCCATGTTGAGGCATCTACGCCGCTACCAAAGGGCCATTTTCCTGATACCTTGTAGCCACCCTCAACAGGCACCGCTTTGCCACAAGGAAATGCAAAGCCTGTAGCCGCCAAAGCAAACGGGTCTTCGCCCCATACATCTTCTTGAGCTTGCAAATCAAATTGTCCAATGTTCCAAGCATGAGATGCCAAATTGGAGTAGGCCCAGGCTGTAGATGAGCAGCCCTTGCATATTTCTAGAACCACATCCATTAAAACGCCCAGGCCTAATTCAGAACCGCCAAAGCGTTTGGGCTGCATGAGACGAAGCAAGCCACTGGCATTGAGTTCCGCAATGGACTCTTCAGGGACTCGGCGAATTTTTTCGGCATGCGCAGCGCGCTCTGCAAATTTGGGCGCCAGTTTTTTGGCAATGCCAACAGCTTCTAGTGCCGTGAGCACAGGAGCAGTTTGTACGGCATGAGTAGGTTTAGAAATGACGCGCAGATTCATGTTAGTCCCTTGTCCCTTATCCGTTGACCTTGAGATAGACCGCATAAAGCGATGTGGTTCCGCAAATGAAAAGTCGATTGCGTTGAACGCCACCGAAGGTGAGGTTGGCTACCATCTCTGGTATTTTAATTTTACCAATGAGTCGTCCGTCTTGTCTGTAGCAAATAACGCCTTCTGCGCAACTTGCCCAAATTCGGTCTTGTTGGTCGATGCGAAAGCCATCAAAGAAACCAGACGGGCATTCGGCGAAGATGATGGAGGAGCCTAGGGTTTGTCCTGATGCGTCTACATCAAACCGTCGAATGTGCTTGGGTCGGTTCTGACCTTCGGTGCCGCCACTGTCGGCAATGAACAAATGTTTTTCATCTTTAGAAAACGCCAAACCATTGGGATGGTCAAAGTCATCGGCGACTTGTGTGACTTCCATGGTGTGTGGGTCAATGCGGTATACGTGGCAACCATCTTGTTCTTTGTGGTCAATTTTGCCTTCATAGTCGGCAATGATGCCGTAGTCTGGGTCCGTGAACCATATGGATTGATCCGATTTGACCACCACATCGTTGGGCGAGTTCAAGCGCTTGCCATCGAAAGCTTCGGCCAGCACTGTGATGCTGCCGTTGTGCTCGGTGCGGGTGACTCGGCGGTTGTAGTGCTCGCAGGTAATTAACCGGCCTTGAAGGTCGACTGTGTTGCCATTGGCATAGCCAGAGGGCTGGCGAAAGACAGACACAGAGCCGTCGGTATCGTCATAGCGCATGATTCGGTTGTTGGGCAAATCGGACCACAGTAAATAGCGCCCACCACCAAACCAAGCCGGACCTTCGGACCAACGCCCCCCTGTCCAGAGTCGTTCTACGCGCGCATGGCCCACAAAGCAGGCTGCAAATTCTGGTTCAATGACTTGGAACCCGCTGCCTTCAATTTCGCCGAAATACATGGATGACCCTTGCACTTTAAAGTTTCTAAAAATTTAACAGAATTTATCAGTCTTGAGTGCAAAATTAAGCACTATCTATTTTTGGAAGACAGAGGTGACTATGACAATTAAATTACTCAGTGACCGTGCCCCATTTCAAGCCATTGTCGACAGACCCGCATTGCAATTGCCCGATGGCAATCGCATGCTGGTTTGGATCATTGTCAACGTGGAGCATTGGTCCATCGAGCGCGCCATGCCACGCTCTGTCTTATCGCCACCCATGGGGCAACCGCTTATTCCAGATTTGGCCAATTGGTCTTGGCATGAGTACGGCATGCGGGTTGGATTTTGGAGAATTTTCGACGCTTTGCAAAAGCGTGGTATTACCCCCACCATGGCCATCAACGGCATTGTGTGTGAGTCATATCCAAGCGTAGCGCAAGCTGCACTCAAAGCCGACTGGGAGTTTATGGGGCATGGCTATGTTCAGGGGCCCATGCACAAGGTGGAAGACCAGGTCAAGGCCATTGAGCAAACCATGCAGTCCATCAAGAAGTTCACTGGCAAAGCTCCCGTGGGTTGGGAGAGCCCTGGGCTGACCGAAACAGATGACACCTTGGACTATTTGTCTGCCGCAGGTATTTCGTATGTGGCCAATTGGGTGTTGGACGATTTGCCCACTTGGCTGCATGCCAAGCCCAAGCCCGTTCTTGCTGTGCCCTATACCGTGGAGTTGAATGACATTCCCATGATGGCGCTGCAAAACCACCGCAGCGAAGAGATGTACCTTCGCGGTGTTTTGCAACTTGACCGATTGTGGCGTGACGCAGCAACCATTCCCCGAATGATGGCTATCAGCGTACACCCCTATATCACTGGTGCGCCACACCGCATCGATGCCTTTGAGAAGCTGCTGGATGCTGTATTGGCAAAGCCCGAGGTCAAAATCATGACGGGTGAAAAAATTGCCCAATGGTACGAGTCGCAAGTGCCTGCAAGTGCTGCTTTGAAATGATTGACAACACACCATGAAAAATAAAGCAACAAAACCTAAAGCAAAAACCAAGCTTGGGGTGATTGGTTTGGGCATCATGGGGTCTTCAATTTCTTCAAATCTGCAGAAGTCTGGATTTGATGTGCTTGGGGTTGAACTGAGTGCACCCATTCGGAAAAAAATGAAACCCCTTTTGTATGAGGTTCATGCTGACCCTTCTGCCGTCCTGCAGCACTCATTGAAAATCATCACCTCGTTGCCGTCTAGCAAAGCTTTGATGAATGTTTGCCAGGCTTTGTGCAAATCGAAGCAGGCTCTCAAAATCAAGGGTACGCCTATTTTGATGGAGACCAGCACCCTGACTTTGAAAGACAAAATGGCGGCACGCGACCTTTTGTTGGCGGGCGGTATTCACATGATTGATGCGCCGTTGTCTGGCACAGGTGCCCAAGCCAAAACAAAAGATCTGAGCATCTACGCCAGTGGCGATGCCAAGGACGTGAAGTTATTCAAGGCTATTTTTGAAGGCTTCTCTCGCTCCAATTATTTCGTGGGTGAGTTTGGCAATGGCATGAAGATGAAGTTGGTGGCCAACCTGTTGGTCGCTATTCACAATGTGGCTGCTGCTGAAGCTGTTTTGTTTGCCAAGAAACTTGGCCTAGATACCCAAAACTTGATCGGCATCATTGGCGATGGCGCTGGCGGTTCGCGAATGCTTCAAGTGCGTGGCCCCATGATGGTGGCCAAAACCTGGAGTCAAGCCACCATGAAAAACGAGGTTTGGCAAAAAGACATGGCCATCATTTACCAGGCCTTGGACGACATCAACGTTCCCGCGCCTTTGTTTGCTGCATGCATACCCATTTACAACGCCGCCATGTCTCAAGGCCACGCATTGGATGACACGGCCGCCGTGTATGCAGTCTTGGAAAGAATGGCAGGCGGGAGCTAAAGCAAAGGTGCTTTAAATTTTGCCCAATGCTGCCAACACACGCTGAGGCGTGAAGGGTTGGACACTCAGGTTGGCGTTGAGTGGGGCCAGGGCATCGTTGATGGCATTCATCACGGCTCCAGGTGCACCTGCGGTGCCTGCTTCGCCCGCACCTTTAGCGCCCAGCTCTGAAGTTTTGGTGGGTGTTTGCACGTGGCCTATAACCATGTCGGGCATCTCGCCTGCCATGGGCACTAAATAGTCTGCCATAGAGCCATTCAGCAGTTGGCCATCTTCACTGTACATGCATTCTTCAAACAGGGCGGCGCCAATGCCTTGAACAATGCCGCCCCGAATTTGCTCATCGACTAACATGGGGTTGATGATGGTGCCGCAGTCTTCTACGCACCAGTGCTTAAGCAGTTTGACAAAGCCTGTTTCTGTGTCCACCTCGACATAGGAGGCTTGAATGCCGTTGGTGAACGTGAAACCATATTCACGCGGTGTGTAGTGCCGTGTAACAGTCAATTCAGATTGGAAATTCATAGGCAAGGTGTCGGGTCTGAAATAGGCCACACGGCCCACTTCGCTCAAAGGGATGTGTTCTTGTCCACTCAGTTTGTCCACCACCACACCGTTGACCAAATCGAGGGTGGCCGATTCGAGTTTCAAAATGGCCGCAGCTACATCCAAAATGTGCTTGCGCAATACTTTACCGGCTTGCAAAACCGCTTCACCGCCAATGCCGGCACCCCTTGAAGCCCATGTGCCACCGCCATAAGGTGTGATGGCCGTGTCGCCTGTGATGACGCGAACGTTTTCAACTTTGACACCGACCGCTGTGGCTGCAATTTGCGTAAACACGGCCTCTGTTCCCTGACCCTGTTCGGTCACACTGACTAGCACATTGACCATGCCGGCAGGATCGAGTCGTATGGTGGCGCCATCTTGCGCAGAGATGCGCGCGCCGCCCACACCGTAAAAAGCTGGGGAGGGGTTGGTCACTTCAATCATGGCGGCCAGACCGATGCCGCGGTAAATACCTTGGGCTCGCAAAGCGGCTTGCTCTTGGCGCAATCCTGTGTAGTCCATCAGGGTCATTAACTGATCTAGGCACTGATGGTGCGAAAGTTTTTCAAACTTCACGCCTGAAGGGAAGGTGTAAGGGTAAGCGTCGTCTGCAATTAAATTTCTGCGTCTGAATTCGGCAGGGTCCATACCAATTTTTCTGGCCGCTTCATCGACAATGCCCTCGGTGACGGCCATTGCAATGGGGTGCCCCACCGCTCGATATTGACACGTGACGTTCTTGTTGGTGAAGACCACATCGAGCTTGGCTTTGTAGTGCTTGTGTTTGTAGGGCCCACCGGTCAGGTTGACCACTTGGTTGCCTTCAATGCCACTGGTGCGCGGGTAGACAGAGTAGGGCCCAATGCCAGTTAAATCGTTTAAGTCAAATGCAAGGATGTCACCTTGTTGGGTGCACGCTAATTTGATTTTGACTTTGTGTTCGCGGGCGTGGATGTCCGTCAGAAACGACTCAATTCTGTCGGCAGAAAACTTAACGGGGCGTTTCAGCATCACTGAAATGGCAGCTGTTGCCATTTCATCGGGGTAGACGTGAACCTTGATACCAAAAGAGCCGCCCACATCTTTGCAAATGACGCGTACATTCGATTCAGGAATGTTCAGATGCCTCGAAAAAATATCTTGCATCATGTTAGGCGTTTGAGTGCCTTGGTAAACAGTGAGCAAGTTTTCGGAAGGGTTGTAGTCCGCCAAGATGCCTCGCGGTTCATTGGTCACGCCCGTGTGCCTGCTGAATTCATAAACTTTTTCTACCACCACGTCGGCCTTGGCAAACGCTTCTTCAAAACCCTCAGTGGTCAGTTCGCGGTTGAAGCATTTGTTGTCTCCCAATTCAGGGTGAATGACCACATCACCGGCCAACGAAGCTTCCATGTCAGTCACAGCGGGTAAAAGATCCCAATCTGCTATGACATGGTCAAGCGCGTCTTCAGCTTGGCGTCTGGTTTGAGCCACAATGGCTGCCACAGCTTCGCCTTGCCAACATGCTTTTTCAGGCGCAATGGCGTATTGGGGGGCTGAACGAATGCCTTTCAGATGTCCCAAAACACCTACCCAGGGTGTGCAAAATTTGGCAACTTCGTGACCGTCAAAGACTGCCACCACGCCGGGTTGTTTGCGTGCCTGCGACAGGTCTAATTGCTTGATGACTGCGTGGGCATGAGGACTTCTGAAAAACACCAC
>CALAGS010000106.1 GCA_937891665.1 uncultured Burkholderiales bacterium | reverse complement strand
AGTTGCGAAACATTGCTGTCTATCAGCATGGCAATGCGCCTTTCCGCTATTGCACCCACTTCTGCAATGGCCAAAGCCAGGCCATCTGCTGCCAAGGCAACAGGCTCCGCATGAAAGTTACCGCCAGACAACATCACGCCGTCGTTGGCAAAGACAAGTGGATTGTCTGTGACGGCATTGGCTTCGATGGTTAAGATTTGAATGGCGTGCTTGATTTGATCTAGGCATGCGCCAACCACTTGAGGTTGGCATCTGAGGCAGTAGGGGTCTTGTACCCGATCATCGTCTTCACGGTGTGAGTTTCTGATCTCGCTGCCATTCAGTAGATTTCGGTAGACCTTGGCAACTTCAATTTGTCCGAGTTGTCCACGCAATTCGTGAATGCGTGCGTCAAAGGGCCCATCACTGCCGCGCGCAGCATCAATGGTGAGCGCCCCAATCACCAAACCTGCTTCAAAGACAGGTTCAAAACTAAACAGCGCATGCAAGGCCAAAGCCGTAGATGTTTGGGTTCCGTTGATGAGGGCCAAGCCTTCCTTAGCCTCTAAGCTTAAAGGCGCAATACCTGCATCTTTTAGGGCTTCAAGGGCTGGTTTTTTAACACCACTCACCCATATATAGCCTTCGCCAAGTAAGGCCAAAGTCATGTGCGCAAGCGGTGCTAAATCACCAGAGGCACCGACAGAGCCTTGGGAGGGTACGTCTGGAACCAATCCTGCATTGTGAACAGCCAAAAGCGTATCAATGACGACTTCTCTGACACCTGAATAGCCACGCGCTAAGCTGGCTGCTTTGGTGGCCATCATGAGCCGAATGATGGGTGCAGAGAGTGGCTCGCCAACACCCACGCTGTGTGATCGAATTAAATTCAGCTGCAAGGTATGCAGCTGCTCTTTGTTGATACGTTGGTTAGCCAGTTTGCCAAAACCTGTGTTGACGCCGTATACGGGTGCATCGCCATTGGCATAAGCCTCTACCAAGGCTTGACTCTTGCGAATGTCTGGTCTGCAGCTATCTGGCAATGCAATGAACTGCTGATGTCCATGAGTCAACTTCAGCTGCTCAAGTGTCATGAGTCCTGGCTTTAAAACCAGAGGGTGGCGAGATGATGAAATCATGTGGAAACCTTTAGTACAAGAAATAAGCATCTGCCAGCTTGAGTTACTCGAGCCCGCTCGCCCGCCTAACTTCGATTCGAATCTCTTCTGTCAGCCTGGCCTTCAGCTCTGAAAATATAGGTGTAGTTTTGACTGAGTAATGGCGAGGGTAGGGCAGCTCAATTGGTAAGTCGCATTTAATGCGGCCAGGCCTTGCACTCATCACCATGACGCGATTGCCCATGAAAATGGCTTCATCGATATCGTGCGTCACAAACAGAACTGTTTTCCTCTCAGATTGCCAGATGTCTTGAAGCAACTCTTGCATCAATTCGCGTGTTTGATGGTCTAGAGCGCCAAAAGGCTCATCCATGAGCAAGATGCGCGGGTCATTGGCCAATGATCGCGCCAAGGCCGTTCTTTGCTGCATGCCACCTGAAAGTTGCTTGGGAAAATGCTTTGCAAAGTCCTGCAGTCCGACTTGCTTTAAAAATTTATGAGCAATTTCATGTTGGTCAGCTAAGGGCAAGCCCTTTTCGCGCAAACCAAAACAAACATTTTCTAAAACGTTGAGCCATGGAAAGAGGGTGTAACTTTGAAACACCATGCCCCGATCGGCACCTGGGCCTGTGACTCGAACGCCTTCTAGTGTTATTTCACCTGACGACGGTGTGTCAAGACCAGCAACCATGCGAAGCAGAGTCGATTTACCGCACCCTGATGGACCCAGAATGGTGATGAAATCATTTTCTTCAACAGTTAGGTCGGTAGCGGTCAACGCTTGAGTGATTGCACCATGGGTGCTGAATGTTTTACTAACTTGAGATATTTGAAGAATGGACATTTTTTAACTTAAACGTGCCCATGGGAAGAGCCATCGGTTGAAGGTTTTGAAGGCGATGTCGGTAATCAAACCGATCAAGCCGATAACGATGATGCCAAAAATAATTTGATCGGTGGCCATCAAGGCTTGACTGTCAGTGATCATGTGGCCTATGCCGTTTGAAGCGCCAATCAGTTCAGCCACAATGACATAGGTCCATGCCCAACCTAAAACCATTCTCAAGGTTTCGGCTAACTCGGGAGATGCACTTGGCAATAGAACACGCGTGACCACACCGCTGTCTTTGGCGCCCAGTGTGTAGGCTGCTTCTACCAAATCACGCCTTGTGTTGCCCACAGAGACGGCGATCATGAGAATCAATTGAAAAAATGAGCCAATGAAAATAACGGCTAATTTTTGTGCTTCACCAATGCCCGCCCACAAAATTAAGAGCGGAATAAAAGCGGAAGCAGGTAAGTACCTGGCGAAGCTGACAAAAGGCTCTAGAAGGGCTTCAATGGGTTTGTAGGCGCCCATTAAAATCCCAATGGGAATTGCAAGAATGGCTGCAATAAAGAAGCCACCTAAGACCCTCCAAACAGTCATGCCAATGTCATACGCAAAACCTTGGTTGACCAGGAGATCAACACCCGATCGAACCATGGTGATGGGGTCGGCCAAAAATGTCTTTGAGACGTATCCACCTAATGTGGCAAAGGCCCACACCGCAAAGAAAATAACAAAGAATAAAATACCCAGCGCCACTTTGGCGCTGGGCGATACGGGCTGTAATGGCCGCATTGTGCTTACCTGATGAAGCGCGTATCAGCCAATTTGCTCATGTCTGGCAATTGCTTGATGATGCCGGCTTCTAGCAACAAATCTGCAGCCTCTTTGCTAAATTGCGCATGCTCACCGCTGAAGAACTTCAGATTAGCTGCACGATCTTGCCAACGCAAATATTTTTGGCTGGCTTCAAAAGCCTCGCCTGATTGTTTGACATCGGCGCCCATGATTTCAAAACTTCTCTTGGGTTCTTTGCTGATCATTTCAATGGCTTCGAAGTAGCTGTCGGCAATGGCTTTTGCAGCTTTTGGATTGTCAGCTAGGAATTTGGGAACACAACCGAAGGTGTCCATGATCATTGGATAGTCAAGTGTTGTTGCAATGATCTTGCCAGCTTCAGGTTTGGCACGAACAGCGCTGAGGTAGGGCTCATAAGTCAAGGCAGCATCAAGTCCTGCATTGCCCGCAATCATGGCATTGGCCGCAGCTTGGGGCTCAAGGTTCACGATCTTGACGTCTTTGGTGGACATGCCGTTTTTCTTCAACATCCAAGCCAAAGTAAAGTAGGGAGCCGTGCCTGGCGCACTGGCTGCAACAGTTTTGCCTTTCAGGTCGGTAATTTTGGCAATGTCGTTCTTCACGACCATGCCGTCGGCACCGAAGCTTTTATCGAGTTGAAAAATTTGAGTGGTTGCAACGCCGTTGGCATTCCAAACAATCCACGTTTCAACGGTGGTCGCTGCGCATTGCACATCGCCGGAAGCCAAGACCAAATGGCGATCTTTTTGGGGTACTTTGCGCAAAGTGACATCCAAGCCATTTTTCTTAAAAATGCCAGCTTCTTTGGCCAGTGTCAGGGGTGCAAAACCAGTCCAACCAGAAAGTGCAATGCTCACTTTGGTTTCTTGTGCGAGTGCGACACAGCTTAGGGTTGATGCGAGTGCTAAGGTAACGAGGTGTTTCATGCGAGCTCCTTGGTGATTGAAAGTTAAAGTGAAAAAATACAGCGGAAAAAAATGAATCAAGACATCATGGGCAATTGCAAATGATTTAGCTTGGCGGATTCTTTGGCCAAGTCATAACCTGCATCTGCATGCCGCATAACGCCTGTGGCGGGGTCGTTGAAAAGAACCCTAGACAGCTTTTCATCGGCTGCATGAGTACCATCACAAACAATGACCACACCTGAGTGTTGTGAGTAACCCATGCCTACACCACCGCCGTGGTGCAAGCTGACCCAGGTGGCGCCACTGGCCGTGTTGAGTAGAGCGTTGAGCAAAGGCCAATCACTGACGGCATCACTGCCATCCATCATGGCTTCGGTTTCCCGATTGGGTGAAGCAACGGAGCCACTGTCTAAATGGTCTCTGCCAATAACGACTGGCCCCTTGAGCTCGCCATTTCGGACCATTTCGTTAAAGGCTAAACCGGCCAAATGACGTTCTCCCAATCCAATCCAGCAAATGCGCGCAGGCAAGCCTTGAAAGCTGATTCGCTCTTCCGCCATTTCCAGCCAGCGGTGCAAATGCTTGTGATTTGGGAACAGCTCCTTCATCTTGGCATCGGTTTTTAAAATATCTTCTGGGTCGCCACTCAGTGCAACCCAACGAAATGGGCCGATACCTTGGCAAAACAAAGGTCGAATGTAGGCAGGCACAAAACCGGGGTAGTCAAACGCGTTCTCGACACCGTAATCTTTGGCAACTTGTCTTAGGTTGTTGCCGTAATCAACGGTTGGAACGCCCATTTCATGAAAGGCCAACAAGGCCTTCACGTGGATGGCGCATGACTCACCTGCGGCCTTCGTG
>CALAGS010000105.1 GCA_937891665.1 uncultured Burkholderiales bacterium | reverse complement strand
GGCGTACAAACCTTGGCCATTGCCGGCAACTTGATGGCCATTGCTGTTCAGGCAACGCCTAAAACAGACTTAGGGGTGGTTGCGTTTTACAAACTTGATGCTCAAGGTAATGCCACCTACTTGAAAAAAGTAACAGTCGGAAGCCTGCCAGACGGCATGGCTTTCAGCCCTGACGGCAGCAAATTGGTGGTTGCCAACGAAGGCGAGTTGAGCGTCAACTTTGCAACCGATGGCATTGATCCTATTGGCAGCATTTCGATCATTGCGGTTGCAAATGGTGTGCCTGCTGACACCGCCACGACGCTCGACTTTTCTGCATTCAACGTAGGCGCAAGTCGTGCAAGCGAACTGCCAGCCGATGTTCGCATTGGCCGTCCAGGCGCTACAGTGGCCCAAGACATGGAGCCAGAATATGTGACCATCAGTGCAGACAACTCACAAGCTTTTGTAACCCTGCAAGAAAATAATGCAGTAGCGGTTGTTAATTTGGCTACCAATCGCATCGACCGCATTTTGCCAATGGGTTACAAAAACCATGGCTTGGCAACAAATTCTCTTGCGGCCTCTGACAAAGTTTCTGCTACAGCGCCCTTTGCCTTAAAACCCTATGCCAACTTGTTTGGCATCTACATGCCTGATGGCATTGCCACGTTCAGTGCCAACGGCACTACCTACATCATTACGGCCAACGAAGGTGATGACCGTGACGATTTTCTGGCAACAGGTCAAAAAGAAACACAACGTGTTGGTCACAGCAGCATGGTCCTTAGCAGCAGCGCATTTCCTAATGCAGCAGACCTGAAAAAAGACACGGAACTTGGACGTCTGACAGTGTTTTCAACCATGGGAAAAAACAGCAGTGGCCAATATGACAAGTTGTACACCTTGGGCGGCCGCTCGTTCTCAATTTACAACACAAGCACAGGTGCACAAGTCTATGACTCAGGTAACGATTTAGAAACCTTGTCTTACATCACCATGCCCAGCGCTTTGTTAAGCAAAGATCAAGTTCTGGGACGTTTAGACAACAAAGGACCGGAGCCTGAAAGCGTTGTGGTGGGTCAGGTCAATCAAAAGACCTATGCCTTTGTGGCCCTTGAGAGATCCAGTGCTATTTTGATGTACGACCTGACAAACCCTGCAGCACCCAAATTTGTTCAGTGGTTACAAAACACAACTGATTTGACCAATGGTGACATTTCGCCTGAGGGCTTAAGTTTTGTACCTGCATCACAAAGCCCTACCGGTCAGGCTTTGCTGATTGCAGGTCATGAAGTAAGTGGCACGGTATCTGTTTGGGAAATTAAGTAATCACCCCAAGCTGAGCCAATTGCTGCTTGATCATGAAACAGTGATGGTTTGATTCACTACTGTGAAGTAATTGTTGTCGCCTTGCCACTTGAATTCAAAGGTACCGGATTGGTCCGCTTTGGCATAGAAGATAAATAGGGGGTTCGAGGCGACACCCGAATGCAAATCGGCTTTAAAAACTTCATTGCCGTTGTAGGTACAAACAAAGCTCCGAATGATGTCGCGCGGCACTCGCACACCTTGCTCAGTATGCCGAAAGCCAGACTCCATATCGTGTTGTACGATTGCGCGGATTGCAATCACTTCACCCTTTTTTGCCGTTTTAGGCATGGTAATTACGGCCCTTGAAGATCGACTCATACCATGTCCGTGCATGCAGAAAGGGTGATCACTGTATCGACGCTGGTTCGCCAAAATGAACCATCGCTCATTTGTGCCAAAGCCCACACCCGCTGTGAATCAGCCAAACGAATTCGGGTACTTGCTTCCGCCTTGCCCGATAGGGGAGTGAAATAACAGCTCACCACATTGGGCGACGGATTGGCCTCGGAAATAATGTGAATGGCACGGACATAATTTGTGGGCGTCATTGGACTATCGACTGAAAATTTGACGGCCACTAAATTGCCGCTTTCTACCAGTGGTGGTAGTTCAAAGTAAACACGACCAGTATTGACAGGGCTCTTGTCTACAATGGCTTGCATTGCCTGCGAGGCCTCGCTGGGCATCGCACTTGCGCTTCCCCACGGACAAAGGGATAAAGCAGACAAAGAAACTATCAATTGTCGGCGCTGGTTCATGGTCTTTGGTCAGGGGCCAGATTGCCCCGAGCTAGCACAACACCATATCGCATAACTTAGATCAGCGTAATGCCGCTGTTCTTCAGAGGTATCGTTCGCACACGCTTACCAGTAGCTCTGTAGAAAGCATTTAAGACGGCCGGTGCCGCTACAGAAATAGTAGGCTCGCCAATGCCGCCCCAATCTTTGCCACCGCCCTCAATGATGATGGTCTCTACGGGTGGCATTTGTTTTAAACGAATTGAACCAAAAGAGTCGAAATTGGTTTGCTCAATTCGACCATTCTTGACAGTGCACTCCTCCTCAAACAAGGCAGACAAGCCATACACAAATGAGCCCGATACTTGGCGCTGAATTTGTGCTGGGTTGACCGCATACCCTGGATCGGTTGCTGCCACAATTCGATGAATCTTGATCTTATTGCCATCGGTCACAGAAAGCTCGCAGGCTGCAGCAACCCAACTTCCAAATGAGCTTTGTTGCGCAATGCCCCGGAACACACCAGCAGGTGCTGGCTTGGTCCAACCAATCCGCTCTGCAACGGCATTCAGTACTGCCAGGGTACGGGGGTATTTTGCCGAATACTTGCGCCTAAATTCCACGGGATCTACGCCCGCATACTCTGCGAGTTCATCCATGAAGCACTCCATGAAGACTGCATTTTGGTTAACGTTGACCCCCCGCCAGAAACCAGGCGGTACATGGGTATTGCGCATGGCATGGTCAATCATCAAGTTCGGGAAGTCATAACCAATGCCATGCTCACCGCCTTTGGCCACGCCCTGGAACACCAATGGGTCCATGCCTTTGTTTTGCGCCACGATAGCAGGACGCACTGAAGCCAAAATCGATTGGCCCGACAAACGCATATGCACGCCAGTTAAATTTTTCTTGTCATCAAAGCTACCCGTCATCTTGCACATCATGATCGGGTGATAACGGCCCTGCGTCATATCCTCTTCACGCGTCCAAATTAATTTGATGGGCGTGCCTGGCATTTGCTTGGCGATATTGACCACCTGTGTGGTGAAGTCTTGGAATGCGCCGCGGCGACCAAAGCCACCGCCCAAATTAACCTTGATCACATCGCACTTGTCAGCGGTAAGACCTGATGCTGCGATGACTGCGGCCAAAGAAGCTTGGCCATCTTGGGTTGGAACCCAGGCGCGGCAGCTGTCTTGATTCCAGACGGCCGTTGCATTCATGGGCTCTAAAGGTGCATGGTTCAAGAAAGGATAGAAAAACTGCGACTCAATCGTTTTGGCAGCAGTGGATGCAACCGTTTTAAAGTCACCATTGGCATTGCCCACAAAGGCTTGGTCTGCCTTCAGGCCTTCTTCTAGGCGCTTCAAAATATCAGCCTGCTGCACCGATGCGTTCGGGCCTTCATCCCAAACAATTGGCAACTGATCCATCGCCATCTTGGCCTGCCAGAAGGTGTCGGCAACTACCGCAACTGCAGTATCGCCAACTTGAACCACCTTCTTGACGCCCTTCATGCCAGTTACTTTGCTGGCATCAAAACTTTTTAATTTGCCGCCAAAAACTGGGCACTCCTTGATGGTGGCATTTAGCATGCCTGGCATCTTTAAATCAATGGCATAAATTTGTTTGCCCGTTACTTTGTCGGCCAAACTATCGAGGCGATCCAATGGTTTGCCAATGACTTTCCAACTCTTGGGATCTTTGAGTTGAATTCCTTTTGCATCTGGTACCGGCAACTTTGCAGCCTCAGCGGCAACCTTACCAAAGCTCACTGAACGCCCACTGGCTTGGTGAGTAATGATGCTATTTGATGCCAAACATTCGGAAGGAGATACGCCCCACTGATTGGCGGCAGCCTGAACCAACATGATGCGCGCAACAGCACCGCCTTTGCGGACGTAATCTTCCGATGTTCGAATACCACGACTGCCTCCAGTTGAGAAGGATCCCCAAACGCCTTTGCGCTTCAGACTCTCACCGGGTGTGGGGTAGTCGACCGTCACTTTGCTCCAATTGCACTCGAGCTCCTCGGCTACCAATTGGGCTAAGCCAGTCATGGTGCCCTGGCCCATTTCCGACCGAACGACACGAATCACAACGGTATCGTTTGGTTGAATCACAACCCAAACGCCTATTTCTGGGCCGCTGGCGTTGCTTGCTGTGGTGGCGTTGGCCGTGCTGATAAAGCCTGGCAAATCTAAGCCAATGGCGAGGCCTGCTGACATAGCAGAAGAGCCCACAATGAAGTTGCGACGGGATAAATTAGGTACAGGTGCGTTCATGGTTTTCTCCTCAAGCCTTTGCTGCAGCATGGATTGCGGCACGCACTTCTTGGAATGTGCCGCAACGGCAAATGTTCGTGATTGCGGCGTCGATATCTGCATCAGTGGGTTTGGGCTTCTGCCGCAAAAGAGCGGTAGCAGCCATGACCATGCCGTTTTGGCAATAGCCACACTGTGGTGCCTGTTTTTCGACCCAAGCTTGTTGGACTTTGCTTAACTTGCCGCCTACCGAGAGACTCTCAACCGTCTCGACTTTTCTACCCGCAGCAGCGCTGACCGGCAAAACACAAGAACGCACAGCAGCACCATCGAGCAAAACGGTACACGACCCACATTGCGCAATGCCGCAACCGTACTTCGTTCCAGTCAGACCAATTTGCTCACGGATGACCCAAAGCAAGGGGGTGCTTGGGTCTACGTCTACTGTTCGCGCTGTGCCATTGACGGTTAACTTTGCCATAAGGATTTCCTTAAATTTGTCGAATTTTGGTGACGGTAGGTTTATCTTTTTAATTACCTACAAAAATCTTAACCGAATTACTTAAAAAAACACGCGGGTTTTCGTCTAGCAAGGAAGCAATTTGGTTCAAGTCTTTCTTGTTTAAGAAATTAAATACCCACCGTCTACAGGCAATACAACGCCTGTTACAAACTGGGCTTGTGGGCTGGCCAAAAACAACACCGGGCCTGCTACATCAGCAGGCGTGCCCCAGCGCTTCATGGGCGTGCGCGCCAATATGGGTGCGGCACGCAAGGGGTCGTCTTGCAAGGCTTGGGTGAGAGGTGTGGCAATCCATCCGGGGGCTACCGCGTTGACTCGAATACCGTCATCTGCATAGGCAATGGCCAAAGATTTGGTCAATTGAGCAACGCCCCCTTTGCTTGCGCTGTAACCTGGAACCAGACCACCCCCAAAGAAACTGAGCATGGACGCCATGTTCACAATGCAACCGCGCCGAGCCTTAAGACCCTCGCGGGCAGCAGAACAAACACGCATCGTTCCATTGAGATTGATATCGACTGTGCGAGCAAATGCTTCGGGCTCTAACTCAAGTGCGCGTTGAATCACACCAGCACAATTGACCACGACATCTAGCTCTAACAGTGCACCCACCAACGCTTGAACAGCCGAAAGATCTCGAACATCTAGAACACGAAAATCAATGCCGACATTTGAAGGATTTTTGCGAGCAATTTGAACTTCCAGATCGGTGGCACCGGTTGCTATAACTAGAGCACCTTCAGCTTGGAAGGCTTGTGCAATAGCTTGGCCGATACCACTTGTGGCACCTGTAATCAATATCTTACGGGCCATTATCGAACTTACCCTGGTCGACGCTCAAACGCTTGAACATCATCGGCGATGTGATGAAAGGCTTGTTTATCCACTGTGAAGATCGCAATTTTGGGCTTGTAGACTGAGGGGTCATCTAAAGTGCCAACCTTAACCACCATAGAACCGGGTCTGGTTGGTGTTTGTGTACCAATGCCAGTTCCACAAGTTGGACAGAAGAAGCGAGTGACGGGCTTTTCTAAGTCGCTGCGCTTGAATGAAGCGGGAGTCCCTTTTTCATATGTGAACCCTTCAAGATCCAAGATGACAATGGCGTTTGGGTGCCCGCCGGTTATGTATTGACACTCGCGACAGTGACATTGCAAAGACGCTTTGATGTCACCTTCGTAAGCGTATCGAATTCCTTTGCAGTAACAACCACCTGTCAATTTCATCACAGTCTCCATTTGTAAATTATTTGCTGGTTCTGACCTGCGCTCTTCCTGCAGTACCAATGTCATTCTAAGTGCCGTGTCGTTAAAAGTTTACAGCGATTGCTGACTTTTTTGATCAGCAACAGTCAGAGGGAAAAGTGATCAACTTGACAAACGTACGTTTTTACGTTCCATCTCCCAAAGGAGAGAAGTCAAACATCAAAAAACGACATACCACTTCTAACCAATAGCCAGTAGACTCCCAGCAGAGCAATAACAAAAGAGCCACCTGCTGCAACCACCCAGCGGTAGAAAAGGGTGTGTCGCATCAACCAAGCCAGTGGTAAGAAGACCAAAACTATCACCAACTGGCCAAGCTCTACACCAAGATTGAATCCACCCAGCGCAGCAACTAAAGCACCAATGGGTAAGCCCAGATCAAGCAGCACATTTGCAAAACCAAAACCATGGATCAAACCAAAAACAAAGGCCAAACGCCAGCGTTTTAGGGAATAGACACCGAGTAAATTATTTAAAGACGCTAACACTACAGACAAAGCTATAGCTTGCTCAACCAAGTCAGATGGAGGTGTTAACCATTCCATGACCGTTAAACAAAGCGTGATGGAATGCGCAACTGTAAAAGCTGTGACAACTGCAAATACATCTAAAAGTACAGGCCTGGCTGTCTTAGCTGCTGGCCATTTTGTAATTTTCATCCTTGCGGGTTGCAGTGGAGCAAGCAAAAGCAAGCTTATTAGAAACACAATGTGGTCAATACCGATCCATATATGCCACACCCCTTCTATGATGTATTTTCCAAATACTCGAAAAGCACTACCCTCGGAACGGTTCACCTGAGCATCTGGGCGCTCAGGACTTAAAAGGACACTGCTTTGCAGATTTGGTAAGTCCACTTTCAGCAAACCCCTGTGCAAGTTGTCTTGCTGAAAAATTAGGCTGTAGCGTAACGTGAAATCTGCGTCGGCTATGTCATTGATTCGTTGGCAATCGGGTGCCCACAAAGCACTCAAATAAGTCCCATCGGCAAGTTGACTCACCTGAAGATCGACGTTACCCAAACTGCATTTTTTGCCCGATTGGCTCAGGTGCAAACCTTGTTCAAGCCAAGCGCTTAGCTCTGCGCTTCGCATTTGGGTCTCTCCCCAAGTAACTTGACCGTCTCGATTTGAATCTAGATCAAATATCAAGTCGACATCTCGCAAGTGGATGTCTGCACGCAGTGCTAGTTGATTATTTGGCGCAAAGATCGTCAAATAGCTGTTACTGCTTGAATGCGCTGCGGCCTTACCGCTCCAGATCAAGATGATGAGGATTAAGGGTATCAACAACCACCGCAGCAAGAGTTTGTAAAGCGATTGAATTGTCACTATGACCTTCCAGACCAGCTTGGGTGCTTTAAGATTGCCTCAATCAGTGGGGACAATTGCGGATCTGTATATTTTGTAGCAGCAGCCCATCTAACCACAGGCTCAGCAGACTTAGCTTGGTTAAGAGCAAGTGCAGCCTGTAAAAACAAAACAGCGTCAGTTGGCTCTTTTTGTAATTTCCAATTTTCGATGGACAGCGCCAGGCCAGAAGCAAGGTTGTTGCCATAAGCAATTTGATAGATGAGTCTTGGCCGCTCTATGAGTGACTCTTGGCGAAGAGATTGGGTTTGCAGCCTAGCAGCCATCTGACTGGCAAGCGAAACCTCATCATTCGCATTCAAACCGCGACTTGCGATCAGTGCTTGCATTAAAAGTGCGTCGGTAAGATTGCTGGTGATCGCCGATGAATTTAAGGTGGCGACAGCTTTAGCCTCTTTGTATTTTTTTTTCTGGTTAAGCAGATCGGCCAAAGAAAGTCTTAGTAGATGAGATTGGGGATAGGCCTCAAGAAGTCGCCGCCAAAGAGTTAGAGCCTTATCAGGCTGATTGGCGACGCGGCTTGCCTCGCCCAAATGAAAACCAATCCATATTTGTGAGGCAGCATCTTGATAACTAGCGGAGCGAATGGACTCGCCAAGTAATTTGAGGGCTGGTAAAGGCTGACCTGTGCGGTAAAGCAAAACAGCTTGGTAGATATTAGCCTCTTCAGATCCAAATAGCTTTTGTATTTCATACACATCTTGCTGCGCAGCATCCATATTTGCCTGCATCAGGTGAAGTGAGAAGCGCCAAGACCAATACTCAGCATGCTTAGGATCCATTGAAATGGCTTGATTGATATCTTTCAAACCGCCATCAAAATCGTGAAAACCTTGCTTAACCAAACCACGCATGAAGAAACCGTCGGCAGGTAAATCCGTCACTGACCACCAGGGCCTTAAAGCAGCTTTGGCGGAGCCATACCAGCGCAAGTCGCCCTCGGAAGATCCCAAATTAAACACTTGACGGGCATAGGCTAGCGCAATTTTTAAGTCTTCTGGGTTGGCGCGCCATTGTTTGTCAAGGGCGCGCAAAGAGCCCGAGTTTCCCATTAATGTATGCACGGATGTGGGCAAGACCACTGTCGATACTTCTGGCAAAAACCGGTTTTGCGCATGAGCTGAGGTGCCGGCCAGACTAAATATCGCTGTTAAAAAAATGCTGTAACTTTGTGTCAATGTTGGTGAAATTAAGCCTTTAAATAACAACTTAAGCAAAAGGGTTTCTCCTTGGGTTCACTCAAAAGAGGATAAAGTGATTTTCGATATGTAAGTTAGTACATGTCGTGTCTTTTTTAACCTATGTTTAAGGTGATTCTATGAAAATCGTAATTGCTTCGTTTATTTCTGCTTTGATGCTTTTGTCTATGCCTACCTTTGCAGGAAGTCATGGCGGCGGAAAAGTTGACTGTAAAGATCCCAAAAATAAAGACCACAAAGAATGCCAAAAGAAATAAGTTAACAAGTGTGGTTCGAGACCATAAAGAGCCTTTATGGTCTCTCTTCTTAAAAGCTACTGCGCAATGAACCTACAGCAAGAGCATTTCGAAACATCAAAACTCCAGCTTAGTCGGCAACGCTTAATTTGAACACAGCATTTTATTTTGATTCTTTCAACAGCTGTTTCATTTCAGCAATTTCTTTTTTCTGCATGGTGATAATTTCTTGGGCAAGTTGACGGATCTTTGGATTCTTACCGTGTTGTAAAACAACTTCTGCCATTTCCACAGCTCCCTGATGGTGTGGAATCATGGCAGCAAGAAAATCTTTGTCAGCATCGCCTGTGAATTTGATGTCCATGCTCTTGTGCATATTGTCATTAATTTGCTGGTACTTTTTTGTAGATACCGTTGGGGTTGACTTGTTTGATGCAGAAGAGCTGTGCCCTGCGTGAGATCCATGCCCAGCATGTGGATCAGATGCTTTGTTTTGCGCCGAAACTTTATAACAACTAAGTGCTATAGAGAGAATCAAGATTATTTTGTAAAAAACACTTTTCATTTTGATAGTTCCAATCTTTTTTCGAACTTACTCTGATCGACGCACAAACGCTTGAAAGTCATCGGCGATGTGATGTAAGGCTTGTTTATCCACTGTGAAGATCGCAATTTTGGGCTTGTAGACTGAGGGGTCATCTAAAGTGCCAACCCTAACCACCATAGAGCCAGGTTAGGTTGGTGTTTGTGTACCAATACCGCTTCCACAAGTTGGACAGAAGAAAGTTTACAGCGATTTAAATTGCTTTTATTTTGACGCAGCCGTATCGGTAATCGTTCCCTAGAACCACAGGCCTTCATCCTGTCGATAAGTGCATGACGGAAGAAGTGCCGACTAACGGTGCTGCACGAATGCTACTTTTTGTTTTGCGGTTTGAAAGCTTGGAAGTGTCAAAGTATGTGGAGTTTTCTCTTCAAGTTCATTGGGCTGGCCTTTAGCTAAGCACCCTTTCAGTAACCGATGGCAGCTCCATCGCTGCGAGGGTCGCTGCCGCCAAAGCGGGTTTGCTGCGGACCCTCCAAGGTAATGCCATGGGCGTGACCGGCCAACTCGTTCCAAGCGCCCCAACGGTTAAGCACATGACCCTTGGCAGCCAAGGCGTCAAGATTGGGGCTGCCTAAGCGGCTCTCCACATGCAAGGTGTCGCGAGCTTCGCCCAATGCAAAACGTCCTGAGAGCCAACGCGGCGCTTCTACCGCCTGTTGAATATCCAAGCCATGGTCAATCATGGCGCTGTAGGCCTGCAACTGGATTTGCGGTTGCCCATCGGCGCCCATGCAGCCCATGACGCTCCACAGCTTGTTTTGGCGAAAACCGATGGACGAAATCAAGGTGTGCATGGGGATCTTGCCCGGCGCAAGCACATTGGGGTGACCGTCTTGCAAAGAAAAATAGGCGCCTCGGTTTTGCAACACAACGCCGCTGTCGAGACTTACTACGCCAGAGCCAAATGCGCCATAAAGGCTGTGAATCAGCGACACCGCTTGGCCTTGTTCATCCACCACCGCGATGTACACCGTGTCGCCACGCAAACTGCCGTAGGAGGGCACTTGATCCCAAGCCAAAGCCTTTTCACGGTTGATCAACATGCGCCGTTGGTCAAGGTAAGCGTCGTTCAGCAAATGTGCCATTGGCATATCGGTGAAGGACGGGTCTCCCAACCAGCGGTCACGATCGTGGTAGCTGATTTGCTTGGCTTGCACCATCAGATGGATACGTTCGGGGTCATAAAAATCTTTTTTGTGCAGCTCAAAAGGTTCAATCAGCTTGAGCATTTGCAAGACGGTAAAGCCTTGCGTGGGTGCGGGGGTTTGGTAGAGCGTCAGGTCTCGGTAACTGCCTACAAGCGGCTCGCCCCATTCGGCTTGTTGCCGCATTAAGTCGTCCGCAGTGAAAAAACCACCGTGCTCCTTGGACAGCGCGGCCAAGGCTTTGCCTGTATCGCCTTGGTAAAAACCGGCCTGGCCTTGTTCGGCAACAGCCTGCAGGGTTCTGGCTAAAGCGGGGTTTCGCCTTGTTTCTCCTGTACTGGGCAATTTGCCATCGGGTGCAAAAAGCGCAGCCCAGCCTGGCTGGGCACTGCAATCGGATTGACAGCTCTGCATCCAACCCGCCAAGCGCTGGGTGACGGGGTAGCCATTGTGGGCAAAGTCGATGGCAGATGCCAAGATACGTGGCAAACCCAGTTTGCCGTAGGCCTTATGAGCTTCGCACCAACTTGATACCGCCCCTGGCGTGGTCAAGGTGGCAGGCCAGACACCACGAAACGGCACCTCACTCAAACCTTTGTTTTTGAAAAATGCGGGGTCTGCACTTGCAGCTGCGCGTCCGCCGCCATTAAGGTAGCGCACTTTCCCAGTTTTGGCATCATGGATGAGCCAAAAAGCATCGCCACCCATGCCCGTCATGTGGGGATAAATCACGCCCAAAACAGCAGCAGTGGCAATGGCCGCATCAACCGCCGAGCCACCTGCTCTAAGCACATCTGTGCCAGCAGCCGAGGCCAAACTGTGGGGCGAGGTGACCATGCCACGTGGGCTGAGGGTGGCCGGACGACCAGTCTGCATATCCATAACAAGCTCCTGAAACGGCGGGTAGAAAATTCAAATAGGTTAAATAATATTAGCACGGTATCCATGCACGCAATGTGCATGGAATTTTCACAAAGCCAACCACTCGGATCTACTTCAAATTGGACTCAGCAAAGTATCTGAAATTTTCCATCTAACTTCTTGAGCACTCAAATCAACTGAAATTAAACCAAGGGATTCCCTTTATTGCTTGTATTCAAAATCTATCTACATTGATCAAAGGTCAACTTCTCACCGAAGGATTTTGCTATGAAAACCATGAGCCAATTTTTAGACCAAAGTCAGCGAGCCATTTACTCAGTGAGCCCAGATGACACCATTAGGCAAGCCCTAGAAGTGATGGGGCTCATTTCTATTGGCGATGTAGTTCGAGAAATGATTGCGTATCAGAAATCAATGATAGAACAGTTACAAAGTTATATCGCTGGATAGAAACTTTGCGGGTAAATGCCCTATATCTTCTTGTATTTGAGGTATTCAGAATTGGCAACGATAGTCTTCTCATCCATCTTTCATGACTTTGACCAAGGAGAAATCAGATGTATCAAAAAATCATTCTGGCCTACGACGGATCGCTTGAAAGTCAGCAGGCATTGCTCAATTGCAAAGACCTCTCACAATGGGAGCATGCAGCAGTCCATCTACTTTCAGTGGTTCCCTACGAAACAATTTCAATGGGCCATGAAACCTCTTACTACAGCG
>CALAGS010000104.1 GCA_937891665.1 uncultured Burkholderiales bacterium | reverse complement strand
TTTTTTGATCACTAGGATTTATTCATGGATTTGCTTCAAGCTCTCAATTGGCGTTATGCCACCAAAAAAATGGACCCCACCAAGGCGGTTCCAGAAGCCAAAGTGCAACGCATTTTGGAAGCCATTCGCATGACCGCTACTTCAAGCGGATTGCAGCCCTATGAAATCATTGTGGTCACCAACAAAGAAGTTCGAACCAAAATTCAAGCTGCTGCCAGTAACCAAGCTCAGATTACAGAAGGCTCACACCTCTTGGTATTTGCTGCTTGGAACGACTACACCGCCGACCGCATCAACATGATGTTTGACTACAACAATGAAGTGCGCGGCTTTGTGAATGAAGGTGCTGAAGCCTATCGTCAAATGTTGTTGAAGAACTATCCGGCCAAAGGCCCAGAAGTTAATTTCCAACATGCTGCCAAGCAGTCCTACATTGCTTTGGGCACTGCTTTGATTGCTGCCGCTGAGCAAGAAGTCGACGCAACGCCGATGGAAGGTTTTAACCCGCCTGCAGTCGATGAAATTTTGGGCTTGGCATCTCGCGGTCTGCGCAGCACGGTTTTGTTGCCATTGGGCTATCGCGAAGCCGACAAAGACTGGTTGGTCAACATGAAGAAGGTGCGCCGCACCAACGACAAGTTCATGACTGAAGTGAAGTAATTCACTCTGTGAATAAGAGGCTCTGCAGAATGTTGCAGAGCCTTTTTTATGTCACGTGAACACTGATTTTGGCGGCTGCTGCGCGAGCACGCTGCAAGGCTTGATCGCCTTTGGCCAAAGCAACTGCCATACGGCGATAAGGACGCGTAGTCGGTTTGCCAAAAATTCGAACATCAACGCCAGGTTCTAGCAATGCATCCAATACGCCAGCGTAAGTTGGGTTTTTGCCTTCACGGTCGGCAAGCACCACAGCACTGGCGCCTTCCACAGCCTCAATGAGGGGAATGGGCAAGCCCAAAACAGCACGGGCATGCAAATCAAATTCACTCAGGTTTTGGCTGATCAATGTGACCATGCCGGTATCATGGGGACGTGGGCTGAGCTCACTGAAAATGACTTCTTTGGCTGTGACAAAAAATTCAACGCCGAACAAACCAGCACCGCCTAAATCGGCAGTAACTTTTTCGGCCATGGCTTGTGCGGTTTTTAAATAATCGGGTGCCATGGGTTGGGGCTGCCAACTGTATTGGTAGTCACCGCGTTCTTGGACATGGCCAATGGGTGGGCAGAACAAAGTTGGCCCAGTGCGTTGGCGAATGGTGAGCAGGGTGATTTCAAAATCAAAGTGAATGAACTCTTCCACAATGACTTTTTTGCGGTCGCCTCTCATACCTGAGCAGGCGAAGTCCCAACTGGCTTGCACGTCGGCTTCGGTCTTGGCCACGCTTTGGCCTTTGCCAGAAGAACTCATGACCGGTTTGATGACTACAGGAAAGCCAATGAGCTTGGCCTGTGCCATCAGTTCATCGCTGGACTCTGCGTAATTGAACTTGGCGGTGCGCACCCCAAGGCCTACCGCCACATCGCGAATGCGATCGCGGTTCATGGTGAGGTTGGCTGCACGCGCACTCGGAATGACCTCGAAGCCTTCTTTTTCAACATCAAGCAAAACCTCGGTGCGAATGGCCTCAATCTCGGGAACGATCAAGTCGGGCTGGTGTTTGGTGATGGCGGCACGCAGAGGCGCTTCATCGAGCATGCTGAAGATTTCAAATTCATCGGCCACTTGCATGGCGGGTGCGCCCGCGTAGTTGTCGCAGGCAATGACATAGCAGCCCAATCGTTTGGCGCTGATGACAAATTCTTTGCCGAGTTCTCCAGAGCCTAAAAGCAGAATTTTTTTCATGGTGTGGCTTATTTGAATCAATTGACTTCGGCGATAATACGATACATGTCCAAGGTAGCAACCCACAAATTGACCGCACGCCTCGTGCTGGTGTGGTTTGCGCTGTTCATTGGGGTGGCCATTGCATCGCCCATTTTGAACCCTACTGAAACCCAAATGGTGTGCTCCAGTGCGGGTGGCATGAAAATGGTGGCCTCAGGCGAAGAGGGCACTGAGGGTGCTGAGGCCAAATTGACGGTCAACATGGACTGCCCTCTGTGCGCCCATGTTGTTGTGCCTTTTCAATCAGGCTCCACCCCATTTGACCATGTCAGTCCTCTGGCCCATTCACTGCATCCTGTCGCTGCTGCCATCATTGCAGTCCATACTGCACCACCTCTCCCTTCTCGTGGCCCGCCCGCTGTCTGAATTTTCACATTCTGTTTTCTGACAAATCTCACGGTTTGTCTTGAAAGCTAAAAGTTAAGTGCATTTTCAAATAGTTTGGCCCTGAGTGCCAACAGAAAGAAGGAGAGTTTTCATGAAGCGTTTTACATCTTTGATTTCCTTGGCATTGGCTGCTTTTGCAGCGACAGCCCAAGTCACAGTGTCTGAGCCTTGGGTTCGAGCCACAGTGCCCCAGCAAAAAGCCACTGGTGCATTTATGAAATTACAATCCACGCAAGATGCCAAGTTGATCAGTGCCAAGTCGCCGGCTGCTGGCGTTGTCGAAGTGCATGAGATGGCCATGGACGGCGGCGTCATGAAAATGCGTGCCATCGAAGGCTTGGGCTTGCCCATGGGCAAAGCAGTTGATTTAAAGCCAGGCGGCTACCACGTTATGTTGATGGACCTGAAGTCGCAAGTGAAAGAGGGCGATGCTGTGCCTCTGACGCTCACCTTTGAAACCAAGGATGGCAAACGTCAAACTGTGGAAGTCAAGGCAACCGCTCGCACCATGCGCGCCCCTGCGCAAGCGCCGCAAGGCGGGCACTCTGGCATGAAACACTGAAAGTGAGGACTGAACGCATGAAACGCCCCAACATCATCTTCATCGTGGCTGACGACTTAGGATTTGCCGATTTGGGCTGTTACGGGGGACGTGATGCAGCGTTCGGCAAGGTGTCTCCGGTGCTAGATCAACTTGCTGCCAATGGTTTAAAGTTCTCTGATGGGTATGCCAACTCGCCAGTCTGTTCACCCACTCGATTTGGTCTGATGACAGCCCGCTACCAATACCGATTGAGGGGTGCGGCCGAAGAGCCCATCAATAGCAAAGCCAGAACCAGCACCACATTGGGTTTGCCAACTACACACCCCACATTGCCTTCTTTGCTCAAAGAACAAGGCTACCGAACCGCCTTGATTGGCAAATGGCATTTAGGATACCCCCCCGCATTTGGCCCTTTGCGTTCTGGCTACGATGAATTTTTTGGCCCTATGGCGGGTGGTGTGGATTACTTCACGCATTGCGCCTCAACGGGTGCACACGACCTGTGGGTGGGCGAGGAAGAGCAGCCTCACGAAGGTTACCTGACCGATTTAATTTCTAACAAATCAGTCGACTATGTGAAGCGAATGGCGCAAAACACCACGCAACCGTTTTTCTTGAGCATGCACTACACGGCGCCTCATTGGCCTTGGGAAACGCGTGAAGACCACGCACTGGCACAAAGCATCAAAGACAATATTTTTCACCTTCAAGGTGGCAACATTCACACCTACCACCGCATGATTCACCACATGGACGAAGGCATCGGTTGGGTGGTCAACGCTTTGAGAGAAACCGGTCAACTCGACAACACCCTGATTGTTTTCACCAGTGACAACGGCGGCGAAAGGTTCAGTGACAACTGGCCTTTGGTGGGCGGCAAAATGGACCTCACTGAAGGTGGTATCCGGGTGCCTTGGATTGCCCACTGGCCAGAAGGTATTGCAAAACCTGGCAGCACCACCGCGCAACATTGCATGACCATGGACTGGTCAGCCACTTTGGTTGACGTTGGGGGTGGCAAAGCGCATCCTGACTATCCCTTTGATGGAGTCTCATTGAAGCCTCTATTGAGTAACCCCGATGCCACATTTGCAAGGCCACTCTACTGGCGCATGAACCACAGAGGCCAGCGTGCTTTGCGTTCTGGCGATTGGAAGTATTTGCGAGTCGATGGCAATGACTATTTGTTCAATGTGGTGGCCGATGCCCGTGAGCGTGCCAACTTGGCCAAACAAGAGCCAGATCGGCTTGAGGCGATGAGGTCTGAATGGGAGCGTTGGCACAGCACCATGCCGCCCATTCCAGAAGATGCCACCATCAGCCTTGGCTTTTCTGTGAAAGACATGCCGCAGCGTTGAAGCTTCAAGCTGCTTGTAATTTCACAATGGGCGCCTCTTTGATGGGCAAGTTAATGAGAGCCGCCATGGCAGACAAAGCAATGTCTGCCCACCACATCCATTGGTAGTCGCCCTGCGCTTCTAAGACCAAGCCGCCCATGTAAGCGCCTAAGAAGCCGCCAATTTGATGTGACAGCAAAGTGAGTCCAAACAGGGTAGCCAAATACCGGATGCCAAAAAGTTTACCCACCAAGGCTGCTGTTGGCGGCACGGTGGCCAACCAAGTTAAGCCAAGGCCCACTGCAAACGCGTAGAAAGTCCATTCAGTTTTGGGTGCCACCAAGTACAAAGCAATGAGCACAGCCCGCGAGCCATACATCACGGCCAACACGTATTTGCTGCGATAAAGATTGACGCAAGAACCTGCAAACAAGCTACCCACAATGTTGGCCAAGCCAATGAGGGCCAATGACCAACTGGCGACAGTTGGCGACAGCCCGCACAGACCCACTTCGGTAGGCAAGTGAGTGACTAAGAATGCAATGTGAAAGCCACAGGTGAAGAACCCCAAATGCAACAGTAAATAACTGGGATTGCGCATGGCATCTGACACAGCTTTTTTCAATCCGCCTTCTGGGTCGGCGGGCTTAGTGGGTGCATGGGTGTTGCTGGTCAGTTTGTTAAGCAAAGGTATAGCCAACAACGTGACAACTGCCATGGCCCACATGGAGCCCATCCAACCCACCCATTGAATCAGCTTGCCAATAATGGGCGCAAAAACAAATTGACCAAATGAGCCGCCAGCATTGATGATGCCAGAAGCCACACCTCTTGATTCAGTGGGCATGCGCTGTGCTGCTGCGCCCAACAGAACAGAGAAGCTGCATGCCCCAGAGCCTATCGCAGTTAAAAAGCCCATCGTCAGAATGAGGCCCCAACTGCTTGTGACAAAGGGCGTGAGGGCAGAGCCTATGACCAAGATGAGAACCCCAGAGAGCAGGACTGGACGAGGGCCGTATTTGTCGGCAAATGCGCCAGCGATAGGTTGTACGGCACCCCACACAAATTGACCAATGGCCATGGCCAAGCTGATGGTCACAATGCCCAAGCCGGTGTCGGTATTGAGTGGCCCGACATACAGTCCCATTGCTTGTCTAGAACCCATCGTGATCATAAAAATAGACGATGCCATGATCGTGGTGATCCAAACACCAGGATGATTCAAACTGGAAAAGAGTTTCATGTTGGACTTAAAAATTCAAGCAGGTCTGATGAAAATTGATCAGGCATTTCAAAGTAGGGGAGTGCGCCACTTTCGTAGACGGTGAAGCACCAGTTTTCCGAATGGGCATAGCGCTGTTTGCCACGGTAATCGACAAAATCACCGTGCGTGCCATGGCTCATCCAAACCTTTTGTTGAAGCTTGTCGTAGATGTTGGTGATATCTGCACTAAAGAGCTGGGCCGACAAAAAGCTCAGGGGCGCATGTTCTGCGCCGGGTTGTCGCGTGGTCCAAACGGCATAGCGGTACATCTCTTCGTCGATATTGGGAGATCCCCAAGTTTTCTTTAAAAAATACCGAATGACTTTGGGCCGAGTGAGTAGGTTGAAAATTGAGCGTCCCCAGCCAGGACCCTTTAACAGTTTCCAAAGCCAGTTGAGCCCATAAGTTTTTCCTTCTTCAGCTTGTCTGAGTTTCAAGCCGGTGAAGCCCGTTGGGCTGACCAAAGAGATGGTTTGAAAATGTGTGGGTTGCTCAGCTGCTGCGCGTGCTAAAAATTCGCATGACAAAGAAACGGCCAAGGCATCGATGGCCTGGGTGCCATGCACAGCTTGAATATGTTGAACCAAGTCATGAATGGCGTCGGTCATGAGGCGCGGTGTGTACAAGCGATTGACGCGTTCTGATAAGCCGTAGCCTGGCAGGTCTATGGCATAAACCGTTCGGTGCTGGCTGAGTGTTTCAAAAAGAGGCCGAACTTCTGCAGCGCTAGCAGCTGCATTGATGGTGTGCACCAAAATGAGCGGGCGGCCTTGCCCTTTAACGTAAGCGCAAAGATGACCCGTGCCACTGCCAATGGTTTGGAGTTGCCCATTTAAAGCAAGATTCAATGCGTACTTTCATGACCGAAAAAAAGTAATTTTCGCACATTGCTTGCAAACGTGTGACAAGCATTCCAAAACATCTTTCATGGCGCTCAAGTGCCAAGAAGAGAAATGACGCCAACACAAAAAATTATGCTGACGCCAAGGAAGTAGAGATGACTTTTTAGCGCCGTCTTTGGCTTCAGCCTTTACAGGTACTGCAGCTTAAAAGTGACCATGACGTTGGTGCTACGGTCCTTGTGCTTCCAATCAATCTAATTTCACACCTGCGCTTTTCACAAGTTTGACCCAGAACTTCGCGTCTTCCGTCAAGAAGCTTGCAAACTGATCAGGTGATTTTGAGACATCAACATCGGTACCTTCTCTGGCCAATGCGGTTTTGACATTGGGTTGCGACATGGCAAATTGAGCGGCATCAAAAATCTTTTTCACTACGGCTGGCGGCGTGCCATTGGGTACAAAAATGCCATACCAAAATTCAATGGCGTAATCGGGCACACCGGCCTCAATGCTGCCAGGCAGGCCAGGCACCAAGGCAGACTTTTCTTTGGTGCTCACGCCCAGTCCTTTCAAGCGACCTGCTTGAATCATGGGCAACACCGAGGGCGGTGTGCCAAAGGTCAGCTGGGTGTCGCCGGCCACCACAGATTGGATGGCAGGACCACCGCCTCTGAATGGAATGTGGGTCATCTCAATGCCTGTGACCTGCGCAAACAGTGCAGCGCCCAAATGCGGCGCAGAGCCGTTGCCTGATGTGGCGAAGTTGATGACACCTGGGGCTTTCTTGGCTTTGGCCACCAGCTCTAACAGGCTGCCGATGCCAGCATTGGGGTTGGCTGCGATGACCAATGGCGAGGAAGTGATTTTGGTGATTGGAAATAAATCTTTGGGTGCATAACCCAGCTTGGGGTTCAATGCTGGATTAACCGAAATGCTGCTGGGGCTAGCAATCAAGACGGTGTAACCATCGGGTGCAGATTTAGAAACAGCTTCGGCGGCAATGCTTGAGCCTGCACCCGCTTTGTTTTCAATGATGACCGGTTGGCCCAGCGACTTGCCCAATGATTCACTGATAGTTCGCGCCACATAGTCAGCAGCGCCACCGGGTGCAAAACCGACAACTACCTTGACAGGTTTGGTGGGGTAGGTACTAGCGGTTTGAGCCTGTGCCGTTGCGACGGAGGCCATCAAGCCAAGGTAAATGAGCGAGAGAGAGAAAGACAATTTTTGAATCATGATAGAACCCTTAAAACAATTTTTCCAACGTGAGAATTACTTTCCATCAAAGCTTTGGCGGCCACCATGTCTTCAAATGGAAAAACGGTATCAATGCTCGATTGAATGCGGCCATCTGCAAAGGCCGGCAAAATATCTTTCACAAAGCCGCTTACAGGCTCTGCGCGTTGATCGGGTGTTCGAAGTTTGTTTGACACGCCAAACAACGTTAGGCGTTTGGCGTGCAGAGCTTCAATGTCCAGGGGTGCGTTTAATACACCATCGACATAGCCCACGGTGCCGAGACGACCTTGAAAACACAAGCAGCGGAGGCTTTCTGCAAACACAGAGCCGCCCACCGTGTTGACCACAAGTTGAACGCCTTTGCCTTGCGTGGTGGCCATGACCTGATCGTAAAAATTGGGTGCACGTGTACAGATTCCCAAGTCCAAACCAAGGGGGGCCAGCTTGTTCAATTTTTCTTGTGAACCCGATGTGCCCATGACCTTGGCACCCAAGGCCTTGGCCATTTGCAAGGAGGCCACGCCCACACCCGACGAAACACCATTGACCAACAACCAGTCATTGGCCTTTAAGCGGCCCTGCTGCACCAGCAAGTCGTAGGTCACTAAAAAGGTGAGTGGAATGCAAGATGCTTCTTCGTAGGATACGTTGGCAGGAATGGGCATCATTTCTTTGATGTCCATGAGCGCATATTCGGCAAATGTGGCAGCGCACCTGGCCATGACGCGATCGCCCAATTTGAGACCGGTGGCGGCAGTGACTTTTTCACCGAGTGCTGTAATTTCGCCAGCGCCTTCCATGCCAATGGCTTTGGCGCCTTGGCTGCCGTGCAGACCGTGCCCTTTGATAAATTCACCTCGGTTCAAGCCGGCCGCATGAATTTTGACCAGTGCCTGTGTAGGGCCGGGTAAAGGAATGGGAACTTCTCTCAATTCAATGGGGTTTGGCACATCCCCGACGTGCATCCAATAAGACTTCATGTTCATTGACCTTTAAAGACAGGTTTGCGTTTTTCCATAAATGCTTTTCGGCCTTCTGCGTAATCGGCTGAGTCAAAGCAGTTTCGGATGAGTTGCTGGCACAGCGCCATGTCAAGCGCTGGCGATGGTTTTAATATTTCTCGCGTGATGGCTTTGGCCGCAGCAATGGTGATGGGTGCGTTGTGGCCCAAGGCTGTGGTGTATTCATTCAAAAGCGCTGCCAATTGATCTGGCGCGCACACGCGGCTAACTAAACCTAGTTGCAGAGCTTCCTGTGCATCAACTCTTCTGGCTGTGAAGAATAAATCTTTGGCCGCACCAGGCCCGATCAGGTCGATCAAGTTCTTCATGGCCGAGTAACGGTAACCCAGTCCTAGTTTGGCTGCAGGCACAGAAAACACAGCATCGCTGGCTGCAATGCGCATGTCGCAACTGATGGCCACATTGATACCGCCCCCAATGCAATAGCCCTTGATGCAAGCCAGCGTGGGTTTGGGAAAGTTGTAGATGCTCATGAGCGCCGTCTCGGCCATGTGCTCATAGCGGGTGACGGCTTCTTTGGCAGCGCGCATGTCTTCAAATTGAGAAATATCGGCGCCCGATACGAATGCTTTTTCGCCAGCGCCCGAAAATACAACCAACCTAACTCGTGGGTCTGATTCTGCTTGAGTCAGTAAATGCGGAACGGCTTCCCACATGTCAACAGACAGTGCGTTGTGTTTGGCCACATTGTTAAATCGAATGTGCAGGGTGGTCTGATCCAACCACGTTTCAACACGTTCGGTGGGCGATGTGTAATGAACTTCACTCATTAATAAACTCCAGTGGATTTCAAGCGCGTTAAGTCTTCTGCCTGAACGCCAATTTCTTTCAGTATTTCTTCGCTGTGCTCGCCGCGGCGGGGTGCCGATCGAGCGATGGTACTGGGCGTGCGCTCAAGCTGCACGGGTTGGCCCACCATGCGCTGAGGTCCTTGGTGTTTTGAGACCACATCTTTCACCATGTTGAGGTGTTTAATTTGAGGCTCTTCAAAGACTTGATCCATGCTGTTGATCAAACCACAAGCTACGCCTCCTTCATTGAGTTTTTCGATCCAATAAGCGCAATCTTTTTTGGCCAAGCGATCGTTGATCTCCTGATTCAAGGCATCGCGATTCACAGAGCGGCTGGGCTTGTCGTGATAGCGCGGGTCAGTCACCCACTGGGGTGCTTCCAAAATATCGCAAAAGCGTTCCCAAATTTTGGAGCCAAAGACGGCAATGTTCATGTAGCCGTCTTGCGCTTTGTAAACACCCGTTGGAATGCTGGTAGGGTGAAAGTTACCTGCCTGCGTTGCAACTTCTTGGTCAATGAGCCATCTGGAGGTTTGAAAGTCCATCATGTACACCATCGACTCTAATAAGGAGGTGTGAAGCCATTGGCCTTGCCCCGATTTTTCGCGCTCAAGCAGCGCAACCAAAATGCCTTGTGCGGCAAAAATTCCGGCACACAAATCGGCAATGGGAATGCCAACTCGCATCGGCCCTTGCTCGGACAAGCCAGTGACCGACATCAAGCCGCCCATGCCTTGCGCAATTTGATCAAAGCCCGGCCTGGTGGCCAAAGGACCCGTCTGGCCAAAGCCTGAAATGCTGGCATAGACCAAACCAGGGTTGCTGGTTTTCAAACTTTCGTAATCGATGCCCAAGCGAAACTTCACATCGGGCCTGAAGTTTTCAACCACCACGTCGGCTTTTTCAATTAACTTCTTGAGCAGTTGAATGCCTTCAGGCTCTTTCAAATTGAGGGTAATCGAGCGTTTGTTTCTGTGGGTGTATTGGTAGTCCGAGCCTTCTTGCCCGCCCAAGGTGTCATCACCGCGCATGTGCTCGGGCATTTGCACTTGAACCACATCGGCACCCCAATCGGCCAATTGACGGCACGCGGTAGGGCCGGCTCTGACTTGCGTCAAGTCAATGACTCGGAATCTGGACAGGGCAGCGGAGGCGGGTTGGTGGGGCATGTTCTAAGTTTTCTAAATGTAGCAAGCAAGATGCTGTGGATCATGCCAGTGTGAGTTCTTTGGCAATGGTGGTGAGGTCTTCAATCGATCTGCTCTCTGCCTTTAAAGTTTTGGCATTTTCAATGTGAGAGAAATTTCGTTTCATTGAAGCAAAATAGGTTGGATCGTAGTGCATCGTTAAAAGCTCACGCACGACGATGTCAATTTGCCCCTGTGCAATGTGTGATTGCCAAGTTTCAACCTGCTGCTTGCCTCTAATGGCCACCAGCGCATCCAATCTTCTTGCAAACAAGCTGGGGTCTTTGACAAAAAATTCGTAATCTTCCAGCAGCAGTTGCACGCGCTCGTCGTCCGACAATTCAAGTTGATAACACTGCCCTGATCGAACTGCCACAATCAATGATTCGGGGACGGCCAGGTTGCCCACTTTGCGGCTTTCAGACTCTACATAAACAGGTTGGGAGGGGTCCATTTGGCGCAGGGCATCCCAAATCAGAGTGTCAAAATTCTTTTGGCTAGGCTGTGGTTCTCCTGGAATAAAGCCCAAGACAGA
>CALAGS010000103.1 GCA_937891665.1 uncultured Burkholderiales bacterium | reverse complement strand
ACACGCATCGCCTTGGGGAGGGTTACGAGGCAACCACATGCCCAAGTCGCCCCCTGGCAATTGGCCAGAGTAATTGCTGTCTGTGCTTCTGGCGTCTGGATGACGCGAGTAGTTAACCGAGGGGCCATAACAACTGGCATTTTGCAAACTGGTAGAACTGAACGCAGTTAACAACATGTTCATTTTGTTTTGGTTGGACAAGCCCACCGCATCGGCAAAGTTAGAACCATTCAAAATGCTCTCAATGGAACTCTTTTCTTTTTGTCCAGAAAGCTTGGAAACCAAACTGGCATTTTGAGCTTGGGCGGGTGTCAGTCCCAAAGCTTGCGCCAAGAAAGACTTGACAGAATGAGTGCGCCAATAGTCTAGAAGTTTGCGAAGCTTGTCGCCCAACGAAGCTGTGGTGGTGCCTGTGTAATCTGTTCCCTGCACTTCATCGGAATCTACTTCTGTGGGGGAAGAAACCGTAAGACCTGTTGGGAACACGGCACCTACAGTGAGTGTGCTACTGGTGGAGCCCGAAGTTGTGCCGGTTGTGGTGCCGGTTGTGGTGCCGGTTGTTGTTCCAGTCGTGGTGCTTGGCATGGTTCCGCTGGTGGCGCCCGATGTGGTGGTACCAGATGACGCACCACTAGAACTGGACGAACTTGAAGAGGAACTGGTGGTGCCGGAATTGTTCACTGGCGTGCCAATGGTGCCAGTGTTGACAACTTGTTTAGGGTCTGCCACCAATGTGTTAACCACCGCCGTGAAAACAGTGCCCAAGGATTTGTAGGTGCTAGTTTGTGTGAGAGTGCCTGTAGCAGCCGCCGAGGAAAGCTGTACTGCAGACGAAACCAAATCGACCCCAACTGGCGTACTCTTGGCTAAGGCTGTAAGCAACACACCAATTTGAAACGAGGTAGATGTGCTGGTGCCCACCAATTTGTCGCCAGCGCGGTAGTCAACACCAAACACCGCTGGAGGCGCATACATGATTTTTTCTAAATCGGTTGCGGTGCCACTCACACCTAAAGTGCTAAGCACGGTGGTTACTTGCGTGCGAACTGCAGTGGCCGTGATGGGCACAACTGGCGGAACAAAAGTATTGCCCGAAAAACTGCTGGCCGTCACACCCAAAGTGGCAGCCACCATGTTGGTCAATGGCGTAACGCCGATGGCAGCCGGCGCACCACCCACACTGGGCACCACAGCCAACAATGATTGACCTACACCAAAGTCTTTGAGGGTGCCATCACGCTCATCCAAATACTTCACGCCAGGTGCACCCGTGACTTTGACGGTAGCCACGCCAGAGAAGCTATTGGGAATGGCCACTTTGGCCACACCCAAGGAGGTGCCATTGGTACCATCTGCCGTAAGCGCTGAGCCCAAAAGCTGGCCATTGGTGGCGTTGTAAACCCCCACATTGGCGCCACCAGAAAAGCCACCTAGCGCCGGCTTGACCGTCATTTCTGAGGTGTTGACAGGTGTTTCTGGGTTGGTAGGTGTTTGGGGAACGGTGGGTGTTTGAGGAACGGTAGGTGTGCTTGGACTGGTAGAGCTGCTATCTGAACTGCCAGAACCTCCACAAGCAACCAAAAACGCACTGAGTAAAGCCACCCAGAACACTTTGCGAGCAAGTGCAAACTGAACCAAGCCTAGCGAAAAATATTTGGAAAACATAGGGCATCTCCACCAGAAGGAGCACTTGCTTAATGCAAATAGATTGGTAGCAAACCCGCAGAGGACTTGCGATTTGGGCACTTATTTTACATACAGTTTTTTAAAAATGTCAAAGATATTTGTTGTCACATTGACAATATTTTGGGTGCCATGGGCTGGCAATAATTGCTAGCTTGGGTGCGTTTGCTTGCGCAGCCAATTAAGCCACGACCTTTGGGCCAAGACTTTGGCATACGTGGCGTATTCGGGGCAAGTTTTAAGCAAATGTCGCTCTTCAGTTTGGGCCCTCAAAAAGTAACCCACATTGGCCAGCAACAATATCAAGCACATGCGAAGAGCTTCAGATGAAGTGGAAACAAGCATGAAGGGCATGGCCAACATCCACCAAGACAAGTTTTTACAAAGGTAGGCTGGGTGCTTAAAGTAGCGATAGGGGCCGCTGGTAATGATGCCTCGGTGGGTGAGGTTTGAAAAACGTAGGCCAAAGACTACCGTAGCCCACACAAAGCATACATTGAGCAGCAAAATTGTACCGCCCCAAACATAAGCCCACTCTGGAGAAGTTGCCAGCCAGTGATGCCACTTCATGCTGGTTTCGTAAGCAAAGAAGTTCGGGCCGAGCACTTGGTTAAAGGGCGCGTAAAAGGCCAGCGCCACAGCCCAACCTAGAAGCGTGGGCTCTGTAGATCGAATATGGGAGTCTGCTATTTTGAGAGACCACAAATACCCCACACAGCCCCAGAGCAAATCGACCATGAAAATGCACACTGCAAGGTGTTCAACCTGTTGTGGCCAGCTAAGTTGTTGCCACTTAAAGTGCCACCCCGATATGGCGCCTAAGTTTTCACAAATGAAGCCAAACATCAGGGGCAAAAAAAAGAGTTTGACGCCCCATGCGCGAATGTGCTCGGCAAGCCATGGCCTTTCGTGCTGTGATGGTTTTTCTTCTGGGTTTTTTAAACCCAATTGTCCATTCAGAATTTGACTGTAAGTGCTTATTTTGAACAAAGCCTTAAAGCCATTGATCAAGCCTTGTCCAATTTTGAAATACACATCTTGCTCTGGGTTGGTTTGCCTTTTGTCTACCCAACTAAAGTAGGGCCATGCCAAAAACAGTATGGTAGAAAGTAACCCAGATGCCGCCTCCATGAAGGGCTTGTAAAAGTCCTGCCGGTACAGAGGCAGTAGCCAATACACAAAGGCCATGGCGGCAAAGGTAGTGGCCAGGCCCAGCCACTTGATGAACACGCGGCGTTTGTTTTTGGTATGAATTACCACTGCTAAATTGGCAGATGGATTTCTATAAGACTTGTGCCAAAGCACTTCCCACAACACCATGGGCATGCCAATAAAGAGGACCAAAAAGATGGCTGCATCTGTGTTGGCTACCGATTGTGGTTTTAAATTAAACAGGGGCAAGTCAAAAAGCAACCATGTGCAAGCCGCTAATGACAACAAGCCCACAAGTACAGTGGAGCCTGAGGTGCTTGAGGGCGGCATACTCAAGTTGCAACTATTCGCATTGCTGTTCATTAGCCCAGACCCCATTCACCAAGTGCCCGACAACCAAGTTCCATCTTGGTAGTAGTGCACTTGGTCCATAAAGATCACTGCCCGGTCATTGCCAATCCATCTTTCTGATTTCAAAGACGATGGCAATGATGCCCTGGTGGTGATCTTTTTCTGGCTCAAGTTGATTTCGAACTTGGCCGTTTCGTTTCTTGTGAAACCATAGTAATCAGACGGCCCACCATACATGTATGCCGTGGGTGTTTGGTGCACTTTGACAGGCATGGCCACTTTGGCTTGGCCGTTTGCTATTTGAATGGCAATGCCGTGGTGGTCTTGAAGCACTGTGGCATCTGTGCC
>CALAGS010000102.1 GCA_937891665.1 uncultured Burkholderiales bacterium | reverse complement strand
TTCACCACTTTGGTGAACATGGAAGTTCTCCAAGTGATTCGGGATGGTTGCAAAGGCATGTTGCTGGATATGTTTGGCACCTTCGTCAACCCGCTAGAAGAAGAGTTTGGTATCAAATCGCACCACCGGGTGGGCCGCTTTTCCGATGTCAGCAAGAGCAAGGACTACCACGACCGCATTGAGGCCATTAATTTTTCACTGGCCCACGACGATGGACAGTCAAACCGCGATTTGGAGTCAGCAGAGGTGATCTTGGTGGGTGTGAGCCGAAGTGGCAAAACCCCCACCAGCCTGTATTTGGCCATGCAACACGGCTTGAAAGCCGCCAACTACCCTCTCATTCCCGAGGACTTTGAACGCAAGCAACTTCCGCCAGATTTGGTGCCACATCGTAAAAAGATCTTTGGGCTCACCATTCACCCAGATCGACTTTCAGAAATTCGAACAGAGCGGCGCCCCAACTCAAAATACGCCAGCATTGAAAATTGCCGTCAAGAAGTGGCTGACGCTGAATCGATGATGCGCCGATCGGGCATTCGGTGGCTCTCGACCACCACCAAATCGATTGAAGAAATTGCCACCACCATCCTGCAAGAAATCAAACCCGAGCGTTTGATTTACTGAAATGCTGATTTAGCGCAGGGTGTCGGCCAATTTTTCAGCGCAGCGTTGCGCCACTGACAATTCACGCGCCTCGACCATCACGCGAACCAGCGGCTCGGTACCGCTAGGCCGAATCAGGACGCGGCCCGTGTCTGCCAACTCCGCCTCGACCTCCTTCAAGGCTTGGGCCAGTTGAGGGCTGTCTTTCCAGTTTTGGTCTTTGCTCAGGCGCACATTGATCAGCACCTGCGGAAAGAGCACCACATCGACCAATAACTCAGCCATGGTTTTGCCTGTGGCCACACACGCCTGCAGCACCTGCAAAGCGCTGATCAAACCATCACCCGTGGTGTGCTTGTCTAAAGCCAACAAGTGACCTGAGCCCTCTCCGCCCAGCAGCCAAGCATTCTCTTGCAAGGCTTCCAACACATAACGGTCGCCCACCTTGCTTCGAATGAAGGGAATGTTTTTGTTTTTCAGCGCTACTTCGACCGCCATGTTGGTCATGAGGGTGCCCACTACGCCAGACACCACTTCATCTCGAGCCAATCGATCGCAGACCATCAGGTACAGCAACTCATCGCCGTTGTACAAGCGGCCCGATTTGTCGACCAACTGCAGGCGGTCGGCATCGCCATCTAGCGCAATGCCGTAATCGGCTTGATGGGCTTTGACGGCCTCTACAACCGCTTCAGGGTGGGTAGCGCCAACCCCTTTGTTGATGTTCAAGCCATCGGGCGAACACCCGATGGCGATGACATCGGCACCCAGTTCATGAAAAACCTTGGGTGCAATTTGATAGGCTGCGCCATTGGCAGCATCCACCACAATCTTCATACCCTTCAAGGTAAAGTCATTGCTGAAAGTGCTTTTGCAAAACTCGATGTACCGACCCGCAGCATCGTCTAAGCGCTTGGCCTTGCCCAGTTCAGCAGATGAAGCCCAAACTGGGGGCTGATCGACCAGCGCCTCGACAGAAGTTTCCCAAGCATCACTGAGCTTGGTGCCTTTGGCGCTGAAAAACTTGATGCCATTGTCTTCAAAGGGATTGTGGCTGGCACTGATGACCACGCCTAAGGATGCGCGCCTGGCCCGCGTGAGATAGGCCACGGCAGGTGTTGGCACAGGGCCCAACAAAACCACATCGACACCCGCCGAATTAAAGCCAGACTCCAACGCACTTTCGAGCATGTAGCCAGAAATTCGCGTGTCTTTGCCAATCAAAACGACAGGATGGTCCTCCGTTTGACGCAACACACGGCCGACGGCATGCGCCAAGCGCATGACAAAATCTGGCGTGATGGGTGCTAGGCCAACGGTGCCCCGAATGCCATCGGTTCCAAAGTATTTTCTGGTCATGGTTGTTGTTCTTTTTGGATCGATTGTGAATGGCTTGATTTTAAATCTTCAGAGCCTGCCAAACACGCAAAGCCTGAACAGTTTCTTTCACGTCGTGTACTCGAACCACTGAGGCCCCGTTTTGAACGGCAATGAGGGCTGCAGCCACACTGGCGCCCACTCTGTCCTTGGGCTCAGGTGCCTTCCCTTGAATGGCCGTCAGCTTGCCCAACGTACCTTTGCGCGACCAGCCTGCCATCAGCGGATGACCAAGAGACAACAACTCTGATTGACGCTGTAGCAAGCTTAAATTTTGCTCAAGCGTTTTACCGAAACCAATACCTGGGTCTAAAACAATGCGATTGGCCTGTACCCCACTGTGCCTCAATTTCAAAATTTGCTGAGTCAAGAAATCTTTGACCAAAGGCAAGGCATCACCGGTCATAGGCTGCGCCAACATGGTGAGCGGTTCTTGGTGCATGTGCATCAGGCAGACGCCACATTGAGGGTGCCGCGCCACCACCTGCAGGGCACCTGGTTGCCGCAAGGCCCAGATGTCGTTCACGACATCAGCTCCCAAGTCCAAGGCAGCTTGCATCACTTCTGGCTTGTAGGTATCGACCGAAACAGGCACGTTCCAAGTGAGTGCTTCTTGCAAAAATGGCAACACGCGCTTCAACTCTTCTTCGACGCTGACGGGCTCTGCCCCAGGCCTAGAGGACTCTCCGCCGATGTCCAAAATGTCGGCTCCCTGAGCCAGCAGGGTTTGAGCATTTTCAAGCGCAATGGACAAGGTACTGTGAAGCCCCCCATCAGAAAAAGAATCGGGTGTGAGATTCACAATGCCCATGACTTTGGGCTGGGTGAGGTCAATCGCGAACCTAGAGGTCTGCCAAATGGGTTGGGTCATGAATTACAACGGATTTGGAATTTAAGTTCAGCAGCCTAGAAACAATAACGGGGCCGAAGCCCCGTATTGATGATGGAGAGGATCAGGCCGCGTTGGGCTCTGGATCGACTTTGACAGCAGGCGTGCCGCCAGCTGCATCGTCACTGCCAGAAGGTGGAATGCGGGGCGTCCAATCTTTGGGGGCCTTGGGTTCACGACCCGCCATGATGTCGTCAAGCTGAGTGACGTCAATGGTTTCCCACTCCAACAGGGCCTTGGCCATGGCGTGCATCTTGTCGCTGTGCTCTTCAATTAAGTTGCGCGCCAATTTGTACTGCTCATCAATGATGCGGCGCACTTCAGCGTCAACCTTTTGCATGGTGGACTCGGACATGTTGGTGGTCTTGGTGACAGAGCGACCCAAAAACACTTCGCCTTCATTTTCAGCATAAACCATGGGGCCCAAGGCGGTGGTCATGCCATAGCGCATGACCATGTCGCGGGCAATTTGGGTGGCACGCTCAAAGTCGTTGCTGGCACCCGTGGTCATTTGCTTCATGAACACTTCTTCGGCAATGCGACCACCAAACAACATGCTGATTTGGTTCAACATGTATTCACTGTCGTAGCTGTAGCGATCGCGCTCGGGCAGGCTCATGGTGACACCCAAGGCACGGCCGCGAGGAATGATGGTGACCTTGTGCACAGGATCGCACTTGGGCAGCAACTTGCCAATGAGGGCGTGACCCGACTCGTGATAAGCCGTGTTGCGACGCTCGTCTTCAGGCATGACCATGCTCTTGCGCTCAGGGCCCATGAGAATTTTGTCTTTGGCTTTCTCAAAGTCTTGCATTTCCACAACGCGGGCATTGCGGCGAGCCGCCATAAGGGCCGCTTCGTTGCACAAATTGGCCAAATCGGCACCACTCATGCCAGGTGTACCGCGAGCGATGACGCCGGGGTTCATGTCTTGGCCGATTGGGATTTTGCGCATGTGCACAGCCAAGATTTGTTCGCGGCCGCGAATGTCGGGCAAAGTGACATAGACCTGGCGGTCAAAACGACCAGGACGCAAAAGCGCTGCATCCAAGATGTCGGGGCGGTTGGTGGCAGCCACCACAATCACGCC
>CALAGS010000101.1 GCA_937891665.1 uncultured Burkholderiales bacterium | reverse complement strand
TTATTTAGGCGGAACGGTTGAGTAATTCACATGCGTCTAACTTTATCTAAAAATTTAGCCAAATTTTTAATTCAAATGTTATGCCTTCACATTGGATTGCTTCTTACAAAACTTTGCCCAAACTAATATTAGGCTCAACTGAATAACCAAGAGATTTCCAGAAAGCGGCAGTCGCTTCATTTGTAGAAAGCAGTTGGAGCTTGACTTTCATACAACCCAAATCTGCAAGTGCTTTCTCAGCGTGATGAACCAATGAGCTACCCAAACCACTGAGTCGTTTGTTTGGATCTACTGCGACAGAATACAACCAACCACGGTGTCCATCGTAGCCCGCCATAATCGTGCCAACGACCTCTGTATTTTCAACTGCGACGAAAAACAAGCCATCTTTGGTAGCTATCTTTTTTGAAATAGCCAAGGTCGGTTCGTTGTGAGCAGTCTCATAGCCAAACACATTTCTCCATAGTTCTACTACTTGAACTCGATCAGTGGAATCTTTATATTGACGGATTTTTGGCATAACTTTCCCCTGTTTGAGGGATACATAATAGCTGTTAGAACTTTTGAAAAAAGTTTGGGGTTTTGCGAAGTTGCCCTTTAAAAGAAAAAACTATGCGCACAAATCGTTGAGTCAGGTTTGGTCTCGGGGGGTCTACCGTGCTCGTGGTTTGATGTGGAGATCAGGTGTCGTTTAACACGACAGTTGGTGTCTTGGTGATGTAGGAGCAAGTCAATTAGGTAAGTACTTTTGGCTGGACGTGCGCTTTTTTCTAAGTTTGATATTGAGCATTTCGACACATACTGAAAAAGCCATGGCGAAGTAAATATATCCTTTTGGAATGTGATGCTCAAAGCCCTCTGCAATGAGTACAACGCCAACTAAAACCAGGAAGCTGAGTGCCAGCATTTTGATGGACGGGTGATTAGATACAAACTCACCAATTGCGCGAGCAAATACCATCATTAAAGCGACCGATACGACCACCGCTGCAATCATGATTTCTACTTCATCAACCATGCCAACAGCAGTGATGATGGAGTCAAGGGAGAAAACCAGATCAATCACCAAGATTTGCAAAATAACAGAAGCAAAAGTTACCTTTTTACTTGATGTTTGTGCGTGCTCTGCACCTTCAATTGAGTCGTGAATTTCAGTGGTGCTTTTCCAAATTAGAAATAGTCCACCCAAAATCAATATGGCATCTCTGCCTGATATAGCATGCCCTTTGACGGTCAGCATGGGTTCTACCAAGCCCACAATCCAAGATAAAACTAAAAGTAATCCAATGCGCATGAACATGGCCATGAACAAGCCAATTTTTCTAGCAAGCTCTCGTTTCTCTATTGGAAGTTTGTCTACTAAAATTGAAATGAAAATGATGTTATCAATGCCTAGAACTAACTCTAAGGCAGTGAGTGTTGCAAATGCAATCCAGGCTTCTGGAGAAGTAATAATTTCCATATTGATTGGCTTGTTGAATTTAGATATGAATGTCTGAATTATGGATTACAAGAATCACATTTGCTTGGGTCAGCAAATTGCTCAGATTTATTTTCTTGTTGTTCTTCATATGAGCACGCTTGGCAATTCCAAATTTCTGCCACAGGAAGCCGAGTCTTTTGATTGCAAAAACTGCAGCGTAATCCTGCAATGCGTTTTGTTCGCCAGTAACCGGGCGTACTGCAGACGGGGCAAGTAGAACGAAGTTTTTGAACAAGATCCTTTGCTGCGTTCTTTATGATTTCTTGTCTGGTTGGGTTGCAAAATGCGCGAAGGTCGTTTTCTACAAAAACTATGCCATTCGTCGACAATTTCTGAGCTGAATCAAATGCATTGATAAGACTTTTTTCATCGCTGATGTCTTTGTAGATTTGAGGATGATCTTGATGTTCTGGTCTAAGCACTAAGTGGTGTTCTGGAAACTTTGCCTCAAGTGCAAAGTTCAATAACTCTTTGACAGTTTTCACCTCACGGTGAATGCTTTGCGCAGGTCCATTGGCTATGCCGGTTACTTCGATGCCCAGTTCATCATCTACCCATAACAAAATTTCCGTGTTCCATGTGAAGAAGCCAGCATAAGGGTCTGGGCCAAAGGAGCCTTCACTGGCGATGCCAATATTCATACCCGTCAATTCCATGCCAATTCTTGCTTTGCGCCTGGCAGCTTCAAGTTGTGAGCCTGCTCGGTCTACATCGCGTGTGAATGTTCCAAGTTGGTCAGTATCGAATGCATCTGTGTGTAGCAAGCTACAACCTAAGTCCGACTCCAATGCATCTTTGATCAAGTCTTGCTTGCCATGCTTGGTGAGCAGTACCACTTGGCGGTCTGCATAGGAAAAATGTTGATGTTTCACTATGCCAGTTTCAAAGCAAGACGGATTGGGCAATGCTGACATAAGCAGGTATTCCAAACAAAATGTTCAACGGAAATGTAATGCCTAAACTTAATCCAAAGTAGAGTGAAGGGTTGGCCTCCGGCAATGCAAACCTGAGAACCGCTGGTACCGCAATATAGGATGCGCTAGCAGCTAGGACCATTAGCAAGGCACCGTCACCAGCAGGAAGGTTCAATACAAAAGCTAGGCCCAGGGCCAGACTGGCATGAATGATAGGTCCTATCACTGCATAGGAAATTAGCGCAGGAGACTTGCCCTTAACTTGGGGTAAGTTCCGTGCGGCCATCAACCCCATGTCTAGAAGAAAAAATGAGAGCATTCCCTTGAAGAGGTCTCCCGAAAAAGGCTCCATGGCTGCCTTGCCTGTGTCACCCGTCATCATGCCAACCACCATGGCGCCCAGCAGAAGCAACTGAGCACCATCCGTGAATGACTCATGCAGAATCTTACCGATAGAGACGCTTTGCTGATTGGGTGGACCACTTAAACCAGCAACACCTGCGCCCAGACTCACGAGAGGGGGCGTTTGTTTTTGCCGCAAAGTATTTGCCAAGACCACGGCCAAGATGATGGCTGGTGACTCCATCAGCGCCATGGCTGCGGCCATGTGCCCACCGTAGTCAATTTTTTGGTTTTCTAGGTATTGCACAGCCGTCACAAATGTCACTGCACTGACAGAGCCATATGTGGCTGCAACAGCTGCCGCGTCAAAGCCCGCAACAAAACGCCTTAGGAACCAGTACCCCATTAAGGGGATGCAGATGGCAAGCACCATGGCCGCTGCCAAGCTGATGCCGACATTAGCTGTGAGTCCTGAGTGTGAAAGTGCAAAGCCACCCTTAAGTCCAAGTGCCATGAGCAAGTAGAGCGATAAAAATCTAGAAATGGCAGGTGGAATTTCCAGGTTGGATTTGATGGCGCCAGCTAGACCGCCTAAAAGGAAAAAGAGAATGGCGGGATCAAGTAAGTTTTGCATCTGTATTTTTTCTAATGGACTCATCTTAAAAAATTAGCTACATCTTGTAAAATCGATTTTTATACAGTTACGTATAGATAAAAATCTATGAATATTACATTTCGCCAATTGAGGTTATTTCTTGCTTTGGCAGAGACGGGCAGCGTCAGTGGTGCTGCCAAATTGATGCATGTGACGCAGCCTACCGCGTCAATGCAACTCAAAGACATCACCGAATCAGTGGGCCTGCCGCTTTATGAAGTTGTGAGTAAAAAAATATACCTCACCGACATGGGCAAAGAGTTGGCAACAACGGCGCGTGCGATTGCTCAGAGTTGGGATTCGTTTGAGCAAAATGCAGACGCTGTTAAAGGACTTTCTCGAGGCAAATTAAAGGTAGCCGTCGTGAGTACAGCCAAGTACTTCATGCCTCGCTTGGTGGGTAGTTTCTGCCAAAAGTATCCTGAGATTGATGTATCACTTGAAATCTTAAATCGAGATGGGGTTGTGCAACGCTTGCGCGACAACATGGATGACATCTACATCATGTCGAAGCCGCCGAGTGACTTGGATTTATCAGACGAAGCATTTATGCCCAATCCAATCGTGGTCATTGCGTCCACGATGGACCCCTTGGTTAAGCGGGTCGCTGTGCCATTGAATGAATTGTCAAAGAAACGATTCATACTCAGAGAGAAAGGTTCTGGCACTCGAATGGCAGGGGATCAGTTCTTTAGCAAAAGGAAGTTTCGAGCAGACGTTCGGCTTGAGTTGGGAAGCAATGAAGCCTTGAAGGAGTCAGTGGCAGGAGGGCTAGGGCTGGGTTTGGTTTCCAAGCATGCACTGCATGGTCTTATGAAAGAGCACGGCGTTAGCATCATTGATGTAGAAGGATTTCCTTTGCCTTCAGCTTGGCACATTGTTCATCCGGCTAGCAAGAAACTTTCTCCGCTAGCATTGGCTTTTAAGCAGCATTTATCAAAGGAAATCAGCCGACGTAAAGGTAACTTAGTTTAATAAGCCCTCAGCATTTACTGCTGGGCCACTACACTTAGGATGCAGGAGACCTCGAGGATATTTGTGTACATTGCTTCGTCGCTTTCGTGCGGCAGGAAGGGTGGGGGGTGTTGAATGGCATCTAAAACTGAGCCACTTTGAAGAGAATTTGCATCCAAATTTGAGCCAAGCCAATTGCCTATCCGAACCATGCCGTCGGCTTATCGTGGAGATCAGGTGTCGTTTTACACGACAGTTGGTGTGTGAGTGGAGGCGCAGGTCAAAGCAGGCTTTGCCAAAGACACATCGGTCAGTAGTCGTCCTACTTTTTTTCTGGCTTTGTGCAGAAAA
>CALAGS010000100.1 GCA_937891665.1 uncultured Burkholderiales bacterium | reverse complement strand
GCGCGCAATTGTTGAATTTCTCGGGCCAAGTGTGCTTGGGCGCGTGCTTGTTTTTTGTAGCCACGCACGGTGTCACTGATTTCGGCCAAGTAACGTGTGCGTGCGGTGGGCACCACGGGAGTCTGGTTGGTGCTGTGGCGAACGTCGACAATCGGCAGCAAACCCTCTTTCAACTTCAAACCCAACTCGCCCAAGCGAACTTTGAGTGCTTGGTACAAAGCTGTGACGCCATCGTCGTTGAAGCGCGCAGCCATGGTGCCAAACACCGGCATTTTTTCTGTGGGCACTGTCCAAGCTTCTTGGTTACGCTGAACTTGTTTGGCCACATCGCGCAGTGCATCGCTGGCGCCTTTGCGGTCAAACTTGTTGATGGCCACAAATTGGGCAAAGTCGAGCATGTCGATTTTTTCCAACTGGCTGGCTGCGCCAAACTCTGGCGTCATGACGTACATCGGCACATCGACATGCGGCACGATGGCTGCGTCGCCTTGGCCAATGCCAGAGGTCTCAACCACCACCACATCAAAGCCAGCCACCTTGCAAGCGGCCACCACATCGGGCAGCGCTGCAGAAATTTCGCTGCCAAAATCGCGCGTGGCCAAACTGCGCATGAACACGCGCTGGCCATTGCGCCAAGGGTTGATGGCGTTCATGCGAATGCGGTCGCCAAGCAAAGCGCCACCGCTCTTGCGGCGTGAAGGATCGATGGACACCACTGCAATGCGCAAGGCATCGCCTTGGTCCAAACGCAAACGTCGAATGAGTTCGTCGGTTAGAGAAGATTTGCCAGCGCCGCCAGTGCCCGTAATGCCCAACACAGGCACTTTGTGTTTAACAGCTTCTGTGCGCAATGCGGCCACCATGTCTGCTGAAGCCTTGCCGTTTTCTAACACGGTGATCAGTTGTGACAACGCGCGCCAGTTGGCTTCGGTGTTGCCTTGAATGGCTTTCAAATCTTTGGGGGCATACGGGCTAATGTCTTTGTCGCAGCGCATGACCATCTCGCCAATCATGCCGGCCAGGCCCATGCGTTGGCCGTCTTCGGGGCTGTAAATTCGGCCCACACCGTAGGCATGCAATTCGCGAATCTCAGCGGGAACAATGACACCGCCGCCGCCGCCAAAGACTTGGATGTGTTCGCCACCGCGCTCGCGCAGCAGGTCAACCATGTATTTGAAATATTCAACGTGACCGCCCTGGTAGGAGCTGATCGCAATGCCTTGCACATCTTCTTGCAAAGCGGCTGTCACCACTTCGTCGACCGAGCGGTTGTGACCCAAGTGAACCACTTCGGCGCCCATGCTTTGCAAAATACGGCGCATGATGTTGATCGCCGCATCGTGGCCATCAAACAAGCTGGCTGCCGTGACAAAGCGCACTTTGTGCGTGGGGCGGTATTCGGCGAGGGCTTTGTATTCGGCAGACAAGTCGGTCATGTCAAGGTTCCAGTCATGGATGAAAAGGACCGCATCAGGAAGCAGTCCCGTCTAATTGACGTTTACGTCAACGTCAATCTGCAATCTTAGCCGTTTTACTTAGAAAAGTCTTACAAATCAACATGCCGGCCAACATGGCGGCTGTAAAAATCAGGGCATCTGTGCTTAAAAGAGCGCTGGCCAGGGCCGGACCGGGGCAATAGCCCACCAAACCCCAACCCGCGCCAAATAAAACGGCCCCCCCAATCAGTGGCAAATCAATGTGGCTCCGGGCAGGTTCATGGAATTGATCGTCAAACAAAGGTGTTGTCGAAATTCGCCGCGTCCAAGCAAATGCCAATAAAGTGACACAGACCGCACCGCCCATGACAAAGGCCAAAGTGGGGTCCCAAAGACCTGGAAACGGTCCTTTGCCAATGGCTGTGATGTCCAGAAAGCCCAACACTTTGAGGGGCTGCGTCATGCCCGACAAAACCAAGCCAGCCGAAAACAAAAGGCCTGCAGAGAAAGCCAGACCCAATTGGCCGGCGGGGTGATGGGGGGCGCTCATGCTGCACCTCGCATCAGGGTGACCGCAAGCATGCCTGTGGCCATGAAAACACCCACCGCCACCAAGGATCTGGCCGACAACCGGCCCAAGCCACACACGCCATGGCCACTGGTGCAACCATTGCCCCAGACGGTACCAAAACCCACCAAAAGTCCTGCAGGAATAAGCAAATACAAGGGCCTTGCAGGCAAAGTGGGTATCTCTAGGCCTTGACCCAAAAGGTAGCCTCCCAAGATCAAGCCTGCCAAAAACGCCCATCGCCAAGAATCAGACCGGACGGGTGAAGCAATGACTTCAGAGGTAATGCTGCTCACGCCCGCAATGCGGCCAAGACCCCACCAAAGCAGCCAACTGGCAAGGCCAATGAGAATACCGCCGAGACCGGCAATTAAATAGGGGTGTAAATTAGCAAGCATGTCGCAGTGTTTCCGAAAAATGTTCCAAAAAAGCTGGCAGAAGTTATCATAATTTGTTGTCCTCCAGAAAGATTTCCATGAGCCGTATTGCCGATTCTGAAAAAAAGAAAGCCCTTTGTGCCCGTCTGGCCCGAATTGAAGGCCAATTGCGAGGTTTGCAAAAACTCATTGAGACCGACGCGGATTGCGAAAAAATTGCGCAGCAAATGGCTGCGTCACGCAAAGCTTTGGACAAATCCTTTTTTGCCATGGTGGGTTGCATGATTGAACAAGGTGATCAATCGGCCGAGCATGTGGCCGAAATGCTGACGAAGTTTGCTTGAGGTCTGACATGCACACTTCACAAGCACAAGTCATTCAGCTGTTTGACAGCCAGTCCAGCACCTACACCTATTTGGTCTTTGACCCAGACACCTTAGAGGCCGTCATCATTGACCCCGTAGACGATCAAATTGCACGCGATCAAAAGCTCATTCAAGACAAAGGCCTCAAAGTCAATTGGGCTTTAGAAACCCACGCGCATGCAGATCACATTACCAGCGCAGGTTTGCTGGCTGAACATTTGGGATTGAAAACAGCAGCGCCTGAGGGCTGTCACATTGGCACTGCATCGGTTCAACTGATCGATGGTCAATTGATTCCATTTGGCGCTTTTTCGCTCAAGGCTTTGCATACCCCTGGACATACAGCAGGCAGCATGAGTTTTTATGTGGCAGCCAGCCAAGGCGGACATGTTTTCACGGGCGATACCTTGCTCATTGATGGCTGTGGTCGCACAGATTTTCAGTCGGGCAGTGCCGAAACCTTGTATCACAGCCTGACTGAGATCTTGTTCAAATTGCCTGAAGGCACCACCGTATGGCCAGGGCATGATTACAAAGGCCGAACCCATTCAAGCATTGGCCATGAAATCAAAAACAACGTGCGTGTTGCGGGTCAAACCAAAGAGCAGTTTGTGAAGACCATGAACAACCTGAACCTGCCTAAGCCGCGCCGAATAGACGAAGCGGTGCCCGCCAATTTAAATTCTGGATTACGGCAAGATGCCGGAGGAGAACCCATGCGAAACGATGTCTTAAGCATCCGTCCCGCCCAAGGCTATGCCGGCGATGTCTACCCAGAGTTGGCGTGGCACTGGGTGCAGTCGGGCGAGGCTGTGATGGTCGATGTGCGCTCGGATGCAGAGCGCGCTTGGGTTGGCTTTGTGCCCGAAGCCAAGCCGCTGGCTTGGAAGCAGTGGCCGGTGGTCGATGTGAATCCGGAGTTTGACGCTGGCATTCAACGCATTGCAGCTGAGGGGCTCAAAATTGTTTTGCTCTGCCGGAGTGGCGTGCGATCGGTAGCTGCTGCGCAAAGGGCCACGCAGTTGGGCATTGAAGCATTCAATATTTTGGAAGGTTTTGAAGGAGATCCCGATGCCCATGCGCATCGCGGAAATGTAGGCGGTTGGAGAATGCGCGGCCTGCCTTGGAGACAAAACTGATGAACTCAAAAACCACTGCAGAAGCTTTGAGCCCGCAAGTTCAAGCTGTCTTGGCACGCATTGAAGCCAAGCGCGATGAAGTGGTAGCACTCACGCAAGACTTGGTGCGCATTCCCACTGTCAATCCACCAGGCGATGCTTACGAAGCCTGTGCCCGATTCATTGGCGAGCGACTCAAGCCGCGGGGCTTTGCAGTGGAGTATGTCCGTGCGCATGGCGCACCAGGCGATTCAGATGCCAAGCCACGCGTCAACGTGGTGGCGCGTTGGCAAGGATCTGGCACCGGCGAGTGCGTGCACTTTAACAGCCACATCGATGTGGTGGAAGCGGGCAGTGGCTGGACCTCTGACCCCTTCGGCGCAGAAATTCGCGACGGCAAAATTTATGGCCGTGGCACTTGCGACATGAAAGGCGGTTTGGCCGCCAGCATCATTGCGTGTGAAGCCCTGATTGAATCGGGCATGCCCATTCCAGGCGCGCTTGAAATCAGTGGCACCGTTGACGAAGAGTCGGGTGGCTTTGCAGGTGTGGGTTATTTGGCAGAGCGCGGTTATTTCAGCAAGCCGCGTGTGCACCACGTCATCATTCCTGAGCCATTGGGCGTAGACCGCATTTGCTTAGGACATCGTGGTGTGTGGTGGAGTGAGGTAGAAACCAAAGGCCGCATTGCGCATGGCTCTATGCCTTTCTTGGGCGACAGCGCCATCAATCACATGAGTGCCTTCATTCATTTGCTTGAAACCCAATTGCAACCGCGATTGAAACAGCGACATACCTCAGAGCCCGTTGAGCCGCCGGGTGCCCGTGTGAGTACCTTGAACATCAACAGCATTCACGGCGGTCAAGTTGAACAACACTATGCAACAGATGCTCGTGGCTGGCCCACCGCAGATTCGCCATCGCCTGTGGTGGCGCACAGTTGCCGCACCGTACTCGATCGGCGCTTTATTGCTGAAGAAAATTTGGAAGCCGTGAAGCAAGAAATCATTGACATGCTCGATGAACTGAAACGCACGCGCCCCGGTTTTGACTTTGGCATTCGCGACATCATGAGCTTTGTGCCTACCGCTACGCCGCGCGATGCGCCTGTGGTCGATGCCACGGCGCGAGCCATTGCGCGTGTGTTGGGGCGCGAGCCTTCCTACATTTCCAGCCCCGGCACCTACGATCAAAAGCACATTGTGCGAACCGGCAAGCTGAAAGACTGCATTGCTTATGGTCCAGGTATTTTGGATTTGGCGCACCAGCCCAATGAGTATGTGGGCATTCAAGAACTGGTCGATTCGGCCAAAGTGATGGCGCTGGCCAGCCTCACTTTGACGGGCGCCATGCGTTAAAAATTCAAGGCTTGAAAAGCACCTTGGCTTTAAAGCCCGGGTGGGCGCTTTTGAATCAAATCTTGCGTGGCCATTTCATAAGCATGGGCTACTTGCAATAACTCAAAATCACCTTTTGGTTTGCCAATGAGTTGCAAGCCCATGGGCAAACCTTGCGCACTGAAGCCAGCAGGCACGCTGATGGCGGGCAGGCCTGCAAATGTTGGATAGATCACCACTTCCATCCAGCGATGGTAGGTGTCCATGCTGCGTCCTTCGATGTTTTGCGGCCAACGCTCTTTGATGTCAAATGGCCAAACTTGCGCAGCTGGGATGGCCAACACATCAAACGATTCAAACAAGTCGATCATGCTTTGGTAATAACGGGTGCGCGCGGCACTGGCCTTCATCAATTGGGTGCCTGTGAGGTCTAGAGACTGGTCGTATTCCCATTGCGCTTCAGGCTTCACTTTTTCGCGCCAATTGGGAAGGTGAGCGTAAGCGCCTGTGCTGGCGCCAGCCAAGGCTTTGCGCCACACCAGCCAGGCATCCCAGATTTCTTCGGGCTGCATGCCAAGTGAGGTGGTGTCGACACTGCATCCTGTGGTTTCTAAAACCTTCAGCGCATCTTGACAAACTTCCAGAACGCCAGATTCCATGGGCAAGTAGCCATTCAAGTTGCCAAGCCAACCTACGCGCTTGCCTTTCATGCTGGCATCCAAACTTTGTGCAAACGCCGCGCCACTTTCTTGAATAGACAAAGGCGCGCGCGCATCGTATCCAGCCTGGGTTGACAGCAACATGGCCAAGTCAGAAACTGATCGCGCCATAGGACCTTCCGTACCCAGTTGCGCAATGAACACATCGGGTAAGGAAGGCCTGGGCACTCGTCCTTGCGATGGACGCATGCCAAACACGTGGTTCCACCCCGCTGGATTGCGCAGGCTGCCCATGAAGTCTGAACCATCGGCCACGGGCAGCATGCGCTGCGCCAAGGCGACGGCTGCGCCACCACTGCTGCCGCCGGCTGTTTTGCTGGGGTCCCAAGCATTTCGAGTGGCGCCAAACACTTCGTTGAAAGTGTGCGAGCCCAAACCAAATTCTGGCGTGTTGGTTTTGCCAATCATGATGCAACCTGCGGCACGCATGCGCGCGGCCATCAGGCTGTCTTTGCCGGCTGGGGTAAGAGGTGTCAGTGGCGAACCATGGCTGGTTCGAAAGCCTTGCACATCCAATAAATCTTTGACAGCTTGAGGCAAGCCATGCATCCAGCCCCTAGATTGGCCCCGGCCCAGTTGGGCGTCTCGTTCATCAGCTTGGGCCAAGATGTCTTCTGGGGCTGCAAGGCTGATGATGGCGTTGCTGGCAGGATTGTATGTTTCGATTTGCTTCAAATAAGCCTGCATCACTTCGCGGCAAGACACTTGTTTGTTGTGGATGGCTTTGGACAAGGCCAGCGCAGACATATTGGGGATGACCATGAGATGATTTTGCTTTCAGAGGTCTATAGTGGAGTTGTTTTCTAGTCACGCTATTTTGAACTTGGAATTACCAAGAACTTTGCAATTGCAGCTTATTTTCTTTTGGAGTAAACCCTGATGAAACGTCGTTCACTTTTTGCAGCCAGTCTTTCCCTCAGTTTGGCCATGATGGCCGGCGGTCCTGCCCATGCGCAGACCGCCAACAACAAAGTATTGCGCTTTGTACCGCATGCCAACCTCACGGTGCTAGACCCCATTTGGACCACAGCCTACGTCACGCGCAATCACGCGTACATGATTTACGACACGTTGTTCACAGAAGATGCCAAGGGTCAGATCAAGCCGCAAATGGTGGAGTCTTATCAAGTTTCCAAAGACGAAAAAACTTGGACTTTCAAACTTCGTCCTGGCCTGGAATTTCACGATGGCAAGCCTGTGACCAGTGCAGACGTGGTGGCTTCCCTCAAGCGGTGGGCCAGCCGCGATGCCATGGGTGGCGTTCTTGCCACCTTCATCACTGAGTATCAGACACCCGATGCCAACACCTTCAAACTCGTCTTGAACCAACCTTGCGGCATCGTTTTGGATGCGTTTGGCAAAGCTTCTTCCAATGTGCCCTTCATCATGCCGGCGCGCATTGCTGCCACGCCTGGCACTGAGCAAATTAAAGAGCACATTGGTTCCGGCCCGTTTGTTTTCAAGGCCGATGAGTTCAAGCCTGGCGCTTTGGTGGTGTACACCAAAAATGCCAAATACAAATCACGCCCTGAGGCACCCAGTGCCATGGCCGGTGGCCGCCCCGTTAATTTTGACCGCGTCGAGTGGGTCATTATTCGCGACACTCAAACGCAGTTCAATGCACTCAAAGCTGGCGAAGTTGACATCATTGAGCAACCTAGCTTTGAGCAAATGGACGCCTTGAAGAAAACCGAAGGCGTGCGTGTTGAAAACTACGCACCAGCGGGTTTGCAATTCATCATGCGCTTTAACCACTTGCATGCCCCCTTTAACAATCCCAAAATCAGGCAAGCGGCCATGGTGGCCATGGGACAGCAGGCTTATATCAATACCCAAGTGGGCGTGCCCGAGTTGGGTCGTCTGTGCCGAAGCATGTTCCCTTGCGGAACTATTTATTCAGATGAAGACACCGGGTATTTCACAGGCGTTGCCAATCCCGCCAAGGCCAAACAGATGTTGCAAGAGGCAGGCTATGACGGCACGCCTGTCACATTGATGCGCCCCACCGATTTGGCTTCGATTGCCAAATTGCCATTGGTTGCGCAGCAACAATTGCAAGCTGCCGGCTTCAAGGTTGACTTCCAACAAATGGACTGGGCTACATTGTTGGCACGCCGTGCCAAGAAAGACGCGCCTGCACAAGGTGGATGGAACATCTTCCTGACTGCTTGGACGGCTGGCGATATTACCAATCCACTCTCAATGGCCATGCTCAATGCCAAGGGTCAAACTGGTTGGTTTGGTTGGCAAGATGAGCCTCGCCTAGAGTACTTGAAGGGCCGCTTTGCACGCACCACAGAAGTTGCAGAGAAAAAGAAAATTGCTTCTGAAATTCAGCGTGTGGCCTTTGAAACTGCAACCCATGCTCCATTAGGTCAGTACATCAGCCCTGCTGCTGTCAGAAGCAATGTGTCTGGCATGCTAATCACACCGGGCGTCCCCTTGCTTTGGAACATGAAGAAAAACTAAAGCATGCTTCAATTCCTGTTGCGCCGCATCCTAGCGGTGCTGCCGGTGCTGTTCGTGGTGTCATTGGTGGTTTTCCTCATTTTGAGGTTGGCCCCCGGTGACCCTGCGGCGGTCATTGCGGGCAACAGCGCCACCAATGAGGACATTGCCAAGATTCAAGTTCAATTGGGTTTGGATCGGTCTATTCCCGTTCAGTACGGTATTTGGATGGGCAATGTGTTTCAAGGCGACTTGGGTTTCTCTTACTATTTAAACAAGCCGGTCACGGAGCTCATTGCGCAACGCGTCGAGCCTACACTGTCCTTGGCTTTTGGCACCGTCATTTTGGCCATCTTGATTGCTGTACCGCTGGGCACGCTGGCTGCTTGGCGCATGGGCGGCTGGCTTGACCGCTTGCTGTCTGGGTTTTCAGTGGCAGGATTTTCAGTGCCTGTGTTTGTCATTGGCTATTTGCTCATTTACTTGTTTGCCATTCGTTTGGAATGGCTGCCTGTGCAGGGTTATAAATCTTTGAGTGGTCCTTCGGCGGCAGGACCTTGGGCATGGATGCGACAACTGATCTTGCCTTGGATGACCTTGGCCATGATTTATGTCGCGCTCATTGCGCGGGTCACGCGCGCCAGTGTGTCAGAAGCACTGACAGAAGATTACATTCGCACGGCCCGTGCCAAAGGCATTACTGAATCTGCGGTGCTTTTGCGGCACGCATTGGCCAACGCCGCCGTTCCCATTGTGACGGTGGTGGGTATTGGCATTGCCTTGCTGATTGGTGGCGTGGTGGTCACCGAAACTGTGTACGCCATTCCTGGTTTGGGGTCACTCACGGTGGATGCTGTTTTGAACCGCGACTTTCCAGTCATTCAAGGCTTGGTGTTGTTGTTCTCGGTCAGTTATGTGCTGATTAACTTGCTGGTTGATTTGAGTTATTTGGTACTCGACCCAAGGATTCGTTACTGATGAATAACTTGCAACGTTTGTGGGCCAATGGCTCGGTCAAGTTTGGTGCGGTGGTTTTAGGAACCATGATTTGCGTGGCACTTCTTGCGCCTTTTTTAGGGACGGTTGACCCGAGTGCCATGGACTCTAATTTCATCAACAAAGCGGTGGGTGTTTCTGGGCAGTTTGCATTGCTCGATGGCAGCACGGTGCCACACACATTTTGGTTGGGTACCGACAGCTTTGGCCGGGATCTGTACAGCCGAGTTGTCTATGGAACGCGGGTGTCCCTGGGGGTAGGTGCTTGCACCGCTGTGTTGGCCTTGGTCTTGGGCGGCGGCATGGGCATGTTGGCTGGTTATTTTCGAGCTGTGGATGCGGTCTTGATGCGCTTCATGGATGGCCTCATGGCCATCCCCGCCATTTTGTTGGCCATTGCTTTGGTGGCTGCTTTGGGGGCCACCATTTCAACAGTGGTCATTGCCATTGCCATTCCAGAAGTGCCCCGCGTCACACGCTTGGTTCGCTCCTTGGTGCTCAGCTTGCGTGAGGAGCCTTTTGTGGAAGCGGCCCGTGCATTGGCCACACCGACGCACATTATTTTGTTTCGCCATATCTTGCCCAACGCGCTCGCGCCCCTCATTGTGCAAGGCACCTTTGTGGCAGCTTCCGCTGTGTTAACCGAGGCCATCTTGAGTTTCTTAGGATTGGGTTTGCCGCCCGACATTCCTACCTGGGGCAACATCATGGCTGAAGGGCGCGTGCAGTTCAGTCAGTACCCTGGCAATGTTTTGTACCCCGCTTTGTTTTTGGTGCCCACTGTGTTGGCTGTGAATTTGTTGGGCGATGGTCTGCGAGATGTGCTTGATCCAAAATTTGCAAGACGGGGTGCTTGATGTCAGACACTGTTTTGCAAATTACCAAATTATCGGTGGCGCTGCCAAAGGGCGCAGATCGATCGCATGCCATTGAGCACATCAGCCTCAGCATTCAAAGAGGCAAAACTTTGTGTGTGGTGGGTGAGTCGGGATCGGGCAAGTCTGTCATGGCTACTGCCATCATGGGTTTGTTGGCCAAAGAATTGAAGGCCGATGACGGCGAAATTTTGCTGCAAGGTGAAGCACTTCTGAAAGCGCCTCAGACCCGGTTGCGTGAACTCCGAGGCCAGGCTATGGGCATGGTTTTTCAAGAGCCCATGACAGCGCTCAATCCGGTCATGCGATGTGGTGACCAAGTGGACGAGTTGTTGGCCACGCACACCAATTGGTCTTCTGAGAAACGCAAGTCAGAAGTTTTGCGGGTGTTTGAAAGTGTGAAGTTGCCAGACCCACTGCGCATGTACAGCAGTTTTCCGCATCAGTTAAGTGGCGGTCAAAGGCAGCGCATTGTGATTGCCATGGCCGTTATTTTGAAACCGGCTTTGCTCATTTGTGATGAGCCCACCACCGCTTTGGATGTGACCACGCAAAAAGAAATTTTGAAACTCATTTCTCAGTTGCAAGCAGAGCAAGGTTGTGCTGTGTTGTTCATTACGCATGACATGGGCGTGGTGGCTGAAATTGCAGACGATGTGTTGGTCATGAACCAAGGCCGCGCTGTGGAGTCAGGCACTTGTGAGCAGGTCTTAAAGCAACCGCGTGAGACGTATACGCAAACCCTATTGGCCGCCGTGCCTAGCATGACGCCGCCGCCGCCAAGGCCAGAGGCGCAAGGCGCTGCCATTTTGAAGGGCATAGCCGTTACGAAAACGTATCTGAGTCGAGATTGGTTAGGCCGTGGTCATGAAACGCACGCCTTGAAGGCAGCCAGCGTGGCCGTGCGTGCAGGTGAAACCATTGGCATCGTGGGTGAGTCGGGCTCTGGCAAATCGACCTTGGCACGTTGCCTCATTCGATTGATTGATCCGACGGCAGGTGAGATTCATTGGGCCGATCATGAAATTGCCAGCTTGAGCGAAAGTCAACTGAGGCCTTTGCGCAGTCATGTGCAGGTGGTTTTCCAAGATCCCAACCGGTCATTGAATCCAAGGCGCACTGTGGGCCAGTCCATTGTGGAAGGGGCCATTAACTTTGGCATGTCTGAAGACAAAGCGCGTCAACTTTCTGAAACCTTGATGCAACAAGTTCGATTGCCTGTGGAGTCGCTCAGCCGATACCCCACGCAATTCAGTGGTGGGCAACGACAGCGCTTGGCCATTGCACGCGCATTGGCCTGCGAACCTAAGGTGTTGGTGGCCGATGAGGCTGTGAGCGCACTTGATGTCAGTGTGCAGGCACAGATTCTCACGTTGCTGCGAGAAATTCAAGCACGTTTGGGCTTGGGCATGCTGTTCATCACGCATGATTTGCGTGTGGCCGCTCAGCTTTGCGATCATGTGATCGTGATGCACCAAGGCGAAATTGTGGAGGCAGGACGCACAGCAGATTTGTACGCTTCACCTCAACACGCTTACACACGCAAATTATTTGAAGCAGCGCCCTCTGCTATTTTTTAAACGCTATTTCAATTTCCAAAAACTGCCATGACACGCATTTTGATCGCTGGTTATCAGCATGAGACCAATACTTTCGCACCCAGTTTGGCCGATTGGACAGCCTTCAATCGGGGTGAATCTTTTCCCGCTTTCATGCGCGGGCAGGCGGTGATTGAGCAGCTCTCTGGCATCAACATTCCCATTGCAGGCTTCATCGATGTGGCCAAGCGTTTGCGCTGGGAGCTTGTGCCTTCTGCTTGGGCGGGTGCCACACCTTCTTCGTACGTCACCCAAGATGCGTTTGAGCGCATCAGCCAAGCCATCATGGAGGATGTGCAGCGTGCTTTGCCCCAAGGCTTGGACGGTGTGTATTTAGATTTGCACGGTGCTGCTGTGGCAGAAAATGCCGATGACAGCGAAGGTGAATTGATCTCACGCATTCGGCAGTTAGTAGGCCCTGCCATGCCCATTATTGCCAGCCTTGATTTGCACGCCAATGTGACCAAACGCATGTTGGCGCTCAGTGATGGTTTGGTTTCGTACCGCACTTACCCGCACATTGACATGGCCGATACCGGTGAGTTGGCAGCACAACTGATGCAACGGCGTTTAAAGTTGGGCCGCAAAGAATCTATGCATGTACGACGATTCCCGTATTTGATTTCTTTGAATGCCCAAAGCACTTGGATGGAGCCTGCCAAAACGGCCTATGAGCAATTGCTGGCACTCGATCACGACTCGGGTGTGATGTTGAGTTTTTGCATGGGATTTCCTGCTTCTGATTTTGATGAATGTGGACCTGTGGTGTGGGGACATGGCGAGCAAGCAGAAAAAGTGGTTGAACAACTTTTCCAAGCGGTCAGCCAGCCTTCGCTTTGGCAGCCCGAGTGGTTCCCTGCTCGCGAAGCGGTGGTTCAGGCCATGGCCAAAGCAGCCACCGCCTCTTTGCCAGCGGTCATTGCAGACACCCAAGACAACCCAGGCGCGGGTGGCGACAGTAACACCACGGGCATGTTGCACGCATTGCTTCAACAAGGTGCAGGCAAAGTCTATCCGGGTCAGGTGGCACTGGGTTTGATGTTTGATCCCAATACCGCAAAGATGGCGCATGAGGCAGGCATTGGTGCGCAAATCGATTGTGCGCTGGGTAAAGCGGTTCCCATTTTTACGGGTCAGCTCAGTGATCCACCTGTGCAAGGCAGGTTCACAGTCAAGGCGCTCAGCGATGGTCAATGTGTTTTAAAAGGTCCCATGATGACGGGTGTGACCGTTCAAATGGGATTGAGTGCTTGCTTGGAAATTGAAGGCATTTTGGTGGCTGTGGTAAGCGGCAAAATGCAATTGCTCGATCGTGAGTTATTGCGCACCGTTGGCATTCATGCTGAAAAAATGAAGATCGTGGTGGCTAAAAGTTCCAACCACTTCCGCGCAGACTTCACACCCATTGCTTCTCAAGTCATTGTGGCCAAGGCGCCTGGCCCCATGGCGGCAGACCCCAGCGATTTGCCTTGGAAAAAACTCAGCCCTCAAACTAGGACAAGACCATGACCGCTCACAACACACCCACAGATTTAACGCAATGCACAGCAGAGCAGTTGTTGCATCTGTATCGAAGTGGTCAAGCGTCGCCTGTGGATGCAACCAAGGCCTTGCTAGCGCGCATTGAGAAACTCAATCCCAAGCTCAACGCCTTCACATTGGTCGATGAAAAAGTGGCCATGAACTGCGCCAAGTCCAGCGAGGCCAAGTGGCAAGCGCATCGCAAAGCTGGTTTGCAAGGGGGTGCTGAGGTAGGTGCATTGGAAGGCGTGCCTGCATCCATCAAAGATTTAATTCTCACTCGCGGTTGGCCCACATTGCGAGGCAGTCGCACCGTTGATCCGAATCAAGCATGGGAAATAGACGCACCTGTTACAGCGCGCTTGCGCGAATCTGGTGCGGTGTTGTTTGCCAAAACCACAACGCCTGAATTTGGTTGTAAAGGTGAAACCAATTCGCCCGCCACAGGCATTACGCGCAACCCTTGGAACACCGATAAAACACCAGGCGGTTCTTCGGGCGGTGCCGCCGCCGCAGTTGCCGCAGGGTTGGGGCCGATCGGCGTGGGGACTGATGGCGCGGGCAGTGTGCGCATCCCTGCGGCTTTCTGCGGCAACTTTGGTTTGAAACCCAGCTTTGGTCGGGTGCCGGCTTACCCACTTTCACCTTTTGGTTCGGTGGCGCATTTAGGCCCTCACACCATGAGCGTGCGCGATGCGGCGCTCATGATGAATGTCATGAAGCAGCCCGATGCGCGTGATTGGACCTCACTGCCACCCGATGCCACAGATTATTGCGTTGGATTAGAAGACGGTATTCGCGGTTTGCGCATTGCCTATTCACCCACCTTGGGCTATGCCAAAAATGTTCACCCAGATGTGGCTGCCGCTGTCGAGGCTGCTGTCAAAGTTTTGCAAAGTTTGGGTGCTCATGTAGAGCAAATCGACCCTGGCTTTGAAGACCCGCTGGAAATTACAACAGGCTTGTGGTTCTTAGGCGCACTCTCGGTTTGGAATGGCCTCTCGGCTGAGCAACAAGCTTTGGCCGACCCTGATTTCAAAGCCGAAGCTGTGCTGGGTCAAAAGCTCAGCGCCATGGACGTGCAGCAATTGAATCTGAAGCGCGGTGTTTTGGGTTCGCACATGCGTCAGTTCATGCAGAAATACGATCTGTTGGTCACGCCTTCAGTGTCAGTGCCAGCATTTGATGCACGTCCTGCCGGTCAACAAGTCATGACGCCCGAAGCCATGTTAGGTTGGACACCTTTTAGCTATCCCTTCAACCTCACGCAGCAGCCTGCTTCTACCATTCCTTGTGGTCTGACCAAAGACGGCTTGCCCATTGGCTTGCAATTTGTAGGCCGAATGTTTGACGACGCCATGGTGCTCAGGGCTTCACGAGCTTATGAATCTGTGTGCCCTATTCCACGCCCACAAATTTAAGCAATTTTTTCAAACGCCACCAACTTGGGCACGTTGGGCGCAATCCAAAAAGAACGTGTGTGCGGCAACATGATGATGCCCGCCACACTTTCGACGCGTGCTTCGGGGGGTATGGCGGGATCGGGGCTGCGGCAAATGGACCAAAGGCCATCTGACTCATCTCGCAGGAAATTTTGCAGTTCTTCAAAGCCAATGCGTTGGCCGTTCTTCACTGCCGCTGCATGGCGCAGACCACTGATCAAACGAGGCGTGCTGGACAAAGCCAAGCCCATGGGCGATTGTTGATCTCTCAATGATTCACACAAGAAATGGTTGGTGTGCACCACGCACCCATCGACAGGTTTGACTTCATCCCAACCGCCAGGTGAAATTTCAAAACATGCCACTTCACCCATGGCATCAGCCACCGGAATATTAGACGCTGCGCCAAATTTCAAAGCTTGAATTCGTGCCAGTGCCAAACGTGCTTCGGCCACAGACTGACAAGACAACAAATGCCTGAGCACCACATGCACAGGCACCCCTGGCGTGGCGCCATCTGTGACCGATCGCAAGATGTTCAGGCCAATGGCCAAGCCGCCTTCGCTCATGCCAATCTTGGCCAACATGCCGCCTTCTGTGAGGGTGGTGAAGGTACGGCCTTGTTCGTCATAAGACTGCAGAATGACCAAGGCGGGGCGTTGCCGTCCCACCCAGTCCCAATTTTGTGAAAACCAAGCGTGTCCGTCTGCACTGCCCAAAGCATTGACACACAAGGACGTGCATTCGCCTTCCTTCCAAACGTCTTTTAAAGCGTTTTCGCCATCAGCCTCCAAAGTCCAATCGGGTAAGCCCATGGCTGTGTTGGCCATCAAGGCCAAGGCGGCTTCTTGGGTGTCATCGCTTAAAAAGTTGGGAGGCAATATTTCTGTTCTGCAATTGAGCGCCAAGATATCTTCGAGCTTCAAAGCAGCGCCATCGGCCATGCCCTGCATCTCTGGGATCAAAGCAGGGTCAAGGGCTTGAATGACCTGTGTGTAACGATTTGCTCGCTCACAAGCCTGTGTCCAAGAGATGCCGCAGGTGGCAAACAATCGTGCATAGGTGATGCGGCTGTGCTGGGCTTGAAGGGCGCTGGCCTTGCCAAATTCAAGACCTCGCTCATAGGCGGACAGACTTTTTGAGATTTTGATTAAAGGGAACATAAAAATCATTATCATCCGCATATGACATTTTTGGCAATCGACGTCGGTAACACTCGTTTGAAGTGGGCGCTTTACGACCGGCCGCATACCCAAGCCAATGTATTGGCACAGGGCGCGGAATTTTTAGAGAACATCGAAACCCTTGCCGATGGGCCTTGGGCCAGCTTGGTTGCGCCTCAGTACATGCTGGGCTGCGTGGTGGCCGGAGACGCCGTGAAGCGGCGTGTTCAAGAGCAAATGGAACTTTGGGATGTGTCCCCGCAATGGGTGGTGTCTTCCAATGCAGAGGCCGGTATCAGCAATGGCTACGACCATCCGACCCGCTTAGGCTCAGACCGTTGGGTGGCCATGGTGGGTGCCCGTCATCGCATGTTGGCGCAGGGGCTGGAAAAACCTTTGGTGGTGGTCATGGTGGGTACGGCCGTCACGGTGGAAGCCCTCGATCAGCATGGCAAATTTTTAGGCGGTTTCATTTTGCCAGGGCACGGCATTATGTTGCGCGCCCTAGAGTCGGGTACAGCCGGATTGCACGTTCCAACGGGCGAAGTCAGACCCTTTCCCACCAACACCAGCGATGCCCTCACCAGCGGCGGCACCTATGCCATTGCGGGGGCCTGTGAGCGCATGGTGCATCACCTAAGGGAGCACACAGGCATGGAGCCACATTGCGTCATGACGGGCGGTGCAGGTTGGAAAATGGCACCCAGCATGGCCATCCAATTTGAGTTGGTCGACAGTCTTATTTTTGACGGACTGTTAAAGCTGGCGCAAACGCGTTTTACGTGAGGGCTTTAAGCCTCATCTGGCGAATAGGCTTGGGTCAGTTGCATCAAATGCAAGCGCTCTTTTTCATTTTCTAAGTAGGGTGCCAGCAGCAACAGCACATGCCGCGCACCGCGCGCTAGCGCATCACCAGCACTCTGGGGCTCCATGGCGTGGCGTGGGTTGCGAACGTATTCATAACTGAGCCAGTACGTCACAACCACCGACATGCTGGCCGACAGGGTGGTGAAAGTTTCGGGCTCGTTGCGAATGTGGCCTTGGTTGGCCAAGGCTTGTAGCAAATGGTGCAAGGATGAAGTTTTAACTTCTAAGATGTGTTTGAAGTTGGTTTCCAAATGACGATTTTTAGACAGCAAATCGTTCAAGTCGCGGTACAAAAACCGGTGCTCCCAAATGAGCTCGAACAGGGAATGTAAAAAGAACCAAGCGTCTTCCACATCTTTCACATCTTGGCTGGCATCTAGCAACTTCAGAATGTCTGTCTTGTAGTTGTCAAACAGGTGGCTGACCAATTGGTCTTTGGCGGGAAAGTGATAGTACAAATTGCCGGGGCTGATGTTCAACTCGGATGAAATCAGCGTGGTCGACACATTGGGCTCACCATAGCGATTGAACAAGTCTAAAGAGACTGTTGCAATTCGCTCGGCGGTGCGTCGAGGGGCTTTTTTAACCATGCTTGAGCTACTGGCTGGCCTTGGCGGTTTTGGCCGGTGGGCGCTTTCGCGGCGCCGCCTTAGCCTTTGCAGGCGCTGCACGTGTGCCCAAGGCTGCTTCTAGGGCTGCCACGCGCATTTGTAAATCAGCAACTTCCTGGGCGGTGGGCAGACCCAAACTTTTAAGCGCACGTGCTACACGGTCTTCGAACAAATGTTCAAGCCGATCGACCTTGACGGCCATGGGCTGAGCAAGCCCAGCGCTGAGGCCCTGGGTCAATTGGTTGAAGTGGGCTGCCGCCTCGTGTATTTGTTCTTGTGCTGCCGCTTGCGCTTGCGCCATGGCGCCCAGACCCGCTAACCAAATGTCTTTAGAGGCGGTGCTGTGCAGGGGTTCTTTGGGACGGGATGCGCCTTTGGCGGGCTTTTTAGGGGTGCTTGGGGCCATAGAAACTCCGAACTTCTGGGGGGTGACCTGTAAAGCCTCACTTTAACCGCTGTGGCAATGCCTGCCAAGGCTTCTAAAATACAGTTTTAGAAAGAAAAAACATGTCCGTTCTGATTACCGGCGGCGCAGGCTTCATTGGTGCCAATTTTGTCTTGGACTGGGTGGCGAACAGCGATGAAAAAATCGTCAATCTCGACAAGCTCACCTACGCCGGTAATTTGGAGTCCTTGGCCTCCTTGAAAAACAATCCGCAGCATGTGTTTGTGCAAGGTGAGATTGGCGATGCTGCGTTGCTGCCCAAATTGTTGGTCGAACACCAACCCCGTGCTGTGCTTAACTTTGCCGCTGAAAGCCATGTAGACCGCTCCATTCATGGCCCTGGCGAATTCATTGAAACCAACATTGTGGGTACCTTTCGTTTGTTGGAATCTGTACGTGGTTATTGGCATGGCTTAAGTGAAGAAGCGCAAAGCCAGTTTCGCTTTTTGCATGTATCAACCGATGAGGTGTATGGCAGCCTTGCCCCGCAAGACCCTGCGTTTACAGAACGCCATCAATACGAGCCCAACAGCCCCTACAGTGCCAGCAAAGCCGCCAGCGATCATTTGGTGCGTGCATGGCACCACACATATGGCTTGCCGGTGGTCACCACCAATTGCAGCAACAACTATGGCCCTTTGCACTTTCCTGAAAAGCTCATTCCGCTCATGATTGTCAATGCGCTGGCTGGCAAGCCTTTGCCTGTGTATGGCGATGGCATGCAAGTGCGCGATTGGCTGTATGTCAAAGACCATTGCAGTGCCATTCGACGAGTGTTGGAAGGCGGCCGCTTGGGCGAGACTTACAACGTGGGCGGCTGGAACGAAAAGCCCAACATTGAGATTGTGAAAACGGTGTGTGCCTTGCTTGATGAGTTGCGCCCCCGCGCTGATGGGGCCAGTTACGCCACGCAAATCTCTTATGTGAAAGACCGTCCTGGTCACGACAGACGGTATGCCATTGACGCACGCAAGTTAGAAAAAGAATTGGGATGGAAACCGGCTGAAACTTTTGAGACCGGCATTCGCAAAACGGTGGCTTGGTATTTGGAAAACACCGAATGGGTAGCGCATGTTCAAAGCGGCGCTTATCGCGATTGGGTTTCTAAACAGTACACAGCTTAAACCGCCTAGTTAGCACCGCATGAAAATTTTATTGTTCGGCAAAAACGGCCAACTGGGTTGGGAGTTGCAGCGCAGCCTAGCACCGATGGGAGAATTGCTGGCGCTTGAACGAAGTAGCACCTCGCATTGTGGTGATTTGAGTAACTTGGAAGGACTAGCTCAGACAGTTCGCCAGTTTCGCCCTGATGTGGTGGTCAATGCCGCGGCCTATACCGCCGTCGACAAAGCTGAGACAGATTCACAAACAGCGTTTTTGGTGAATGAGCTTGCACCTGAGGCTTTGTCGAGCGTTTGCGCTGCCACCGGTGCTTATTTGGTTCACTTCTCGACCGACTATGTGTTTGATGGCTCAGGGCAAAAGCCCTGGCTTGAAACTGATGCCGCTGGTCCTGTGAATGTTTACGGTCACAGCAAACTGGCGGGAGAAAAAGGCATTGCTGAGCAAGGTGCTAAGCATGTTATTTTTAGGACCAGTTGGGTGTATGGCACCGAGGGCGGTAATTTTGCCAAGACCATGCTGCGCTTGGCCCAAGAGCGCGAACGAATGACTGTGATCAATGACCAGTTTGGCGCCCCCACTGGGGCCGCTTTGTTGGCCGATGTGACGGCACTTGCTCTGCAAGCGTCGCGGCCGCTAGCAGGTATTTACCATCTGGCTGCGGCCGGAGAGACAACTTGGTATGCCTACGCAAAATATGTGTTGGCCAAAGCCAAGCAGTTGAAACCCAGCTTGAACTATGCAGTCAGGGATTTTGTGGCGGTGCCCACATCGGATTTTCCAACGCCTGCTGCACGCCCCCTTAATTCCCGGCTCAACTGCAGTCGCTTGGAGCAAGCACTGCAACTCAAGTTGCCACCTTGGCAAGCTGGTGTGGACGCCATGTTGACAAAAATTTTGTGAACTTGGGCTTTGGTTGGGCGCAAAGCGCTAAAAGTGTTCACAATACGGCTCAGAATGCCTTCCATCCCATGAGCAAGCGCTGACTTGCATGTTTCTACTTTGACGGCCCATCATGACTGACAACGACTCTTTGGCTCACATTTCTCCTCGCGACAAAGCGGAAATCTTGGCGCAAGCCTTGCCCTACATTCGCAAGTTCCATGGCAAAACATTGGTCATCAAATACGGCGGCAATGCCATGACCGACCCAGCCTTGCAAGCTGACTTTGCCGAAGATGTGGTGCTACTGAAGTTGGTGGGCATGAACCCTGTGGTGGTTCATGGCGGTGGCCCGCAAATTGAAACAGCCTTGAACCGCTTGGGCAAAAAAGGCGAGTTCATTCAGGGCATGCGTGTGACCGACGCCGAAACCATGGAAGTGGTCGAGTGGGTGTTGGCCGGTGAAGTGCAACAAGACATTGTGGGTTTGATCAACCAAGCCGGTGGCAAAGCCGTTGGATTGACAGGGCGAGACGGCGGCTTGATTCGGGCCAAGAAACTCAAGATGGTCGACAACGCAGACCCTTCTAAAGAATACGACGTGGGCCAAGTGGGCGAGATCGAGTCAATTGACCCCAGTGTGGTCAAAGCCTTGCAAGACGATGCTTTTATTCCGGTCATCAGCCCCATTGGTTTTGGAGAAAACAACGAAAGCTACAACATCAATGCCGATGTGGTGGCTGGCAAATTGGCCAGTGTGCTGAAAGCTGAAAAATTGGTGTTGCTCACCAACACGCCAGGCGTGTTGGACAAAGCCGGCAACTTACTCACCGATTTAAGTGCGCGCCGCATTGACGAGTTGTTTGCCGATGGCACCATCAGTGGCGGCATGTTGCCCAAAATCAGTGGCGCCTTGGATGCTGCCAAAAGTGGCGTGAATGCCGTTCACATCATTGATGGTCGTGTCCCACATGCCATGCTGCTTGAGATTTTGACCGATCAAGCTTTCGGCACCATGATTCGAAGCCATTGAGCAGGGGACTTTCATGACCACAGAAACCAACTCCGAAAACAACTTGCCAGATGACGACGCAACGGTTGCCGCTGAGGCGCCCACGCGCAAGCGCCCTAAGCCCGGAGAGCGCCGTCTGCAAATTTTGCAGACCTTGGCAGGCATGCTGGAGCAGCCTGGCGCGGAGCGCATTACGACCGCGGCTTTGTCTGCTAAGTTGGGCGTGAGTGAAGCGGCGCTGTACCGTCATTTCGCCAGCAAAGCGCAAATGTTTGAAGGTCTGATTGATTTTGTCGAGCAATCGGTGTTTGCGTTTGTGCGTCAAATTGCCGATCGCGAACCCGCTGGCCCTGCGCAAGTGGCTCGCACCATTGCGCTCATTCTTCAATTTGCAGAAAAGAACCCCGGCATGGCGCGCGTCATGACCGGAGACGCTTTGGTGTTTGAAAATGAGCGACTTCAAGAGCGCATGAACTTGCTATTTGACAAACTAGAAAGTGCGTTCAAACAGTCTTTGCGCGATGGCGGTCCTCAAAGCGATACGCCCACTGTAGATGCCCAAGTGACAGCTTCTTTGTTGGTGGCCTTCATGATGGGCCGTATGCAGCGCTTTGCACGCTCAGGCTTTAAGCGTTTGCCTTCAGAGAATTTACAAGCTTCTTTGGCGCGCGTTCTTTAAGCTTTACCAACTCCACAAGGTGCCGTCGTGCTGTAGACGGTTGACAGGCAAATAGGCTCGCTGGTAAGGGTACTTGGCAGCCAATTTTTCATCTATGTCCACGCCGTGGCCGGGCGATTCTCCGCAATACAACATGCCTTTTTCAAATCGCCAATCGTGCGGGAAGACTGACAACATTTCTTCACTGTGCGCCATGTGTTCTTGAATACCAAAGTTAGGCACCCAAGTATCAAAGTGCAAAGCAGCACCCATGCAAACAGGTGACAAGTCGGTAGCACCGTGGGAGCCTGTTCTGACTTGGTAGAGGCTGGCCAAATTGGCAATCAGCCTAAGGTGCGTGATGCCGCCCGCATGCGTGACCGTGGTGCGAATGTAGTCGATGAGCTGTTGCTCGATCAAATCTTTGCAGTCCCAAATGCTATTGAAAATTTCGCCCACTGCCAAAGGTGTGGTGGTGTGCTGCCGAATGAGTTTGAAGGCTGCTTGGTTTTCTGCAGGCGTGGGGTCTTCGAGCCAAAATAAATGAAAGGGCTCTAACGCTTTGCCCAAACGGCCTGCTTCAATGGGTGTGAGACGATGGTGGACATCGTGTAGCAAATGAATGTCGGGACCAACGGCCTCGCGCACTGCTTGAAACAAGCCGGGTGTGTGGTTTAAATATGTTTCAGTGCGCCAATCGTGCTCTCCTGGCAAAGGGCCATCGGCGGGTTCGTACATGCGCCCGTTGCCACTGACACCATAGACTTTGTTGAGGCCGGGAATGCCGCTTTGTGCACGAATGGCCAAGTAGCCCATCTCTTTGTGACGCAACACTTCGTCTACCGTTTCTGCCGTGTCGCGACCGGTGGCGTGCGCATAAGACATGATGGCCGTGCGACTTCTTCCGCCTAGTAATTGGTAAAGGGGTTGACCTGCAATTTTGGCTTTGATGTCCCACAGCGCGGTGTCTACCGCTGCAATGGCCGTCATGGTGACCGGCCCTCTGCGCCAGTAAGCACCCTTGTAGAGATATTGCCAAATATCCTCAATTTGCTGCGGGTCGCGTCCAATCAAACACGGAATGACGTGCTCTTCCAAGTAACTCACCACCGACAACTCGCGACCATTGAGCGTGGCATCGCCGACGCCTGTGAGGCCTTGGTCGGTTTCAATTTTGAGCGTGACGAAATTGCGACCCGGACTGCAAACAATGACGCGAGCGGCCGTTATTTTCATGAGAAGTCTTGTTGGATGATGTATTTCACCGTAGCGTCAACGCCTTGGTGCAACACTTGGTCGTGCCAATATCTAACGCGCTCAAGCCACGCTTCTGAGGCTGCCAGTTCTTTGCCCCACAAATCTTCTCGTGCTAACAAGGTGCGAACACAAGCTTGCGGTTCGGAGGCTTGGTTTGCGCCAATGGCCATCAGGCTCTCGGCCTGAGGATCGTTGAGGGCGTAAGCTTTGCCTTGTTCATCTTTGGCCAAGGTGTACCGCAGAAAAATAGCGGCAGCCAATGCGTGGTGCTCAAACGATTGGCCTTTGGCCATTTGACCCAAAACAGAAGGCGGCCAACGTTGAGGAATTTTTTGGGAGCTGTCAGTGGCGATTTGATGTACGCTGTGCTTCAAATACGGATTGCCGAAACGCTGAATGAGTGCGTCTCGGTAGTCGGCCCAATCTGCTCGACTGAGGTGCGGTGCCACTTCTTGGGTCATCAAGCGATGAACAAATTCTTGGATGTGGTCTGAGCCAATGCAATCGGCAATGTGCGCGCGGCCAGTGATGGCACCCATCAGAGCCATGGCGGAATGACTGCCATTGAGCATGCGCAATTTGGCTTCTTCATAACTGTGCACTTGTGAGGTCACGCGAACGCCGCATCTGCTTAGCAATTCGGCGTCGCTTGGGTCAACGAAGTTGTCTTCAATGACCCACTCCCAAAATGTTTCGGTGCTGAGGGCGCATTCGTCTTGCATGCCCAGTGCCTCTTTGGCGGCCGATGCTACTGCTTCGGTGGCCGCAGGCACGATGCGATCAACCATGCTGCAAGGGAATGCACAGCGGGCATCTATCCATGTCATCAGCTCGGCATCTTGTGAGCTGGCTGTTGCATGAATAATGGCTTTGAGTTTGTGGCCATTGCCTTGCAGGTTGTCACACGACGCAATGGTCAGACCTGCCAGGCCTGCAGCATGGCGCAAGCGCAAGCCGTCAATCAGCAATTGCGCCAAGACGGGTGTGTAGCCTTTTTCGGTGACGGTGAGAGTGATCCAACGAGTGCTTGGAGCGGCAATGGCGTTTAAGACATTCTGGCGTTCGGTGGTGGCCACGCTGGTTTGCCACAGCGCGCCAGGCACGTGCCATTCAATGCCATTGGCGCCTGCAACGCGCACGGCATACAAGCCGTCTTGCGCGCGCAGTTTGTTGACCAGGCCAGCTTGGGTCATGCCTACGCCATGAATGCCCCAGCGCATATCGCCTTCGCGCAACAATTGATCGAACACCATGGCTTGGTGCGCACGGTGAAACGCGCCTAAGCCCAAATGCACCACACTTGGCTGGGCAGAAGTTGGCACGTAGGCCGGTGTATGAACTGACTTTGAAACCAGAGGCAGTGTGGCGCGCGCGAGCTTCAGTTCAGGCATTTCGATTTTTCAGCTTGTCTTCTGAAGCCTGGAGTTCGGCCCAAGTGGCGTCGTCGATCCAAATGCCATTTTGCGCACGCTCAGCGCGCGCGGCACGTTCGGGTTCGCCAGCTGTCATGACACCTGAAGTGCCTGGCGCATTCGGACTTTGACGCAACCAATCTTCAAACGCCAAAGCTTCTTTTTCAAAGGAAGCTTGTGTGCCCAAGCGAACGGGGTCGATGAGCATGACCAACATGCCATTTAAAACAGAACGTTTGTGATCTGCTTCACGGTGCCAGGTGTCACCTCCAGTGAGGGCGCCGCCCAACAATTCGCAGGCCATGGCCATGCCAAAACCTTTGTGCTCACCAAAGGTCATGAGAGCGCCAAACATGCCATTGGATTGCGGTACGACCACGACACCAGGATCGTTGGTGGGGTGACCGTTTTCGTCGATCAAATAACCGTCGGGGACTTGCTCGCCTTTGTTGTGCGCCACGCGCATCTTGCCTTGCGCCACACGGCTGGTGGCAAAGTCGAGCACGAAGGGAGGGCGATTGCCCATGGGCACGCCAATGCAGCAAGGGTTGGTGCCAAAGCGACCATCGCCACCGCCAAAGGGTGCCACCACGGGCCGTGACAACACATTGACAAAATGCATCGATACCAAACCTTGTGCGACAGCCATTTCTGCAAAGTGACCAATGCGGCCGAGGTGATGCGAACGGCTAAGCGCCACTGTGCACACGCCATGTTGTTTGGCGCGTTCGATGCCCATTTCCATGGCTTGCACACCCGTGATTTGGCCGTAGCCACGTTGGCCGTCTAAGTTGAGCAGTGGGCCGGTGTCAAGCACCACTTTGACGCCAGTGTTGGGGCTGAGGCCGCCTTCAAGCACCGCGTCGACATAGCGCGGCACCATGCCGACACCATGCGAGTCGTGACCACTTAAATTGGCCATGACCAAATTGGCGGCCACTTGTTCTGCTTCGGCAATTTCACTGCCCGTCATTTGAATGATGTGGCTGATTTGTTGTCGCAGTTGATCTGCTGGAATGCAATGACTCATAAGTAGACTTTCAAATTACATGACCGCGCCAACTTGCCATGGCACAAACTCATTTTGCCCGTAGCCATGTTGCTCGCTTTTGGTAGGTTCGCCAGAGGCTGCTTTTAAAATCATGTCAAAAATGCGCTGACCCATGTCGGCAACGCTCACGCCGTTGTCAACAATCTCACCGCAATTCAGGTCCATGTCTTCTTCTTGTTTTTTCCACAAAGCGGTGTTGGTAGAAAACTTCAAACTGGGGGAGGGCGCGCAGCCATAGGCGCTGCCACGGCCCGTGGTGAAGCAAATGAGATTGGCGCCACCGGCCACTTGGCCTGTGGCACTGACCGGGTCATAGCCTGGTGTGTCCATGTAAACAAAGCCATGCGCATCGACAGGTTCTGCGTATTCGTAAACAGCTTGCAAGTTGCTGGTACCGCCTTTGGCCACAGCGCCTAAAGACTTTTCCAAGATGGTGGTCAGGCCACCGGCTTTGTTGCCAGGTGAGGGGTTGTTGTTCATCTCGCCACCGTTGATTTCGGTGTAGTTCTCCCACCAGTGAATGCGGTCAATGAGTTTTTGCGCCACTTCGGGTTTGACAGCGCGGCGTGTGAGCAAATGCTCGGCGCCATAAATTTCAGGGGTTTCGCTCAAGATGGCCGTGCCACCGTGTTGAACCAACAAGTCGACGGCAGCGCCTAACGCGGGGTTGGCGCTGATACCGGAGTAACCATCAGAGCCACCACATTGCAAGCCAATGGTGATGTGTTCTGCGCTGCAAGGCTCGCGCTTGACTTGGTTGGCACGTGGCAACATGTCTTCAATGAGGGCAATGCCTTTTTCAACCGTCAGGCGCGTACCGCCCGTGTCTTGAATGTTGAACACCTTGAGTGTGTCGCCTTCGCGCAAGCTGCTGTGTGCCAACCAGGTTTTGAGTTGATTGGACTCACAGCCCAAGCCCACCACCACCACGCCCCAAAAGTTAGCGTGCGTGGCATAGCCTGCCAAGGTGCGCTCTAACAACTGCATGCCCAAACCTTCAGTGTCCATGCCGCAACCGGTGCCGTGCGTTAAAGCCACCACGCCATCGACTTGGGGGAAGTTGGCCAGCGCAGCAGGGTTGTTGCGCTTCGAAAAATGATCGGCAATAGCGCGTGCGGCCGTGGCTGAACAATTGACACTGGACAGCACGCCAATGTAATTGCGTGTGGCAACACGGCCATCTGATCGTTGAATGCCCATGAACGTGGCGTGTTTGCGTGGCGTCTCTGGCTTCACGTCTTGGCCAATGGCGTAGTCACGCTCGAAGTTGCCCTTCTCGGACCCCATGTTGAGGTTGTGCGTGTGCACATGCTCGCCGGGCTGGATGGCCGCACTGGCAAAGCCAATGATTTGGTTGTAACGGCGCACGGGCTGCCCGGCTTGAATGGCGCGCGTGGCCACTTTGTGGCCGGGTGGAATAAGGCCTTTAACAGGCACGCCCTCCACACTGGCTCCGCTCATGAGTTGGGCACGCGCAATGACCACGTCATCGGCAGAATGAAGTCGAATAAATACACTCATGGTTTGATCTCAAAAAAACTTTTTAGGAAGCCAAAGCACCAAGCTGGGCACGTAGGTGATGACGGCCAAGCTGCCTAGCAAAGGGAATAGCCAAGGAAGGATGGCGGCAGTGGTTCTTTCAACGCTGAGTTTGGCCACACGCGCCAAGACAAACAGTACCATGCCCATAGGCGGGTGCAACAGACCAATCATGAGGTTGAGCACCATGATCAAACCAAAGTGAACCAAGTCGATGCCCAGCTTTTGGCAGATGGGAACCAAGATGGGAACAAGGATGGTGATGGCGGCAGTGGGCTCTAAGAAGCAACCCACGAACAGCATGAGCAAATTGGCCAACAGCAAAAACTTCCAAGGCTCTTGCGTGAATCCTAGGACCCAATCGCTGATGGCCGCTGTGACGCCAGTGGCTGTGAGCATCCAACCAAAGATGCTGGCGGCCGCCACAATGAACATGACGGTGGCTGTGGTCTCGACGGTGTCCAAGCAAATCTTCACAAACATTTTGAAGTTCAGCGTGCGATACCAGAAAAATCCGAGAATGATGGCCCAGACACAGGCTGCAATGGCACCTTCTGTAGGTGTGAATACGCCAGTGGTCATACCGCCAATGAGCAGCACAGGGGTCATGATGGGCAGCACAGCTTGGAACTTGAAAAGTTTGTCGGTGATGAATAAAAATCCGAGTGCCACAAACACCGTCAACTGGGGTGGTGTTTCTAGCAAGGTCACCAAGCCCCAAACACCAAGCGGCCAACCAATGACAACGGCAGTTTCGGCCAAGGCTTTTAAAACACGGGGCCATTCAAACTTGACATCTGCACCCCAATTGTTTTTGTGGGCAAAGTAAGCCACGGTGACCATCATCAGTAAGGCCATCAAGATACCCGGCAAGATGCCCGCTAAAAACAATGATCCGACTGAAACGTTGGCCATCATGCCGTAAATCACAAAGGGTAAGCTCGGTGGAATGATGGGGCCTAGGGTGGCAGAAGCAGCTGTCACGCCCACCGCAAATTCGGTGCTGTAGCCGTGGTCTTTCATGGCCTTGATTTCAATGGTGCCCAAGCCTGCAGCATCCGCAATGGCGGTGCCACTCATGCCGGCAAACACCACCGAGCCCACCACATTCACATGACCCAAGCCACCTTTCATCCAACCCACCAAAGCCAAAGCGAAGTTGTAAATGCGGTTGGTAATGCCGGCATTGTTCATGAGGTTGCCGGCCAAAATAAAGAAGGGCACTGCCAACAAGGGGAAGCTGTCAATACCAGACACCATGCGGTGAATGACCACGAAGGGGGGCGAGCTTTGTGTCCAGAATAAATAAATGAGTGAGGCACCCGCCATGGCAATGGCCACCGGAATGCCACCACTCATAAGCAACAAGAATAAAATTTTTAACATGTCTTTTCTTTCAAGCGTCGAAATGAAGCGATCAACGGTCTGTCATCTCTGACTCGGGACGCTGCAACACGGTATAGCCACGTTGCCAATGAATTTTCATGACCCAGATAGCGCGCAAACACATGGCTGCAAAGCCAGCCATGACCACGCCGTAAACCAAATTCATGGGCAAATCAATGATGGTCATTTTGTAAGTACCCAGCTTTTCCATCATTTGTCCCGTTAGAAAAGTAGCTGCACCAAAAAATGCAATGCGCATGATGTCGACCAAGTGGCTCATGAGTTTGGACATCCAAGCGGGCATGAATTTGTAGAAAAAGTCCACTTGAATGTGGTTATTTTTGGCCACGCCAATGGTGGCGCCTGTGAAGACAACGGCAATCAAGAGATAACGCGCAATTTCCTCGGTCCAAGATGCTGAGTTATTGAGCACGTATCGGGTAAAAAATTGATAGAACACGGTTGCACCTAGCAACCAAAAGAATCCCAAGGCCACCCAGGCTTCAATAGGGGTGCCAGACAAATCAACTTCTTCGTCAACGGCGTGAAACTGACCATCGTCGCCCATCACTTTGGGCATGGCGTCTAGGTCGGGGGTGTTGCTCATGGAAAATCCTCAAAAAAACTCAAAGGTCGAGCCCTGAGGCTCGACCCGTATGAGTGCACCCTTCATCCAAAGAGTGATGCACTGTTCGAACAACTTACTTGGCAGCTTGAATTTTGTCGAAGTCAGCCTTGGTGAAACCCATCGATTCAAGGGGCTTGTTTTTCAAGACAGCGTCTTGGAATGACTTGCGATCGACTTGCACAATTTGCAGGCCTTTCTTCTTGAATTCGCCAACCAACTCAGCCTCACGTGCTTTGATCTTGGCGGTTGCGCGCACAGCAGCTTCTTGCGTGACATCTGAGAAAACTTTCTTCTCTGCATCAGAAAGCTTGTTCCAAACGTGAGGGGCAATTTGCGTAGTCAAGCCATCGACAATGTGACCGGTGAGCATGATGGCTTTTTGAACTTCAAAAAACTTCTTGGCTTCAATGGTGGTCAATGGATTTTCTTGAGCTTCCACTGTTCCGTTTTGCAATGCCAAATAAACTTCAGCAAATGCAATTGGCGTAGGGTTGGCACCGCAAGCTTCAGGCGTGGCGCGGTAAGCGGGTACATCTGGCACGCGAATTTTGATGCCCTTCATGCCGGCGCAGTTGGTGAAAGCTTTTTGCGCGGTGGTGTGGCGTGCGCCGTAGTAGGTGTAGGCCGTTACCTGAATGCCAGTTTTGGCACGGAACTCATTCACCATCTCTGCAAACACGGGGCTCTTAGAGTAAGCAATGAGGTGGTCGCCATCGCGGAAGATGAAGGGGTAGTAAGCAATGCCAAAACGCGGATAGGCTCGAGCTGCAAATGATGGGCCGCTGATGATCATGTCGACCGTGCCCAAAGTGAGGCCTTGGTTGATGTCGGTTTCTTTGCCCAGAGTGGATGCAGGGAAAACTTGAATTTCAAATTTGCCGTTGGTGCGTTTTTTGATTTCGTCGGCAGCCCACACAGATTCAGTGTGATAAGCCTCTGAAGTTTCGTACACGTGCGCCCATTTCAATTTGGTTTGCGCTTGCGCAACGCCGCTGCCCATGGCTCCTAAAAGGCCCAGCGCAATGGCGCTGGCCGTAGCGAGCGATTTCAGTGCATTTCGTTTGGTAGTCATGTTGTCTCCTTGTGGTTAGAAAAAATTTTGATTTGCTGGCGAAAAACTAAGAACGAGAGGGCGCGCTTCGCCAGCTAGCGCTGAATCTTTTGTGGGCTTGTCGCAAGTGCTTTTGCATGGCTCTGCGGGCGCCTTGTGAGTCTTTTGTGTCAATGGCTTGAAGGACGGCTTCGTGCTCCGAAATAGCGGCAGCCCACGATGCGGGTGATTCAAAATAATCACCCAAGCGTTCAAACAAGGGGCCTGTTCTGGCCTGAAGGTATTGGTCTAATGTGTCGAGCATGACGCTGTTGGCGCAGGCGTTGGCAATGGCCATGTGAAACGCAATGTCATGGTCACGGGGTATGCGACCCGCCTTGGCATCTTTTTGCATGCCTTTGAGGGCCAATCTCATGGCTTTCAGGTCATTGGCCGAGGCGTTTTCTGCGGCCATGGCCGCCGTTTCGGCTTCGATAAGGAAGCGAGCCCGCATGACCTCAAGCGGCCCCCATTCAAGCATCGCATTGTGTTTGCTTGCCTTGGCATGCCCTTGTTTACCGAGTGATTTGACGTAAATGCCTGAACCTGTTCGGACCTCTATGACGCCTTCCACCTCCAGCGCAATGAGGGCCTCGCGCACCGAAGGACGGCTGACCTTCAATTGGGTGGCCAAGTCGCGCTCTGCAGGCAAACGTGAACCTACTGCAAACTCGCCAGACGAAATGAGCGTCTGGATTTGTTTGGCAATTTGGCGGTAAAGCCGTTGAGGTTCGAGAGACTTGTCTGACATGAGGGCGGTGAGGTTCTGAGGAAAATGGCCTTGAGTGAATGGTGAATTGACAGTGCGTTGAATTCAATAAGTCAGGGAATACGTGAATTGGACAATTGGTCAGACCAGTTGCACAATCTTCACATGGAACCGGAGTGAGGGTCAAGCCTGTTTTGATACGCACAAACCCGAACTTTTCTCAAACAATTTTTCCACCCACATGACTTCAGTCACCATCGATCGCGTTTTCTTGCGTCAAGTCAACTTGCCGCCGAAGGTTGAGCGCACCGACGCCATTCAATCCTTTGTCACCCAAGAAACCATCTTGCTCACCTTGGTTTGCAGTGATGGCATCCAGGCTACAGGCTACGCCTACACCATTGGCACGGGCGGTAGCTCGGTGGTGGCCTTGCTCAAAGACCATTTGGTGCCGCGGCTGTTGGGCAAAAATCCCATTCACATTGAAGCCATTTGGAAAGATTTGTTTTTTCACACGCATGCGACAGCAGTGGGTGCCATGACCAGCTTGGCGCTGGCTTGCGTTGACACCGCGTTGTGGGATTGGCGAGCTCAAAGCCAAGCTTTGCCGTTGTGGCAATTGTTGGGCGGTGCCCAAAGCAGGGTGCCGCTTTACACCACAGAGGGCGGCTGGTTGCAGTTGTCCCCCCAGGTGTTGGTCGAGCAAACCCTCAAAGCAAAAGCTGACGGCTTCAAAGGCGCCAAAATCAAAATTGGCAGGCCGCACGTTAGCGAAGATGTGGCCCGGTTGTCGGCTGTGCGAGATGCTGTAGGGCCTGGGTTTGAAATTATGACCGACGCCAACCAAGGCTTTCACCGCGCAGAAGTGGTTCGCCGCGCCAAAGCCTTTGACGGGCTTGATTTGGCATGGCTGGAAGAGCCCTTGCCTGCAGAAGACATCAGTGGCCATCGGCATTTGCGTGAGCACACCAGCATTCCAGTCGCGGTGGGCGAATCGATGTACCACCCGATGCAATTTCGCGAGTATTTAGAGCAAGGTGCCTGCAGTGTGGTGCAACCCGATGTGTCCCGCATTGGGGGCATCACACCCTGGATCAAAACGGCCCATTTGGCTGAAACATTTGATGTGCCCGTGTGCCCCCACTTCCTGATGGAATTGCACGTCAGTTTGTGTGCGGCAGTGCCAAATGCCACCTGGGTGGAATACATTCCTCAATTGGATGACATCACGCACTCGCGTATGAAAGTTGAAGACGGCTTTGCAATTCCGCCGGATGCACATGGTTTGGGCATAGATTGGAATTGGGATGCCATTCAAAAACGGCAAAAGATTTATTTGGAGATCAAACATGCGACTTAAAAACAAAAACATTTTGGTAACGGCTGCTGGCCAAGGCATTGGTCACGCTGCGGTCATGGCCATGGCGGCAGAGGGCGCCACAGTCTGGGCCACCGATGTCAACCCTGAATTGCTCAAAAGCTATGCAGGGGTTGCCAATGTTCACACGGCCGTCCTTGATGTGATGAACAAAGACGACATTCACAAGCAAGTGGCCCTCATTCCGCGCATTGACGCGCTGTTCAATTGCGCAGGCGTGGTTCATGGCGGCACCATTTTGCAAGCCACCGACAAAGACTGGGAATTTGCATTCAATCTCAATGCGCGCGCGCAGTTTTGGATGATTCAAGCGGTGTTGCCCAAAATGCTGGAGCAAGGTGGCGGTAGCATCATCAACATGGCCAGTGTGTGCTCTAGCGTGCGTGGTTTGCCCAATCGGTTCATCTATGGCGCGTCCAAAGCTGCCGTCATAGGCCTCACCAAAAGCGTGGCCGCAGACTATGTGACCAAGGGCATTCGCTGCAACGCCATTTGCCCTGGCACGGTAGAAACACCTTCTTTGCATGATCGGATCAATGCAGAAGCCGACCCCGTTCAAGCGCGCAAAAACTTCATTGCCCGTCAACCTATGGGGCGTTTGGCGCAAGCCCATGAAATTGCGCCTATCATTGTTTTCTTGGCCTCAGACGAAGCCATCTTTGCAACGGGCAACGCTTACATGGTCGATGGCGGCATGACCATCTGATCATGTCAATCAATCATTTCAACCACACAACTTCTTCAAAAACTTATGAACCAATATGACATGAAAGGCCGCCATGCGGTCATCACAGGCGGTGCAACAGGCTTGGGCTATGCCATTGCTGAACGTGTGTTGGCGTCGGGTGGCAGCGTCACCTTGTGGGATCGCGATGAGGCCGGTATGGCCAAAGCCGTTGCCAGTTTGAAGCACCCCGGATCAGTGCACAGTGTGCAAGTCGATGTGTCGCAACATGCCTCAGTGGTCGCCGCCACGCAGGCTACTTTGAAAATCGGCCCCGTCGATGCGGTGGTCAATTCTGCTGGCATTACAGGCCCCGTGACGCCGGTGGCCAACTACCCCGTCGATGCATGGCAACAAGTCATGGATGTGAACGTCAATGGTGTGTTTTATTGCTGCCGTGAATGGACACCGCATTTGAAAGAGCGTCCTGCGGGCCGCATCGTCAACATTGCCTCCGTGGCTGGCAAAGATGGCAACCCCAATGCCAGCGCCTACAGTGCCAGCAAGGCGGCCGTCATGGCCATTACCAAATCGCTGGGCAAAGAATTGGCCAGCAGCCCTGTGCGTGTCAACTGCGTCACGCCGGCTGCCGTGAAAACGGCTATTTTTGATCAGATGACGCCTGAGCACATTCAATTTATGTTGTCTAAAATTCCCATGGGCCGTTTTGGTACGCCCGAAGAAGTGGCGGCCATGGTCACTTGGCTTTTGACAGAAGATTGCGCCTTCTCAACAGGTGCTGTTTTTGATTTGTCGGGCGGACGCTCTACCTACTGATTCGATTTCGATCACAATCAGATTTTTTCAATGTTGCATATTGCATCTCTTGCTTAATTTTTACTGAATCATTCATCAAAGGAAGTTCTCATGAAACTCGTGCGTTACGGCCAACCCGGCAAAGAAAAACCAGGCCTGATTGATGCCGCTGGCAAATTGCGTGACTTAAGTGGCGTGGTGTCAGACATCGGCCCTGAACAATTGTCGGACAAAGTCTTGGCCAAGTTGGCCAAACTTAAAACTGACAAGCTGCCCTTGGTCAAAGGCAAGCCCCGCATGGGATGCCCCGTGTCACACGTGCCTAAGTTCATCGCCATTGGTTTGAACTACGCCGATCACGCGGCTGAAGCCAACATGCCCATTCCCAAAGAGCCCATTGTTTTTATGAAGGCCACTTCATGCATTCAAGGCCCTGACGATGAAGTCATGTTGCCCAAGGGGTCACTTAAATCAGATTGGGAAGTGGAATTGGGCATTGTGATTGGCAAGCGTGCCAGTTATGTGTCGCAAAAAGAAGCGCTCGACTATGTGGCAGGCTATTGCACCGTCAATGACGTGAGCGAGCGCGCCTACCAACTCGAAATGGGCGGTACTTGGGACAAGGGCAAGGGCTGCGACACCTTCGGCCCTATTGGTCCATGGATGGTCACCAAAGACGAAGTGCCCAACCCGCAAAATCTGAAGATGTACATGGATTTGAATGGCCAGCGCATGCAAGATGGCTCCACCAAAACCATGATTTTTGGGGTGACCAAATTGGTCAGCTATGTCAGCCAGTTCATGACCCTCGAGCCCGGTGACGTCATTACCACCGGAACCCCACCGGGTGTGGGCATGGGCGTGAAGAAGGACGGTAAACCCGCGCCCGTGTTCTTGAAAAAGGGCGACGTGATGCATGTTGGCATCCAAGGCCTTGGTGAACAAATGCAAAAGGTCGTGGCCTTCAAACGCCAGGCTTCAAAGTAAGCGTTTTCACCCCTGCCGTTTACAATGGCGGCATACCAGGCGAATCGGGAATAACCCTGATTCGCCTTTTCTTTGTGCCGAATCTTTCTTTTTCATGCAAAATAGCACGGGCGTTCTATTTTGAAGACATGCACACCATGACCGTTAGACACATCACCTCCCTTTCTCAAGTCCCTCCAGCCTCTCAAGCCATCGATGACGGCAGTGGGCGAACCTTGATGAAAGGTCGTCAGACCAAGGCAGCCATCGTCAATGCGGCTTTGGGCTTGGCATCACAAATTGGTTTGGAAGGTCTGTCCATTGGCGCTCTGGCGGAAGTCACGGGCATGAGCAAGTCGGGCGTATTTGCGCACTTCGGTTCGCGAGAAGAATTGCAAATCTCAGTCATCCGCGAATACCACGCTCAGTTTGAAAGCGAAGTTTTTTACCCAGCCCTCAGTTGCGCGCGTGGTTTGCCCCGTTTGCAGTCTTTGTTTGACAACTGGATGCAACGCACCACCACAGAAATTGACTCGGGCTGCATCTACATCAGCGGCGCGGTGGAGTTTGATGACCGGCCAGGCTCTGTGCGGGATGCGCTGGCGTCATCGGTCAACACATGGCAAAACGCATTGCAGCGTTCAGTGGCGCAAGCGCAAGAAGAAAAACATCTCACCGCAAAGGCAGACCCTTTGCAGGTGGCCTTTGAAATTCACGGCCTCATCTTGGCATTGCATTACGAAGCCAGATTTCTTCGAAACCCCGGTGCAGCAGATCGCGCCCGCAAAGGCTTTTCTGAAATTGTGGTGCGAAATCAAGCTTGATAATTAAGCAACACGCAACACCTCAACTCTTTAATTTGTATTGAATTTTTTGAAAGTTAACCATGCCAAGCTACGTTCCTCCCCTGCGTGATCTACAGTTCGTCTTGCACGAATTGCTCGATTTGCAAAATGAATTAAAAGCCATTCCCAAGCATGCTGAGACCGACGCTGACACCATCAATGCGGTGTTGGAAGAAGGCGGTAAATTTGCGGCTGAAGTGGTGTTTCCCTTGAATGTGTCTGGCGATGAAGAGGGCTGCAAATTAGACCGCGACACGCATGAAGTGAAGGCACCCGCAGGTTTCAAAGAAGCCTATGAAAAATATGTGGAGGGTGGCTGGGCAGCACTCAGCGCGCAAGAAGAATATGGCGGTCAAGGCTTGCCCTTCGTGGTGAATCAGTGCTTCTTTGAAATGCTGAACTCTGCCAATCAAGCCTGGACCATGTACCCTGGTTTGTCGCATGGCGCGCATGCTTGCTTGTCTGCCCATGGCTCCAAAGAACAAAAGGACATGTACTTGCCCAAGCTCACCAGCGGCGAGTGGACTGGCACCATGTGCCTGACCGAACCCCACTGCGGCACCGATTTGGGCATGCTGCGCACCAAGGCCGAGCCGCAAGCCGATGGCACATACCGCCTCACAGGTCAAAAGATTTTCATCAGTGCGGGCGAGCACGACTTGGCAGCCAACATTGTTCACTTGGTGTTGGCTCGCTTGCCCGATGCGCCCGTGGGCAGCAAAGGCATTAGCTTGTTTGTCGTCCCCAAATTCAACGTGAAGGCCAATGGCGCCATAGGTGAGCGCAATGGCATCTATTGCGGAGGCTTAGAGCACAAGATGGGCATTCATGGCAATGCCACTTGCCAGATGGTGCTAGACGGTGCGGCAGGCGTCATGGTGGGGCAACCTAACAAAGGTTTGGCCGCCATGTTTGTCATGATGAACGGCGCGCGATTGGGCGTGGGCAATCAGTCTTTGGGCTTGACCGAAGTGGCCTATCAAAATGCCTTGGCCTATGCCAAAGATCGCATTCAGATGCGCAGTTTGTCTGGCGTGAAAGCGCCCTCCAAGCCAGCCGATCCTATTTTGGTTCACCCTGACGTGAGGCGCATGCTTCTGACTGCCAAGGCCTATGCTGAAGGTGGTCGTGCCTTGGCTTGTTATGGCGCGCTCCTCATCGACAAAGAATTGAACCACCCCGACGAAAAGGTTCGCGCCGATTCTGCAGAAATTCTGGCGCTCCTGACGCCTATCGTGAAGGCTTTCTTAACTGACAATGGTTTTCAGGCAACCACCATGTGCCAACAAGTTTTTGGCGGACATGGCTACATCAAAGAGTGGGGCATGGAGCAGTATGTGCGCGATGCGCGCATCAACATGATTTACGAAGGCACCAATGGCATTCAGTCGCTTGATTTGCTAGGCCGCAAGGTGCTGGGCAACCAAGGCGCTAGCTTGCAAAAATTTGGCAAGTTGATTGGCAAACTGGTAGCCCAAGAAATAGGCAACGAAGCCATGGCTGAGTTCATCAAACCGCTGGCAGATTTAGGTCAAAAGATGACGCAATTCACCACCGAAATTGGCATGAAGGCCATGGGCAATGCCGATGAAGTGGGTGCGGCGTCGGTGGACTATTTGCGCGTGGCGGGTCATTTGGTGTTTGCCTACTTCTGGGCGCGCATGGCGCAAGTGGCCTTGGCCAAAATTGCTGCTGCCGAGGAAGAAGCCCAGCGTCCCGATCCGTTCTACAAAGCCAAACTGCAAACAGCTCGTTTTTACTTTGCACGCTTGCTGCCTGAAACTTTAAGCCTGATGAATACGGCACGTTCCGGTGCTGATGTTTTAATGGACACTGATTTGGCCTTGACTTGAACCACGTTGAAATAAATTTCTTGATTTGGATGAACCGATGACAACACACAACTTCTCAACGCGCATTTTAAAAATGGGTGCGCTGATGGCTTCATGCTTCTTGATGCCCATTGCGATGGCCAATTCGCCTGTGGGCCAGTGGCATACCTCGGATGAAAAAACCGGTGAACTCAAAAGCGTGGTGATTATTTTTGAGCAGCAAGGTGTGCTGAAGGGTCGCGTAGAAAAAATACTTCGCAAAGATGCAGACCCTGCCGCAAAGTGCGACAAGTGCAGTGATGATCGCAAAAATCAGCCTGTGGTTGGCTTGGAAATCATTCGCGGCGCCAAAAAAGCCAGTGGCAAAAATGTTTGGGAAGATGGTGAAATTTTGGATCCAGAAAATGGCAGAACCTATGCCTTGCGCTTAACACCCATTGAAAATGGCGCCAAGTTAGAGGTGCGCGGTTCATTTGGCCCTATTGGCCGAACTCAGACTTGGGTGCGTGTTCCTTAAGCCGCGCATCACCCCCTTTTATTTTTTGAAAGAAGCTACGCCATGTCCGATATCTTGACCCACATCGATTCAGGGGTGATGACTCTCACCTTCAATCGCTTAGACAAAAAAAATTCCATCACAGGTGACATGTATGCCGCCATGGCGCAAGCCGTCGACCAAGCACAAGCCGACGCCGCCATACGGGTTTTGGTCATTCAAGGTCATGAAAGTATTTTCAGTGCGGGCAATGACATTGGCGATTTTCTAAACAAGCCGCCATCCACCGTTGACTCTCCGGTTTTTCATTTCATGCGTGCCTTAACCATGTTTGAAAAACCTGTGATTGCAGCAGTGGCAGGTCCGGCGGTTGGCATTGGTACCACCTTGTTGTTTCACTGCGATTTGGTCTACGCCGGAGACAACGCTGCGTTTTCCATGCCCTTTGTCAATTTAGGCTTGTGCCCCGAATTTGCATCTAGCATGCTGGCGCCGCAAATGTTTGGATATCACCGCGCCGCAGAGGCTTTGCTCTTGGGCGAAGCCTTCTTTGCTGAGGCCGCTCTGGAAATTGGTTTGGTCAATCGCGTGGTGCCGCCTACAGAAGTCAATGGCCATGCGCAGGCTCAGGCCAAGAAATTGGCAGCCAAGCCTCTGTCTGCTTTGATTGAAACCAAGCGTCTCATGAAGGGCGGACAATCTAAAGCCTTGATAGAGCGCATGGGCGAAGAAGGACAAAGTTTCAGACGCATGCTGTCAGAGCCCGCCGCACGTGAGGCTTTTGGTGCCTTCATGGAAAAACGCAAGCCAGACTTCTCTAAAATCTAGGTTCTTCTGCCAACTTAGAACCTCCATGACTTCCTCGCGCTCAGACCTACCCACCGATGTTGAATTTGAGCCAGAGTTCATCGCAGCCTTGCACGACATTTACGAAGAGAAAATTCTCTTCAATCAATGGATGGGCCTGAAGGTTGAAAGTGTCAAGGCCAAGGGCATTGTGGCCAGCTTGGCCATGAAGCCAGAGTTGGTGGGGCACTATGCCTATCACCGCATTCACGGGGGTGTCATCAGTGCTGTCCTTGACGCCATGGGCAGTTTGGCGGTCATGGCCGCTTTAGGCGCCAAACACATGGACGAACCTGTGGCCAAGCGACTGGAACGCTTCACACGCCACAGCACCATCGATTTGCGCATCGATTTTCTGCGCCCTGGCATCGGCGAAAAATTCATCGTTCATGCCCAAGCTATGCGGGTAGGCGCTCGCGTTGGCAATGCCCGAATGGAATTTTGCAGTGCCGATGGCAAATTGCTGTCAACGGGCACGGCTGCTTATCTCACTTCTTGAACACAGACTTTGAGACGCCGTCTCAGACAGGTGCACAATGGCGCATTGATTTTGATTCAGATTGTGTTCCATGCGCCACCACGGTGAAAGTTCTCCTCCTGCAGCTACCATAGCTGCCACTGCTGCAAATACCCCCAAAGATTCAGACAGCAGAACCCTGAAAAGGCTGCTGCCGTATTTGCTCACTTACAAATGGCGGGTGGCCGCAGCTTTGCTGTTCATGGTGGGCGCCAAATTGGCCAATGTCAGTGTGCCCTTGTTGCTCAAAGACTTGGTCGACGCTATGAGCTTCAAGCCCAATGACCCCGTTCAAGTCTTGGTGGTGCCGGTGGCTTTGTTGGTGGGCTATGGTGCGCTTCGGCTCATGACCTCAGCGTTTACCGAACTGCGCGAACTGGTCTTTGCCAAAGCCACGCAAGGTGCAGCGCGCACCATTGCGCTTGAAACCTTCCAGCATCTGCATGCCCTGAGTTTGCGTTTTCATTTGGCCCGCCAAACGGGCGGTATGACGCGTGACATTGAACGCGGTGTGCGCGGCATTGAATCGCTCATTTCCTACTCGCTTTACAGTATTGTGCCCACCCTGATCGAGGTGGCGCTGGTGCTCTCCATATTGGCTGTTAAGTTTGACGCTTGGTTTGCATGGATCACATTGGCAGCCCTGAGTTTTTACATTTTTTTCACAGTGCGCATTACGGAGTGGCGTACGCATTTCAGAAAAGAAGCCAACGAGTTTGATTCGGCGGCGCATACCAAAGCCATCGACTCCTTGCTGAACTACGAAACCGTGAAGTACTTTGGCAACGAAGCTTATGAAGCCAATCGGTATGACGAAAGTTTGGAGCGACTGCGCAAAGCCAGGTTGAAATCTCAAACCTCTTTGTCCTTGCTCAACACAGGCCAGCAGCTCATCATTGCTACCGCTTTGGTGGCCATGTTATGGCGTGCCACGCAAGGTGTGGTGGAGGGGCGCATGACCTTGGGCGACTTGGTCATGATCAACGCCTTCATGATTCAACTTTACATTCCTCTGAATTTCTTGGGTGTGCTGTACCGCGAAATCAAACAAAGCCTGACTGACTTGGACAAAATGTTTGTGCTCATGGACCGTGAACGCGAAGTAGCAGATATGCCTAACGCCGCTGAGTTGAATTGCGAAAACGGCGCACTTTTGAAGTTTGAATCGGTGTCGTTTGCTTATGAGCCAGACAGGCCCATTTTGCACAACATCAGTTTTGAAATTCCTTCGGGTAAAACAGTGGCTGTGGTGGGCCCATCAGGTTCTGGTAAATCGACGCTGGCGCGTTTGATGTTTCGCTTCTACGACGTGCAACAAGGCCGCATCACCATCAATGGCCAAGACATTCGGCAAGTCACACAGCACAGTGTGCGCAAAGCTTTGGGCATCGTGCCGCAAGACACTGTGCTGTTCAACGATACCGTGGCCTATAACATTGGCTATGGGCGCACAGGCTCAACACAAGAAGAAATTGAAGCGGCGGCCAAAGCGGCACGCATTCACGATTTCATCGCCTCTACACCCAAGGGCTACGCCACATCGGTCGGTGAGCGCGGTTTGAAACTCTCGGGTGGTGAAAAGCAGCGCGTGGCCATTGCACGAACGCTGCTCAAAAATCCGCCCATCTTGGTTTTTGACGAAGCCACATCGGCACTCGACTCGGCCAATGAGCGTGCCATTCAAGCCGAGTTGGCCAGCGCGGCCCAAAACAAAACCACCCTGGTCATTGCCCACCGCTTGTCTACTGTGGTGGATGCCCATGAAATACTGGTCATGGAAGCTGGGCACATCATTGAACGGGGCAACCATGCCCAGCTGCTGCAACTCAATGGCCGATACGCTCAAATGTGGGCTTTGCAGCAAAACTC
>CALAGS010000099.1 GCA_937891665.1 uncultured Burkholderiales bacterium | reverse complement strand
GTTTTATTAGAGTCGGCCAGCATTCAAGAGGCCGCCATTTTTTCAGAAAAATGTGGCTATCACGTGTTGGGCGCCAATCGCGAATTGGCCGGTGCAGAGGTTGAACTGGTTGACCTTGAAAGACGTGACCAACGTTTGAAGTCAGCATTGGAAGTGGCAGACAAAGACTTTGACTTTGTCTTAATTGATTGCCCGCCGTCTTTGTCCATGCTCACCTTGAATGGTTTGTGTGCCGCGCATGGCGTGATTGTGCCGATGCAGTGCGAATATTTTGCGCTGGAGGGGCTGACCGATTTGGTGAACACCATCAAGCAAGTGCATGCCAATTTGAACCCTGATTTGAAAATCATTGGTTTGCTGCGCGTCATGTTTGATCCGCGAATTACTTTGCAACAGCAAGTGAGTGAGCAACTTAAATCGCACTTTGGAGACAAAGTTTTTAACACGGTCATTCCTCGAAATGTGCGGCTGGCAGAGGCGCCCAGCTATGGTTTGCCTGGCGTTGTGTTTGACCCTTCTGCCAAAGGCAGCCAAGCGTTTGTAGAGTTTGCCAGGGAGTTGGTACAGCGCATTCCAACGCTTTAAGGCCACGAAAGCGCGTTGATGGAAAATCCTAAAGTTCTTATATTGCCTGGTTGGCAGGGAAGTGGGCCTTCACATTGGCAAAGCCTTTGGACCCGTCAATATGCTGATCAGCTTGTAGAGCAACATGACTGGATGCGGCCACTTCGCGGCGATTGGTTGGCGCGATTGGACGATGTGATGTCCGACTTGAGTGGGCCCGTCTTCTTGGTTGCACACAGTTTGGGTTGCATTCAAGTCGCAGCTTGGGCGCAAATTTCTGCACAATGCCACAAAGTCAAAGCGGCTTTGTTGGTTGCGCCAGGCGACGTAGAGGCCTCGCCTGTGCAAGATGTTTTTTCAAGTTGGCGTCCGATTGCTTTGACTGCGCTGCCCTTCAAATCAATTTTAATTGGCAGTGAAAACGACCCTTATTGCACCCTTGCACGTGCAGAACAGTTTGCGCTGGCCTGGGGGTCTGAGTTTTTAAACTTAGGCGAATGCGGACACGTGAACGCAGAATCAAATTTGGGTGACTGGCCTGAAGGCCGCGCCTTATTGAATGAATTGATGAAAGAAAAACAACATGGTGACTAAAAAACCAAAGGGCTTAGGCCGAGGGCTGGAAGCTTTATTGGGCCCTAAAGTGCAGGACGAACCCAGTTCGCCTCAGGCCGTTGAGGCGGCAGCCAATCGAACACCCAGTAGTTTGTCTTTGAGTGAGTTGGTGCCAGGCATGTACCAACCTCGAACACGAATGGACGAGGGCGCACTCTATGAGTTGGCCGAGTCCATCAAGGCTCAAGGCATCATGCAGCCCATCTTGGTTCGCAAGTTAAGTGATGGCCCCAATGCCGGCAAGTATGAAATCATTGCAGGGGAACGTCGTTTTCGCGCATCGCGACTGGCGGGTTTGAATGAGGTGCCAGTTTTGGTTCGCGATGTGCCCAATGAAGCGGCAGCGGCCATGGCCTTGATTGAGAACATTCAACGTGAAGACCTCAACCCGCTTGAAGAGGCTCATGGTTTACAGCGCCTCATCAAAGAGTTTGGACTCACCCACGAAACAGCAGCCCAAGCTGTGGGACGCTCGCGTAGTGCGGCCAGCAACTTGCTTCGTTTGTTGAACTTGGCAGAGCCCGTGCAAACCATGCTGATGGCAGGTGACATTGACATGG
>CALAGS010000098.1 GCA_937891665.1 uncultured Burkholderiales bacterium | reverse complement strand
ATCGCTGAGGGCATTGATATTGCGAAATTCAGGCCTTTTTCGGGCGGCTTCGGTCATTTTTTATTCCTCTTAGGTAACTTCACAGCCGTTTTTGACTGGCGTGTTCGCGGATTCTATTGCAACGCAACAAACTGACATGAGAATTTCATTAACAAATGAAAAAACATTAGGGTTAAGAAGCTTAAGTGTCGCCAAAGCGTCAATTTAAAACATTGTGATAGTGATGATCAGCAGTGACATAAAAGCCTCTGCGCAACTCCATGGGCGTGTCGTTGTAGGTAAATGCTGTTCTTTCTACACTCAACAAAGGGGTGTGAGATTTAATCTCGAGCAATTTGCATTGAGCGTCATCTGGCACCACTGCTTTGATTTTTTCTTCGGCGCGCACCATCCGCACCCCAAACTCTGTTTCAAACAGTGCGTACATGGGGCCATGGTAGTCACTCAGGCGTTCTGCCGTCAGTCCTTTAAAAGGTGCGCCGGGTAGCCAGAGATCTTCTAGTATCGTGGGTGCGCCACCAAATGAGAGAATTCGGCGAACTTGGAGGACTGCATCACCTGTGCGCAATGCCAACGCACGTCCTATCTCAGCGTTGGCGCGAAACCGCTTGCAATCAATTATTTTTCTCTGCGCTGGGCCATCTCTCTTGGGTTGCCCCATGTCGGGCATTAACTTCAAAAATCGATATTGCACCTGTTGCTCGGCATGGGTGGCCACAAAGGTGCCTTTTCCTTGCCTGCGAACAAGCAGGTTGTTGCTGGCCAGTTCATCAATGGCCTTTCGAACAGTGCCTTGACTGACCCTGTAGCGCGCAGCCAATTCCATTTCGCTGGGAATGCCTTCCCCTGGTTTCCACTCGCCTGATTGGAGGCCTTGCAGAATCAGCCCCTTGATTTGCTGATAAAGGGGACTGAAAGCTGGCGCAGACAGTGAAGGGTCGGACGATTCGGCAGTTTCAACAGAAAAAATTTGAGATGTCATGTCAGTTGACCTAGCAAGTGGCTGGCTCAAAAAGTGATGCAATGATATCTTATATAAGACATAAGACAAATTGACTTTTCAAGGTTTTCGCGAGTACACTCGAAAGCTGTTTGCCCGTGCGCATTTTCTTTGCGCACCCGTCTGGAAAGCCAGGCGACCCGGTCGGCAGTGAATGTCGGGATGTGGTCGGCGAAGTCCGTTTTCTTATCACCATCTGGAGTTCACACCATGAGCAAAAAGCCCGTTCGCGTCGCCGTCACAGGAGCCGCTGGTCAAATTGGATACGCATTGTTGTTCCGCATCGCCTCCGGCGAAATGTTGGGCAAAGATCAGCCAGTGATCTTGCAATTGCTTGAAATCCCCGACGAAAAAGCTCAAAAAGCCCTGAAGGGCGTGATGATGGAGTTGGACGATTGCGCTTTCCCCTTGCTTGCAGGCATGGAAGCTCATTCTGATCCCATGACAGCGTTCAAAGACACTGACTATGCTTTGTTGGTGGGTTCACGTCCACGTGGCCCAGGCATGGAGCGCGCAGAATTGCTTGCCATCAATGGCGCCATCTTCACTGCGCAAGGCAAAGCTTTGAACGCTGTGGCGTCCCGCAATGTCAAGGTTTTGGTGGTTGGCAACCCCGCCAACACCAACGCTTACATCGCCATGAAGAGCGCACCCGATCTGAAGCCCAGCAACTTCACCGCCATGCTGCGCTTGGACCACAACCGTGCAGCGTCGCAAATTGCGGCCAAAACTGGCAAAGCAGTTGCAGACATTCAGAAATTGTGTGTTTGGGGCAACCACTCTCCCACCATGTACGCCGATTATCGTTTCGCCACCATCAACGGCGAATCTGTAAAGACCATGATCAATGACCAAGAGTGGAATGCCAACGTGTTCTTGCCAACTGTGGGCAAGCGCGGCGCGGCCATCATTGAAGCACGTGGTTTGTCATCTGCCGCTTCTGCTGCCAATGCCGCCATCGACCACATGCGCGATTGGGCTTTGGGCACCAACGGCCATTGGGTCACTATGGGCATTCCTTCACAAGGCTGGTACGGAATTCCCAAAGACGTCATGTTCGGTTTCCCCGTGACATGCGTGAACGGCGAATACAAAGTCGTCGAAGGTTTGGAAATTGATGCCTTTAGCCAATCTTGCATCGACAAAACTTTGAAAGAGTTGACCGACGAGCAAGCTGGCGTAGCGCACTTGCTTTAACTCAAAGATACTTTCGTGAAGCATCCGCGCGACATTCTTTTAGGATCACAAGCCGCAGGCATGCTTTTGCCTGTGTGTGATCACTACAGTGGTGTCGAAGTGCGGATGCGCAAAAGCTTGCAACTGCAAGCAGAAATGACGCAGGAGTTTGGCGCCTGCGTCTTTGATGTCACCTTGGACTGTGAAGATGGCGCCCCAGTAGGCGGCGAAATTGAGCACGCCCATTTGGTCAAAGAAATTGCAAACAATGCAGCCCCTGAAGCCAGGGTGGCAGTTAGGGTCCACCCCGTTGATCACCCCTCCTTTTTCAATGATGTGAATTTGATTCTGAAAGATGCGCATCGCAACTTGCGACACGTGATGATTCCCAAGGTGGAGTCTGTTGCCGATGTTGACACTGCAGCGCAAGCTTTGAATCAAGCGGGTGCATTGACTTTGCCAATCCATGTCTTGATTGAGTCACCTGCAGCAGTTCACCATGCCTTTGAAATTGCAGCCCATCCCCGCGTGCAGTCCTTGAGTTTTGGCTTGATGGATTTTGTATCTGCCCATGGGGGTGCCATTCCTTCCAGTGGTATGGGCGTTGAAGGCCAATTCACTCACCCGCTGGTTGTGCGGGCCAAATTGGAAATTGCCAGTGCTTGTCATGCACACGGCAAAGTGCCATCGCACTGCGTGGTCACAGAATTCAGTGATTTAGAAGCCATTAAATTGGCAGCCTTAAAAGCTTCACGCGAGTTAGGCTACACACGCATGTGGAGCATTCACCCCAGTCAAATCAGACCTGTGTTGGAAGCCATGGCCCCAAGTGCACACGAGGTTGAACAAGCGGCTGAATTGATCGAAGCAGCTCGTCGTGCAGATTGGGCGCCAGTGAGTTGGGGTGGCCAATTGCATGACCGCGCAAGCTACAGATTCTTTTGGCAAGTGCTTGAACGCGCGTATCAAACGGGAAGACCTTTACCCGGATCGGTTCAATCCTATTTTGGAGAGACAACATGTGCCGTTTGAAATTCTTTTTGGGGGTACTGATGGCCTGCCTTTGGGGCTCAGGTATGAACATGGCCCAAGCACAATCCTCGCATGATGCAAAAGGTGCAGTTAAAAAAGAAGTTCGGACAAAACCTGCGGCGAAGCCAACAGCTCCAAATACCACCCAGAAAAAAAAATCAGACAAACGCAAGGTTGCTGCAAAGCCAGTTGATGCACCTTTGGCTCCGCAAGAACTCAGCATTGCAGAGCGCGTGCATGTCGGTCATTTACCCTGTGAGCTAGGCGCATCCATTCGCATGACCGCCGATGCACACACGCCTGGCTACTTTGATTTGCAGGGCAAGGGCTACAAATACCGCATGCGGCCAGTCGCAACCAGCACGGGTGCCATTCGTTTGGAAGATGAAAAGGCTGGCGCAGTCTGGTTGCAGTTGGCCAACAAGTCCATGCTGATGGATCAAAAAAATGGACGTCGATTGGCCGATGAATGTGCCCACCCCGATCAAGTCGCTGTCGCCAACGACATGAAGATCAACCCACCGCCTGCTTTGATTGATGTGAGCAACGATGGCACAAACAACAAGCGCTGAGTTGTAAAGTTTGATAATTTTTTAAAGATTGATGAATCAATTTATTTCGTAAGACAGGAGAAAACTATGTTGCAAGCTTATCGTGAACATGCCGCCGAACGTGCAGCGCTGGGAATTCCCCCGCTGCCTTTGGATACCAAACAAACAGCTGAGTTAATTGAACTCATCAAAAATCCCCCCCAAGGTGAAGAAGCCTTCTTGATGGATTTGCTCACCCACCGTGTACCACCTGGCGTTGACGATGCAGCCAAAGTCAAGGCCTCTTTCTTGTCGGCAGTTGCTCATGGCGACTTGTCTGTTTCTTTGGTGAGCAAAGCCAAAGCCACTGAATTGTTGGGCACCATGGTGGGCGGTTACAACGTCAAACCCTTGATTGATTTGCTCGACCACAAAGAAGTGGCCGCTGTGGCTGCTGAAAGTTTGAAGAAAACATTGCTGATGTTTGACTTCTTCCATGACGTCGCCGAAAAATCAAAGGCAGGCAATGCCAATGCCACGGATGTCATTCAAAGCTGGGCTAATGCCGAATGGTTCACTTCACGTCCTGAAGTGGCTCAAAAGATCACCGTCTCTGTTTTCAAAGTTCCTGGTGAAACCAATACAGACGATCTGTCTCCTGCGCCCGATGCATGGAGTCGCCCCGACATTCCTTTGCACTATCTGGCCATGTTGAAAAACACACGTCCTGATGCTGCTTTCAAACCAGAGGAAGACGGCAAGCGCGGCCCCATGGCCTTCATTGAAGAGATGAAGAAAAAAGGTCACTTGGTGGCTTATGTAGGCGATGTGGTTGGCACAGGTTCCTCTCGCAAATCAGCCACCAACAGCATCATCTGGGGCTTTGGTGAAGACATTCCTTTTGTGCCTAACAAGCGCTTTGGTGGCGTGACATTGGGCGCCAAAATTGCCCCTATCTTCTTCAACACGCAAGAAGATTCTGGTGCCTTGCCCATTGAAGTGGATGTTTCCAAATTGGAAATGGGTGATGTGATTGATGTCTTGCCGTACGAAGGCAAGATCATGAAGAACGGTGCACTGCTCACTGAGTTTGAACTTCGCAGCGACATGTTGTTTGACGAAGTCCGCGCAGGTGGCCGTATCAATTTGATCATTGGTCGGTCGCTCACAGGCAAGGCCCGCGAGTTCTTGGGCTTGCCCACCTCAACCTTGTTCCGTTTGCCTAAGGTGCCCACATCTACCCAAGCCGGTTTCACTGTGGCGCAGAAAATGGTGGGCCGTGCTTGCGGTTTGCCAGAGGGACAGGGCGTTCGCCCAGGTACCTATTGCGAACCCAAGATGACCACTGTGGGCTCACAAGACACCACGGGCACCATGACTCGCGACGAGTTGAAAGACTTGGCTTGTTTGGGCTTCAGTGCCGACATGGTGATGCAGTCTTTCTGCCACACAGCGGCATACCCCAAGCCCGTTGACGTGAAAATGCACCACGAATTGCCAGCCTTCATGAGCAACCGTGGCGGTGTTTCTCTCAAGCCAGGCGATGGCATTATTCACAGTTGGTTGAACCGCTTGTTGTTGCCCGACACAGTGGGTACAGGTGGCGACTCGCACACACGTTTCCCCATTGGTATTTCTTTCCCTGCCGGCTCTGGTTTGGTGGCCTTCGGCGCGGCCACAGGTGTGATGCCTTTGGACATGCCTGAATCTATTCTGGTTCGTTTCAAAGGCAAGATGCAACCTGGCATCACGTTGCGCGATTTGGTTCACGCCATTCCCTACTATGCCATCAAGGCAGGCTTGTTGACTGTTGCCAAGTCCGGCAAGATCAATGAGTTCTCTGGCCGTATTTTGGAAATCGAAGGCTTGCCAGATTTGAAGGTGGAGCAAGCCTTTGAATTGTCAGATGCATCAGCGGAGCGCTCAGCAGCGGGTTGCACGGTGAAGCTCAACCCAGAACCGGTCAAAGAGTATTTGAACTCCAACATCGTTTTGATGAAAAACATGATTGCGCAGGGTTATAACGACAAGCGTGCACTAGAGCGTCGCATCAAGGCCGTCGAAGCTTGGTTGGCCAATCCCAAGCTGCTTGAAGCGGATGCCAATGCCGAATACGCCCACGTGCTTGAAATTGACATGGACCAGCTGAAAGAGCCTGTCTTGTGCTGCCCTAACGACCCAGATGACGCCAAGTTGTTGTCAGATGTAGCGGGCACCAAGATTGATGAAGTCTTCATTGGTTCTTGCATGACCAACATTGGTCACTTCCGTGCAGCCTCTAAGTTGCTTGAAGGTCGACGTGACATTCCCGTGAAGTTGTGGATTGCGCCGCCCACCAAGATGGACGCTGCCGAATTGACCAAAGAAGGCCACTACGGTGTGTTTGGTGCGGCGGGCGCACGCACTGAAATGCCAGGCTGCTCCTTGTGCATGGGCAATCAAGCCCAGGTGCGTGAGGGCGCCACGGTGGTGTCTACTTCAACACGCAATTTCCCCAACCGCTTGGGCAAAAACACCAATGTTTATTTGGCTTCCTCTGAGGTTGCAGCCATCAGCTCCAAGTTGGGCCGCATTCCCACCACAGAAGAGTACCAAGCGAGCATGACTGAAATTAACAAAGATGGAACTCAGATCTACAAGTACATGAACTTCGACAAGATCGAAGAGTACGCAGAAGTGGCTAAAGGTGTTGCAGCCTAAAACTGCGCGTTAAGCACTGTGCTTAAGCCCAAAAGATTTCGGTCTTTTGGGCTTTTTTGATGGGCTGCAGAGTTTGCGCAATCAGATCGTTGCAAAATCAAGCTTGTGGAAAATACGATGATCATTGTGGGTGGTGGAATTGGTGGGCTGGCTGCCGCATTGGCATGCGGTCAAGCTGGCGCCAGGCCGCAGGTGCTAGAGCGCGCAGCTACTTTCTCGGAAGTAGGGGCGGGCATCCAGATGGGCCCCAATGTGACGCGCACTTTGAATGCTTGGGGCTTAGCGAAAGACCTCCAAGAAATTGGATTTGTGCCACGCAAACTAGACGCCAAAGACATTCAAACTGGACAAATCATTGGCACACTGCGATTAGGGCAGCGAAGCTTAGACACCTATGGCGCACCTTATTACACGGTGCACCGTGCTGATTTGCACCGTGTGTTGTTGAAAAAAATAATGAGCTCAGGCCAGGCTGAATTGCGTCTTGATTCAGAGGTGCAAGGCTTGCAGCAAAATGCGGACGGCATTCAGATCAGTGGCGCAAACTTACCTGCAAGTTTGACCGAAACCTCTCAATCCGCCGCCATGGTGGTGGCCGACGGACTTTGGAGTAAAACGCGTCAATTCGTGGTGCCAACCACAGCCCCCAGGGTGACAGGCTTGTCAGCCTATCGGGCCCTTGTGCCCATGCAATCTATCCCTGAAAAGTTGCGACTGCAAGATGTGAATGTTTGGTTAGGCCCCAGAGTTCATGCCGTGTTGTACCCCGTCAAATGTGGTGAGTTTTTAAACCTGGTAGTGGTGGTCCAAGGGCCACCTCCAGCCAGCTTGGATGACTGGGACCATGCAGGCAACAATCAAGACTTAGAAGCTGCCATGGGACCCATTCACGCCAACTTGCGCAAACTGCTGGAAGCAGTGCCAGCATGGCGACTGTGGCCACTTTGTGACCGTCCACCCATCAAGGGACCTCATGAAATGGCGAAAGGCCGAATTGCTTTGTTAGGCGATGCTGCTCATCCCATGCGTCCGTTCTTGGCGCAAGGTGCAGGCATGGCCATAGAGGATGCAGCCGAGTTGGCCAGAAGCTGGGCCAGAGCAGATTTGCAAGTAGAAGACCGCCTGCAAATGTACGCGCAAGCACGGTGGGCGCGCAACGCCAAAGTGCAACAACGCTCAATTCGAAACGGTCAGATTTTTCACCTCCAAGGACCTCTGCGATGGGGTCGCAATGCAGCGATGAAACTCATGGGAGAACCCTTGATGGATATCCCTTGGCTTTATGCAGGGCCCTAACTGGGCGACAGTTTTTCTGTGATGAGACTCGTGCGCTTGAAAGCCTGATTCAGACTTTGCCAAGCAGTAAAAATTCCATCAAGGCCTTTTGCGCATGCATGCGATTTTCGGCTTCATCCCACACCACAGACTGGGGCCCATCGATGACTTCTGCGCTGACTTCCTCGCCCCTGTGTGCGGGTAGGCAGTGCATGAACAGCGCATCGGGCTTGGCCACTTTCATCATCTCCTCGTCGACGCACCAATCGGCAAACGCTTTTTTGCGGGCTTCGTTCTCTGCTTCATAGCCCATGCTGGTCCACACATCGGTGGTGACCAAATCAGCGCCTTCACAAGCTTGCATCGGGTCTTTAAAGAACTGCGTGCTGGCAGCACTTCGCACGCCCACAACTGCTGGGTCAACTTCGTAGCCACTAGGGGTGCTGAGGTTGACTTTAAAGCCCAGCAAGTCGGCCGCTTGTAGCCAAGTGTTGGCCATGTTGTTGCCATCACCCACCCAGGCCACTGTTTTGCCTTGAATAGAGCCTCGGTGCTCGATGTAGGTAAAGATGTCTGCCAAGATTTGGCATGGGTGAAACTCATTGGTCAGCCCGTTGATGACGGGGACGCGTGAATGCTTGGCAAAGGTTTCAATTTTGTCTTGCCCATAGGTTCGAATCATGACCAAGTCGACCATGCGGCTGATCACTCTGGCGCTGTCTTCAATGGGTTCTGCACGCCCCAGTTGGCTGTCGCCAGTTGTGAGGTGCACCACCGAGCCTCCCATTTGGTACATGCCTGCTTCAAAGCTCACACGTGTACGTGTGGAGGCTTTTTCAAAGATCATGGCCAATGTACGGTCCGTCAGTGGTTGGTATTTTTCGTAGGCCTTGAACTTGGCTTTGATGAAAGATGCACGCTTGAAAACATGCGCATATTCTTCAGCGTTTAAATCTGTGAATTGCAAGTAATGCCGAAGAGACGTGGCGGGTGCCTGCGTAAGCATTAGGATGACTCCGACAGAAATGTGTGGATGAGCGGCAACAAAATATCGGCTACTTCATCGGCTTCAGCCTGAGTCATGATGAGCGGCGGCACCATGCGAATGACGCTGTCTGCTGTGACGCTGATCAACAAACCCGCTTCTGCTGCGCGCAATGTGAGTGCACTGCAAGGCTTGTCCAATTCAATGCCAAGCATCAAACCTTGGCCGCGAATTTCTTTGATGCCCTTGGTGCCCTCAAGCCCTTTTTCAAAACGTGTTTTCAGGTGAGCGCCTACCTTGGCTGCATTGTCTAGCAGGCCATCTTTTTCCATGATGCGAATGGTTTCAACGCCCGCACGCATGGCCAGCGGGTTGCCACCAAAGGTGGTGCCGTGATTGCCGGGCTGAAAAATGTTGGCGGCCTTGGGTCCTGCTACGACAGCAGCAATCGGCACGCCAGAACCCAAGCCCTTCGCCAAGGGCATCACGTCGGCCTTGATGCCTGCCCATTGGTGCGCAAACCACTTGCCTGTTCTGCCCATGCCACATTGAACTTCGTCAATCATCATGAGCCAATCTTTGTCGTCACAAAGGGCACGAACATCACGGAGATAGTCTAGGTGCATGGGGTTCACGCCGCCTTCGCCTTGGATGGTTTCAAAAAACACGGCCACCACGTTGGGATTGTTTTCAGTGGCCTTTTTCAAAGCTGCAATGTCATTCAAGGGAACGCGCAAGAAGCCCTCGACCAAAGGCCCAAAACCCTGCTGAATTTTGGTGTTGCCCGTGGCACTCAAGGTGGCAATGCTGCGGCCGTGAAAGGCTTTTTCGTAGACCACGATGACCGGATTGTCGATGCCTTTGTCATGACCGAACTTGCGCGCTAATTTGATAGCGGCCTCATTCGCCTCTAAACCGGTGCAGCAAAAAAACACATTGGTCATGCCAGACAACTCAACCAACTTCGCCGCCAACTTTTCTTGGTTGGGCACGTGGTAGTAGTTGCAGCTGTGAATAATTTTGCTGAGTTGATCTTGCAGGGCGGGCACCAACTCGGGGTGGTTGTGACCTAAGGTGTTCACTGCAATGCCGCCCAATGCGTCCAAATACACTTTGCCATTGACATCCCAAACTCGGCAACCCTGACCGTGGCTTATGGCAATGGGCAAGCGGCCATAAGTGTTCATGGTGTGCGGCGAAGTAGCTTCAATGAAAGCGGACATGCGGGAACTCCTCTGAAAAGAAATCGGCCCAACGAAGAGGGCCGCTGAGATGAGATTTTAGAGGCAGAATTTAAGCTTCAAGTCTTATATAAGATACAATTCTTTTGCAATGCAGCATTGAGGCGATCCCTGATGCATGCCCACGAATTCTCACAACCTCTGATCGATGGTTTCAAACAACGCCAAAGAAGTTCTGATCCAAGGAATTACCTTAGACGGCCGCACTTTCCGCCCCAGCGATTGGGCTGAACGCTTGGCTGGCGTGATGGGGCAATTTCGGCCAGGGGGCGCCACACCAGGAAGCCACCTCAGTTATTCGCCTTGGTGTATTCCGCAAACCTTAGGGGGTATCAAGTGTGTGGTGGTTCACACCGACCTGCGTGGCTATGAGCCCATGGCTTGGGACTTTCTCATGAGTTTTGCCAAAGACAACAACCTGCAAGTGTCCGAGGCTTGCTTGCTGCCAATTCCTCCCAAATAGAAATTGTCTTTAGAAAGACGCCCACAAAAAAGCCGTCCTAAGACGGCTTTTTGCTTTTTCTTTGCTGACAGCGCACCCGTTTCAAACGGCGGCAACCCTGATGGGTGCCGGGCTGGTGATCAATTGATCAGGCGAGGGCCAAGGTTTTCACCTTGGTTGACAAGCGGCTCTTATCGCGAGCTGCTTTGTTCTTGTGGAAGATGCCTTTGTCGGCAACGGTGTCCACAACGGCTTGCATTTTGGCAAACAGTTCGGTTGCTTTGGTTTTGTCACCAGCCAGAACAGCTTTTTCAACGTTCTTAACAGCGGTGCGGTATTTGGAGCGCAGTGAGCTGTTCGCTGCGTTCAGTTTCACGTCTTGACGTGCGCGTTTCCGGCCTGATGCCAGGCGGGGGTTCTTTTTCTTGGGTTTAGCAGAAGCCATTTAATTTATATCCTAGTTGTCTGAGGATGTTGTCAGCAAAGCCGGCTATTGTATCAGCCAAAGAACTACTTGGTATAGGGGCCTGACAAGCTGTCATTTCAGTCGCTACACTCTCTTTGTGAGTCTCCTTAAATCTGCATCTACCGTCTCCCTTTGGACTCTGGCATCCCGCATCACGGGTTTGGTCAGGGAGCTTTTCATTGCCTCTACATTTGGTGCCAGCGCACTCACAGACGCTTTTAATGTAGCCTTTCGTATTCCAAATCTGTTCCGACGGCTTTTTGCAGAGGGCGCTTTCAGTCAAGCATTTGTACCTGTTTTAGCGGCCAGCAAAGCGCAAAACGGTGATGAGGCCACGAAAAAGGCGGTAGACCATGTGGCGACGCTTTTGGCTTGGTCACTGTTGCTTTTGAGTTTTGCGGGCGTTTTGGCTGCGCCTCTCTTGGTCTGGGCCATGGCCAGCGGACTGCAGCAGCAACCCGAATCGTTTGAAGCTGCTGTGCACATGACGCGCTGGATGTTTCCCTACATTGGTTTCATGTCGATGGTGGCTTTGTCCGCTGGCATCTTAAATACTTGGAAAAAATTTGCAGTCCCTGCTGCCACCCCTGTGTTGTTGAATTTGGCCATGATCGGTGCTGCTTGGCTGCTTGCGCCTTGGCTCAAGTCAAAAGGTATCCAGGCCATCTATGCTTTGCCCGTGGGTGTCATGTTGGGCGGCTTCATGCAATTGGCCATTCAAATTCCTGCGCTTTCAAAAATCGGTTTGTTACCTCGCATTGGCCTGACGTGGTCGACCATTCGAAGGTCTGCTGCAGATCCTGCTTCTCGTCAAATCGCCACCTTAATGCTGCCAGCTTTGCTAGGGGTTGGGGTGGCTCAAATATCCTTGCTCATCAATACACAAATTGCATCGCATCTAGCTCCCGGTAGTGTCAGTTGGCTCACCTTCGCAGACCGACTGATGGAATTCCCAACCGCTATTTTGGGTGTGGCTCTTGGCGCAGTGCTCATGCCGCAGCTGGCAGCAGCTCGTGCGAGGGGTGATCAGAATGAATATGCCGCCATGCTCGATTGGGGCTTGCGTTTGGTTGTGCTGTTGGCATTGCCTTGTGCTGCAGCCTTGCTGGTTTTTTCTCAACCTTTGGTGTCGGTGCTTTATCACTATGGTGCTTTTACAGACCGTGATGTTCAGCAAACCACTTTGGCACTGACTGGGTACGGTGTGGGTTTGTTGGGACTTGTCGCCATCAAGGTCTTGGCGCCTGGTTACTACGCAAGTCAGGACATCAAAACACCTGTGAAAATTGCCGTTGTCGTGTTGTGTTTTACGCAAGTGATGAATGTTGTATTGGTCCCTTATTTGGCCCATGCCGGCCTGGCTTTGTCCATTGGCTTAGGTGCTTTATTGAATGCGGCGTGGCTCTTGTTCGGATTGATTCGCAAAGGCAGTTACAAGCCTTTACCAGGTTGGCCTGTGTTTGGCGCCAAGGTTCTTTTAGCCAGCTTGTTACTGACTGCTTTTCTAGCCTGGGCAAGTATTTCCTTTGATTGGTTGGCCATGCGGCAACAGGTATGGGGCAGATTGGGCACCATGGCCTTGGTGTTGATCGGCTCAGCTTTGTTGTATTTTGCTTGTTTGCGCCTCAGCGGGTTGCGCTTGCAATCTTTTTTGCGTCGTTAACTGGAGTCAGACAAATGAACCTCCAGTTGATGGCAGTGACGCCGCTCAGTTATTTCAAAAGTCTGGTTGAAACAGACGCTGATTTCCCATTGCTAGAAGCTGCTGCGTCCATTGCGCAAGATGAAGAGCCACAGTTGGACATCCAAGATGTTTTGGCAAGCTCTGACGCGCTTTTGGTTCGTTTAAGGCGTCGTTTGAAATTTGAATCAGATCCGCTCAAGACGCTTTCTGTGTTGAATCAATTTTTCTATACGGAGTTAGGGTTTGCTGGCAACGCCAACAATTTTTACGCGCCAGAAAACAGTTACTTGAATGAGGTGTTGCGGTCGCGAAGAGGTATTCCAATTTCGATTGCAATTATTTGGTTGGAGCTTGCACAGGCGTTAGGCTTGCGAGCGGAAGGCGTGTCTTTTCCGGGACATTTCTTAGTGAAGGTGACGCTGCCTGAGGGCTTGATTGTGATGGACCCTCTGACAGGCGATTCATTGGGTTTGGATAACTTGGCTGAACGCTTGGCGCCATTTCGTCCTCACATGGGGACCTCTGGCGACATGGACACGCCATTGGGTCTGTTTTTGCAGCCTGCGCTGCCTCGCGACATCTTGACCAGAATGCTTCGAAATCTCAAAGAAATTTTCAGCAGTCAGGCAGATTGGGAAAGGCTTGTTTTGGTCATGGATCGCTTGATTGTTCTCAATCCAGAGGCGCTTTTTGAGGTCCGCGATCGTGGCTTGGCCTTGATTGAATTGGGTCAAAAAGAGCGTGCGCTGAAGGACTTGTTAAGGTATGTCGAAGAGCTGCCCAATGCAACCGATGCAGTGGCTGTGAAGCAGCGCTTGGCAAGTCTTCAAAACGACTGAGCCTGCCCCTAGAGACAGAGTTCAAGTTCAGTTAGGTGTGAATGGCTGTTGGACCTCAAAGTTTGATGTCACCACGACTTGCTCGCCATCACCTTGGACAGCGATCAGCCCAATTTGATAAACCTTCTCGCCCGAATGGCGCAAGGTCTCTGCACATGCTTGGGCATGAGCGGCATCAAGCACGACCACCATGCCGATGCCATTGTTGAAGGTGCGATTCATTTCAATGTCGTCAATGCCGGCTGTTTTTTGAAGCCAAGCAAACAATTCAGATTGGGGCCAGCTTCCTTTGACCAAGTGGGCTGCGATGCCTTCAGGCAAAACGCGCGGAATATTCTCCAGCAAGCCACCCCCCGTAATGTGCGCCAGTGCTTTGATGGGATGAATGGACAATGCGTGCAGCACCGACTTCACGTAAAGCCTGGTAGGTGCCATGATGGCATCTTTGAAGGCTTGCCCATCCAATGTTTCAGGCAACCGACCCTCGGCGCGCTCTATGCATTTGCGAACCAAGCTAAAGCCATTGGAATGCACGCCATGAGAGCCCAGACCCAACACAACATCGCCAGGTTTGACATCCTTGCCAGACAAGATTTTTGATTTTTCAACTGCACCCACTGCAAAGCCAGCCAGGTCATATTCACCCGCCGGGTACATGCCTGGCATTTCTGCAGTTTCGCCACCAATGAGGGCGCAGCCAGACATTTCACAGCCATTGGCAATGCCGCCTACCACTGTGGCAGCTGTCTCTACATCCAACTTGCCGCAAGCAAAATAATCCAAGAAGAACAAGGGCTCTGCGCCTTGGACCAGCACATCGTTGACACTCATGGCAACCAAGTCGATGCCAACGGTGCTGTGCATGTTCCACTCAAATGCCAATTTCAATTTGGTCCCAACGCCGTCTGTGCCAGAGACAAGGACAGGTTCTTTGTAACGTTTTGGGACTTCAAATAGAGCACCGAACCCACCTATTCCTGCTAAAACACCCTCGCGCATGGTTTTTTTGGCCAGGGGTTTAATGCGTTCGACCAGAGCATCACCTGCGACGATGTCGACGCCAGCGTCTTTGTAGGAGAGGGGGGTTGAGCTCATGTGAAAAATGGGGAAATTGTGAGAAAGGGGGCGGGGGGACTAAAATCAAGGCTTATTTTAAGGTCAGCATGTGATGTACTGATCAAAGCCAACAGCTTCTTTCAATTTACTTTGACAACCAATCGCCCTTATGCCCCTTAATCCAAGTTCCAAACGGCTGACTTTGTGGTTGGGTGTCGCTTTACTGGTGGTTGTGCTTTTGTGGGTTTTAGGGCCTGTTTTGGTCCCTTTCGCGGTTGCGGCTGTTTTAGCTTATGCGCTTCACCCCCTTGTGTTGAAGTTGCAAAAGCTCACCCCATTTGTCCCTCGTGTGTTGTGCGTTGTGCTGGTTGAAGTGATTGCTTTGTTGGCTGTTTTGGGTATTTTGTTGTTGTTGGTGCCCATTTTGACCCGTGAAATCCCCTTGCTACAGCAACAGTTACCAGCGCTGCTTGATCGATTGGCGGTCAATGTCAATCCTTGGTTGGATCGGTTTGGTTGGCACTTGACCCTGGATGTGGGCAGCCTCAAAGCCCAACTCATTCAATACTTGAGTTCTAACCGAGAAGATTGGATGGACACCCTTGTTGCATCGCTAAAGTTAGGCGGAAGCTTTGCGTTGACTGCACTGGGCAACCTGATATTGATTCCTGTGGTCCTCTTTTATTTGCTTTATGAATGGGATCGTTGGGTCTTGCAGATTGTTCAATGGGTTCCCTTGAAATGGCGGCCTGCCTACGACAGTTTCATGAGTGAATGTGATGCCGTTTTGGGTCAATATTTTCGAGGGCAACTTCTGGTCATGTTGGCCTTGTCCGTTTTTTATGCGGCTGGTTTGTTGGCGTTTGGTCTAGACTTGGCCATACCGATTGGTGTGTTTACAGGCTTGGCAGTTTGCGTGCCCTATCTAGGTTTTGGCTTAGGCTTGATGCTGGCGCTTTTGGCAGGCATTTTGCAATTTGCCTCAATGAAGGCTGTTGTCATGGTGGCGCTTGTTTTTGGTGTTGGCCAATTGATTGAGGGTTTTTGGTTGACGCCCAAATGGGTGGGTGAGCGCATTGGCTTGCACCCCTTGGCTGTCATATTTGCTTTGTTGGCACTGGGCCAAATGTTTGGTTTTGTGGGAGTGCTCGTTGCCTTGCCAGCCAGTGCTGTGATTTTGGTTGCACTTCGCAGAGCTCGTGATCAATATTTTGACAGTCAACTTTACCGCGGGCCGGGTGCATGAAGCAGTTGGCCCTAGACATTGGGCTGCATACAGCTCCCAGTTTGGAAAGTTTTTTTTCAGGCCCTAACGTTGCGCCACTCGAGCACTTGAAATTGTGGACTTCAAGTCAAATGCCAAGCCCTGTCCCCACCTACCTTTGGGGCGAAAGTGGTTCTGGTAAATCACACTTGCTTCAAGCGGTTCATTCATCATTGCTAGAGAAGGGTGTCTCGGTGGGTCGCCTAAATGCCCAACAGCAAGATCGCCTTGTCTTTGACGAGTCATGGGGTGCCGTCATGATGGACGATGTTCATTTGTACAACCTAGAGCAACAACAGGTGGCCTTCAATTGGTTTGTCAATGCCCTCACGCCTAAATCTGGCTCGCCCCGTTGGGTGTTAGCTGCGGGCATGTTTCCGCCTGCAGATTTGAAGCTGCGCGATGACTTGCGTTCTAGATTGGGTTGGGGGCATGTCTATGCCCTGCAAGTTATGAGTGATACGGAGCGGCGAGCGGTATTGCGGCAAGAAGCAGATTCCCGAGGGCTTTTTTTGAGCGACGAAGTGATGAGTTACATGCTCAGTCGGTTTACGCGCGACTTGAGCAGTTTGATGACGCTTCTTGATCACCTTGACCAATTTGCGCTTCAAACGCAAAGAGCTATCACCATTCCGTTGATCAAGTCCATGTTGGAGAACACATGAACTTAGCGCTGTTTGACCTAGACCACACCTTGTTGCCGATCGACTCTGACTACGCTTGGGGTGAATTCACAAATCGAATTGGCTGGACTGATCCTGTTTCATTCAAGGCTAAAAATGATCAGTTTTATGCCGATTACCTTGCGGGTGCTTTGGACATTCACGATTATGTTCGTTTTGCCACTGAGTCTGTGAGGTCGAGGGGGCCAGCAGCAGCAGCCAAAGCCCATGCACAATTCATGAAAGAAATCATATTGCCGCAGATCAAACCTCAGGCACTTGATTTGGTAAAAACGCATCAAGCCGCAGGTGACCACGTCATGATTGTGACGGCAACCAATGAGTTTGTGACCCGTCCTATTGCGCAAGCTTTTGGCGTCCAAGAACTGATTGCAGTTGAGTTGGCAAGAGATTCTGAGGGTTGGATCACGGGAGAAATTTCTGGCGTGCCGTCTTTCAAAGAAGGCAAGGTGCTCAGAGTCGAACAATGGTTAAGCGCACATCAAAAAAATTGGCACGACGTGCAGATTACTTTTTATTCGGATTCAATCAATGATTTGCCTTTGCTGGAACAGGCTCAAACTCCAGTGGCTGTGAATCCAGATGCGCGTTTACGTCAACTTGCGACCGATCGAGGGTGGCGCATACTTCAACTCTTCTCATGATCAAAAAATTCATCCAAAAAATACTCGGTAAGCCGAGCACAAGTCACGCCGCGACTGACTTTGGCAAGCGTGTCGAAATTCCTGCTTCTGTGCATGGCATCGACCCGAGCTTGGTCGACGACCGCGCACTGAGTGTGGTGCAAACTTTGCAAGATGCAGGTTACGAGGCTTATGTGGTGGGCGGAGCCGTACGCGATCTGCTGTTGGGTTTACGCCCTAAAGATTTTGACGTTGCAACAGATGCAACACCAGAGGAAGTGAAAGCTTTGTTCAGAAGAGCTTTCATCATTGGCCGTCGTTTTCGCATTGTTCACGTGGTGTATGGCAGAGGCCGCGAACACGAGGTCATTGAAGTTTCAACTTTCCGAGCACATTTGGACAATCGCGCTGCTGAGCAGGTGAAGGGAAATGAGCGAACCAGTAAATCTGAGTTGGCTGGTATGAAGCACGCCGTTGATTCAAGTGGACGTGTTCTGCGCGACAATGTTTGGGGACCTCAAGATGAAGACGCAACCCGACGCGACTTCACAGTCAATGCCATGTACTACGACCCAGAATCACAATACCTGGTGGATTATCACGGCGGCATGCAGGATTCGAATAAAAAAGTCTTGCGCATGATTGGCGATCCTGTGGCGCGGTATCGCGAAGATCCAGTTCGCATCATTCGTGCTGTCAGGTTTGCTGCCAAACTCAGTCAATTGGGTTTCAAGCTTGAAACCAAAACAGCAAAGCCCTTGGCCGCCATGTTGGGCTTGTTGGCAGATGTCCCTCAAAGTCGCTTGTTCGATGAGATGCTCAAGTTGCTTCAAACGGGCCACGCCTTGGCCTCGATTGAGCAGCTTCAAAAACTCGGTCTTCAAAAGGGCATTTACCCACTGCTCGATGTGGTGGTGGAGCGCGCTGATTCGCCTTTCGTCAAGGCCGCTTTGGTCGATACAGATCGAAGGGTCGGCGAGGGTAAGCCGGTAGCGCCTAGTTTCTTATTGGCGTGCGTGCTGTGGGCCGATGTGAAGTTGGGCTGGGATCAGCGCTTGGCCAACCGTGTGCCACCCTTTCCTGCTTTGCAAGAATCGATCGATGAGGTTTTTGAAGCCCGCATCGGCGATGTATCGGGTCGCGGTAAGTTGGCCGCTGACATGCGTGAAATTTGGATGATGCAACCTCGCTTTGACAAGCGCATTGGTAGCACCGCATTCAGTTTGGTAGAGCAAGCGCGTTTTCGGGCCGGTTTCGATTTTCTAAGGCTTCGTGCTGAGGTTTCTGAAGTTGAATTGGCGTTGGCAGATTGGTGGCAAGAATTTAGCATGGCCGACGATGCCGCCAGAGAAGACCTTATACAACTGGCCAAGTCCGAAAAATCTACAGCGCCAACATCTGGCGCTGTTAAAAGTCGCCGTGCACCCAGAAGAAAAAAGCCCGAATCCAATTCCGTTGAACCTGATTGATGGCGCGTGAACTTGTCAATGTTTATGCAGGTTTAGGCGCTAACTTAGGTCGTGCGCGTCAATCTATTGACTCTGCAATTTTGGCGCTAGGGAAGTTACCAGAGACAGTGCTGGTCGGACGTTCTTCTTTTTACAAGTCAGCTCCTTTTCAAGCTGACGGACCAGACTACATCAACGCTGTAGTGCACCTCCAAACTCGTTTGAATGCCATTGAATTATTGCGTGCTTTTCAGATTGAAGAAAACCTCGCAGGCCGCGAGCGCCCATACCGCAATGCGCCCCGCACGCTAGACATAGACTTGTTGCTTTATGGCGATGGCAACATTCAGAGTCCTGCACTGCAGGTGCCACACCCTCGGATGCGTGAACGGGCTTTTGTCTTATTGCCTCTGAGCGAATTGGCACCAGGCTTGGTGACAAAGGATGAACTTCGCAATGTTCAAGTTCAAGTTGTTACCCGTCTCTAATTGATCATCAAAACTGGCTTGTTTTTGG
>CALAGS010000097.1 GCA_937891665.1 uncultured Burkholderiales bacterium | reverse complement strand
CCACAGCTGTTTTACCAGTCTGACGGTCACCAATGATCAATTCACGTTGACCACGGCCCACGGGCACCATCGAGTCAATGGACTTCAAGCCAGTTTGCATAGGCTGGTCAACTGATTTACGAGCGATCACACCAGGCGCAACCTTTTCGATCACGTCGGTCATCTTGGCGTTGATAGGGCCTTTGCCGTCAATCGGCTGGCCCAAAGCATTGACCACACGGCCAATGAGTTCGGGGCCAACGGGCACTTCCAAAATGCGGCCGGTACATTTGACCGTGTCGCCTTCAGAGATGTGCTCGTATTCGCCCAAAATCACGGCGCCGACAGAGTCGCGCTCTAAGTTCAAAGCCAAACCGTAGGTGGCGACACCAGCGGCTGTAGCGGGGAACTCAAGCATCTCGCCTTGCATCACGTCTGACAAACCGTGCACGCGCACGATACCGTCAGTTACGGACACGACGGTGCCTTGGTTACGGATGTCTGCATCAGAAGACAAACCTTGAATTCGGCTCTTGATCAGCTCAGAAATTTCTGCTGGATTGAGTTGCATGACTCTTTCCTTCTTTCTTTAAATAGATCTGGGCTCTCGCTGCATCAAGCAGTGAGTGCCGCTTTCATTTGTTCTAGACGGGCCTTGACGGAGGTGTCCAACACCTCGTCCCCCACGACCACGCATACGCCACCAATCAGTGACGAATCGATCTCAACACTGACGTTGAGTTTGCGGCCAAAACGCTTTTCAAGTGTTCCAGACAGATCAGCCAAAGCGGCTGCATCGATGGGGAAAGCACTGTGAACGATCGCATCGGCTGTGCCGCCTTGTGCATTTTTCAGTGCGCGAAATTGGCTGGCAATTTCAGGCAAGGCCACAAGTCGGCGGTTTTCAATGGCCAAACGCAAAAAGTTTTGGGCTGCTGCTGGCAACGTGGTTTTCACGACGCCAGAAATCAACTCGAACACTTGCGCGTCGGACACCTTGGGGTTTTCAGAGAATTGCAACAGTTGCGAGTTGCTCGCAACTGCGGCAAGCTCGTCGAGCCAAGCTGCAGTACCCGCGAGGTCGGCTGTTTGCGCTTTGAAAAGCGCATCAGCGTACGGACGGGCGATGGTTGCAAGTTCTGCCATGGTCTTCTCGGACTGTTAAGTTTTACAGCTCGGTCTTCAGACGGTTCAACAGATCAGCGTGAACACCGGCATTGACTTCCTTGCGGAGAATCTGTTCGGCGCCCTTCACAGCCAATGCCGCAACTTGCTCACGCAAAGTTTCACGGGCATTCACCGTTTGTTGCTCTGCTTCAGCTTTGGCTGCAGCAATGATCTTGTTGCCCTCTTCAGTGGCGCGGGCTTTGGCTTCTTCGATGATCGTCAAAGCACGGCGCTCGGCGTCAGCCAAGCGAATAGCCGTTTCGTTGCGTGAGGTGGCCAATTCGGCATCGACACGCTGGTTGGCAGCGGCGAGTTCAGATTTGGCTTTGTCAGCAGCGGCGAGGCCGTCGGCGATTTTTTGAGCTCGTTCATCCAATGCGGCTGCAAGGGGTGGCCACACGAATTTCATCGTGAACCAAACCAAGATTGCAAAAACAATGGCTTGAACAAACAGCGTTGCATTGATGCTCACGGCAACACCTTTCTTATGGTTGTTGCAGGAATTACTTCAGAACAAACGGGTTCGCGAATGCGAACATCATGGCGATACCAACGCCAATCAGGAAAGCCGCGTCGATCAAACCAGCCAACAAGAACATTTTGGTTTGAAGTTCGTTCATCAATTCGGGTTGACGAGCAGCTGCTTCGAGGTATTTGCTGCCCATGATGCCGATACCGATACAAGCGCCAATCGCGCCCATGCCGATGATGAGACCAGATGCCAGTGCGACGTAACCGAGGACGTGTTCCATTTAATTGCTCCTATGGATGATGAAAAAAAGTGAAGAAAAAAACCTGAAATTGACGCTCAATGAGCATCGTGCGCTTGACCGATGTAGACCAAGGTCAACATCATGAAAATGAAGGCTTGCAAAGCCACGATCAAGATATGGAAGATGGCCCAAATAGAGCCAGCGATCACATGACCGATAGGCATCAAGATACCTGTCAATGACAAGGCGGCCGTGCCACCCATCAAAGCGATCAACATGAAAATCAGTTCGCCGGCATACATGTTGCCGAACAGTCGCATGCCGTGTGACACGGTTTTGGCGACGAATTCAATCATTTGGAACACAAAATTGAAGGGCCACAAAATGGGGTGCGCACCGAAGGGCGCTGTGGTCAACTCATGAAACCAACCGCCTAAGCCCTTGATTTTGATGTTGTAGTAAATGCAGATTAGCAAAACAGATACAGAAAGACCCAATGTGCTGGACAAGTCGGCTGTTGGCACAACGCGGAAATAATGGATGCTACTGTCAAGACCCGTCAAGACAAACAAAGAATGGAACAAATCAACTGGCAAAAAGTCCATGGAATTCAACAAGAATATCCAGACAAACACGGTCAGTGCCAAGGGAGACACCAACTTGCGGCTTTCGGCATTGTGGATGATGCCTTTGGCCTGAGTGTCCACCATTTCAAACAAAATTTCGACGGCAGCCTGAAAGCGGCCAGGCACACCCGAAGTGGCTTTGCTGGCGGCCTTCCACAACAAAAAGCTGCCCACAACGCCCAGCAAAATGCCCCAGAAGATGGAGTCTATGTTGAAGACGGAAAAGTCAATCACACCTGACATCTCTTTATTTTGGAGATGCTTCAGATGGTGGCCAATGTATTCACCGGCGCTGGGAGCGTTTGCAGCTGACATTCTCTAGGCTCTTTATGAAATAACTTTTAACTTTTCCAACTCAGTTGACTGGGTGAAACACTTTGCGCCATGCAAACACCACCCAATAAACCTTCATCGTGATCACAAGGCCCACCAACATGGCAGGCCAGCTTAAATCTTTGACCAGCCAGATTGCCGCATAAAGCATAGCAACCGTGAGACCAATCTTCACCATCTCCCACAGCAAAAACGCAAAAACCGCAGTTCCTGAGTTCATGGTGCTGGTTTTGCTGGTTAAGCCCCGCGCAAACAAGGCTGCAGGAACCACCACCGCCAAAGCACCATACGCTGCCGACCAAGCTGCCGAAACCCGCCCCGTGAAGAGCCAAGTGAAAGCCGCAACGGCCAATCCAACTACAACTTGCGCCAAGACCACACGCCAAATGGAAAGCAGAGGTTGCTGAAGTCTGAGCTTTTGTGCTTCTTCAGCTGTCAACGGCCTGAAATCGTCTAGGCCTTTGGCATCACCGTCTTCATCATCTTGTGGCGGTATTCTGGCCATGTTTGTTTACAACCAGGTTACAGATACCCTTGGTTCCGCAAAGCTCACGAGTATAAGTGAAAA
>CALAGS010000096.1 GCA_937891665.1 uncultured Burkholderiales bacterium | reverse complement strand
TCGAAGGCTTCAGGCAAGAGGTGTAAAAAAGCTGTGGCCAACAATGCACCTGCAGCCAAGCTCAGCATGTGTTGGGTATAGCGACTCACAATGCCAAAACTAAGCCAGGCTGCCAACCAAACACTTCCAATACCAGCGGCCAGGGTACCTACCAAAATAGCCAATAAGGTCATTCAAGTTCCAAGTGAAGCCCAGAAAGATGCTGAGCAAAGACTGAATTATGCATGCCGGCTTGCTTGAAGCCGTTGAATCAAGCTGCTTCTTGAATCACCACGTCGACAGGCACCCCCCATAACTCGGCCTGCGCTTGCAGGTTTTGGATCTCTTGTTGTGCCCAATGGCCTCGGATGTAGCCCAAAGCCACCACAGTGCCGGCCTCATAACCCCAACCAGCCGAGGTGACCTCACCCACAAATTGACCTGCCACACTCAATGGCTCACCACCCCACAAATAATGGTGCGCCTCTTTCACAACAACTTTGACAAGCTTTTTCTCAGGTTTAAATTCTGCATGTGCTTTTTTGGCCAACAAGGCATTCTTGCCTTTAAAGTCGCTTGTCTTATCGAGTTTCACACCCGCCCACAAACCCGCTTCAAAAGGTGTTTCATCGGGTCCTATTTCCGCACCCCATGCTCTCCTTTGACGCTCGATCCGCAGTGCATCCAACGCGTAGTAGCCAGCATCTCGCAAGCCTAGGTCTGCGCCTGCACCTTGCAGAGCCAGGTAAACATGACGTGTCATTTCAACAGGCACATACAACTCGTAGCCTGGGCCGCCCACGTAGCTCATGCGTGCTACACGCGCTTTGGCATAGCCCAAATCTATTTCACGCGTGTGCGCAAACGGCAAAGCTTGCGGCGACAAGTCATCATGGCAAAGCTTTGACATCAAAGCCAGAGAATTGGGGCCCATCAATGACAAGACACACAGCTGCGCAGAAACATCATCGATGTAGACCCGCATTTCTGGCGTGACATGGCGCTGCAGCCAATCTAAATCGCGCGTTGTTTGACCCGATCCTGTAATGACCATGAACCGATCAGCACTGAGTCGAATGACAGTGAGATCACTTTCAAAGCCGCCTCTGTCGTTGAGCAGCGGGGTGTAAACCATTTTGCCAATGGCCACATTCATTTCGTTGGCGCACATGCTTTGCAAAAACGCCAATGCATCTGGACCTCTGACCGAGATTTTTGAAAACGAACTTTGATCGTACAAAGCCACAGCCTCACGGGTGGCTTTTTGTTCAGCTTGCACCCAGGGCAACCAATCGGGTGTGTCCAAGGTATCTCGCGCAGGCGGCGCACCCGCAGGTCGGAAATAGTTCGCGCGCTCCCAGCCATTTTTACTGCCAAACTCTGCGCCCTTCGCTGTCAAAATGTCGTACAAAGGCGAGCAACGCAAAGGCCGAACCGTTTCCAGCTCTTGCCTAGGCCAACGCATGGCGTAGTGCAGACCCAGTGTCTCGGCGGTGCGTTCAGAGAGTGCCTTTCGATTGCCGGTAAATGCGCCAAACCTGCGCACATCGACATCCCACAAATCAACACTGGGTTCACCACCCACAATCCACTCCGCCATCAAGCGCCCTGCACCACCTGAGTTGGCAATGCCTGCTGAATTGAAACCAGCGCACACAAAATAGTTTCGAACTTCTGGCGCCTCACCCAAAATGAAATTGCCATCGGGCGTGAAACTCTCGGGTCCATTGAGCAACATTTTGACTTTGGCTGTTTCCAAACAAGGCGTGCGGTGAATGGCGTTTTGCATCAAAATTTCAAACTGATCCCAATCCTCGCCCAGCAACTCAAATTGAAAAGTTGAAGGAATAGGATGCACATTCCAAGGTTTGGCCACAGGCTCAAAGCCGCCCATCACCAGACCACCCACTTCTTCTTTGTAGTAGATGTAGCCATCGGGATCTCGCACAACGGGCCACATGGGGTGAATGCCTTCAATCTTGTCGGTCACAATGTAGAAATGCTCGGCAGAATAAAGCGGCACATTGACACCGGCCAACTGACCAAATTGACGCGCCCACTGGCCCGCACAGTTCACCAAGATATCGCACTGAATGTCGCCTTGTTTGGTTTTCACACCTTTCACGCGACCGTCATTCAAGTCAACACCTGTGACTTCAATGTCCTCAAACATTTTGACGCCATGCAGCCTTGCCCCTTTGGCCAAGGACATGCACAAATCAGCAGGATTGGCCTTGCCGTCTCCAGGAATCCAAATGCCGCCAGCTAAGTCATCGGTTCGAAGCAAGGGTGCACGCTCACCCACCTCTTGTGGCGTGATTTCATGAACCTCCACACCAAAGCTTCTGGCCAATGCAATTTGTTTTCGCAAAACTTTCATGCGCTCTGGCGTGCGCGCCACATTCACGCTGCCGCATTGTTTCCAACCTGTGGCCAAGCCCGTTTCTGCTTCTAGCGTTGAATAAAGTTCAATGCCGTACTTGCTCATGCGCGTCATGTTTCGATTAGGACGCATTTGACCCACCAAGCCAGCCGCATGCCAAGTGGTGCCACTGGTTAACTTACCCTGCTCTAACAAGACCACATCGGTCTGACCCAATTTGGCCAAGTGATAAGCCACAGAACATCCCGCAATGCCACCGCCTACGATGACAATTTTGGCCTGAGTTGGAAAGCTTTGTGTTGCCATGAATGAGATCTCCTAATCCGTGTCCTCAACCACTAACCCAAACGCAGTGCTGCAACGCCAGAAAGAATGGCCACAGTCCCTGCAATTCTTTGTCGAGTCCAAACTTCTTTCAAAAACCAAGCGCCAATCAGCGCTGCAAAAAAAACCGATGTTTCTCGTAGCGCAGCCACCATGGCCACAGGCGCGACGGTCATGGCCCACAGAGCAATGGCGTAAGACCCAATGGAGGCAAATGCGCCACCTGATGCGACAGGCCAACGCTTGCGCACATAGGGCCAGACTTGCCCTTTGCGCTGCATGAAAACCAAAATGGCAAACGGCCAGCCATCCAATACAAACAACATGCAGATGTATTGCACTACGTGGCCTGAAATGCGCGCGCCTTTGGCATCGATGACGGTGTAAATGGCAATCAGCACAGCATTGATCAAAGCAAACACGATGGCTTTGCGGTGAGTCCACCACTCGCGCGTAATGCCCAACAACAAAACACCGCCGCTGATACAAGCTACACCCAACCAAGCCAACGGTGTCAAGTCTTCACCGATGAATGCAAAGGATGTAAGTGCCACCAACATGGGCGCAGTACCCCGCATCAAAGGATATGTGAGCCCCAGTTCACCATGACGATAGGCTCCGGCTAACGCAAAGTAATAACCGACGTGAACCACCAAGGAGCCCAAGATATAAGGCCAAGATTCTGCAGGTGGTGGGCCAACATACAAACAGACAGGAAGGGCCAACAGCGAGCACAGGACATGGATCAGGGCCGTGTCTAGGGTTTTGTCGGAGCTAGACTTCACAAGCGCGTTCCAGCTAGCGTGAAGCAGTGCCCCAAAAAGTACCAATGACAAAACGGGCCAAGTCATGGCCGACCTAATCTCTCAACGCGCAACGTCTTGCAATTTGCATGTAGTGAGAAAGCCCTGGCGTTTGAAGGTCAGGTTGTTTGGCAAGGTCGTCCCAGAGGCGCAATTGCACCGCATCTTTTGCGCCAGCTTCTGCAATGAAAGCAGCGGCCTCCTCCTTAGAGAAAATACCACCTTGAAGTTTCAAGCTGCGTTTGGAATCATCAGACAAACTGTCGTGGTATTCGGGCCTGATTGCACACAGATACCGCTTGGCATCGACGTGCCTTTGAATGGCATTGATCACTGAGTCTGGAAACAGACCTCGCAAAAAAGGCAACACTCGGTATTGATGGACATCGTCAACACCGTGGATGCTGGGTGTCTCACCTAAATCATGCAACATATGACCTAAGTCATGAAGGAAGGCCGCCGTAACCAGTTCATCGCTCGCACCTGCTTGCTCGCCTAGAAAACCAGATTGCAAAGCATGCTGCAGTTGGGTCACCGGTTCGCCTGTGTATTGTTCGTGTCCTCTTTGGTCAAAGAGTTTTTCAATGTCAGTGAGCGTGAGGGCCATGGTGTTTCATTAGAAATTTAGTTTGACAAGCTTGAAATCAATTCAAGCCCATGGCAAGGAATAGGTTTTGATGTTGGTGAAACTTTTCATGGCTTCTTGCACACCCTCTTTGTAGCCCAAGCCAGAATCTTTGATACCGCCAAATGGCGTAAGCTCCAATCTGTAGCCCGGCACCTCACGAACATTCACAGTGCCCATTTGAAGCTCGTTCACACAACGCACGATGTAATCCATGCGGTTGGTACACACCCCGCTAGACAGGCCATAGGCCGTGCCATTGGCTATTTGAATGGCTTCGTCTATGTTGTTAAATTGAATGATGGGCGAGACAGGGCCAAAGGTTTCCTCTTTGACTAGCATCATGTCAGGCGTCACTTGATCCAAAACAGTAGGTGAATACAAGGCGCCTCGCCTTTGATTTCCTACCAACAGTCGGGCACCCTTGGCTACAGCCTCATTGACACGCGACTCAAAAAATTGCGCTGCAGCCTCATCAATGACCGTGCCCATAAGATAGTCTGGATTGGCAGGGTCGCCATACGACCAAGCCTTGGTTTTTTGAACCACCAAGTCGGTAAATTCTGCCGCCACCGATTGATGAACCAGCATGCGCTTCACAGCGGTACAACGTTGGCCTGAATTTTTGTAAGAGCCCTGCACTGCCAAATTAGATGCCTCCTCCAAATCGGCATCTTCCATCACGATAAGAGGATCATTGCCACCAAGCTCCAAGACAATGCGGCGGTAGCCAGCCTTGTCGGCGATGTACTTGCCAATGGCAACGCCACCGGTAAACGTAATCAAGTCAACTGCCGGGTGCGTCAGCATTTCATCGGCTATTTCGCGTGGATCCCCTGTGATGACACTCAGCATTTCGGGAGGTAGGCCTGCCTCATAAAGCAAATCAGCAAAGTAAATGGCCGAGTAAGGCACCTTCTCCGAAGGCTTGAGCACCATGCGGTTGTTGGTGGCGATGCTGGGAATGACTTTGTGCGCCACCTGGTTCATGGGGTGATTGAAAGGTGTGATGGCAGTGATCACACCTAGCAAAGGCGCACGCTGTGTGTAAACGCGGCGCTGTTTGCCATGGTGGGTTAAGTCACAGCTGAAAATTTGCCCGTCATCTTTCAAAACCTCTTGCGCGCCAAATAGCAACACATCACTCACGCGGCCCGCTTCATAGACGGCATCTTTGATGCACAAGCCAGCTTCTGTTGTAATTAAATTGGCAATGTCGTCTAAATGATCCCTGACCAAGGCGGCTGCTTTGTTCAAAATTGCAGCTCGCTCATACCTTGACAAATTGGGCTTGTAAGCATGTGCCAATGCGTAGGCTTCGCGCACCTCCTCCAGTGTGGCCTTGGGCACAGTGCCAATGCATTGTTCTGTGAAAGGGTTGAACACCTCAATGAAGCGACTTCTGCCAGCCCCAACTTTTTTGCCCCCAATGCGCATGGCATCGAGTTGATGGTCTTTGATAAATTGTGCAACTTGGCTCATATTGATTTCCAGTTCAGAACCCGTGGCTCACTGACCCCAATTTAAGGCCAAATCAAAGGCATCAAAATTTCGCCACTGTCGCTCTAGGTCCAAGTGAGGGACGGCACGGTTCATGACCAAAGGCACTCGCTGCTCGCTGATTCCGCCATGCGAACGCAAGGGCACCTCGAGGCCCGACAAGTCATGCTTGGATTTGGAGGTGCCCAGTACCGTATCGCGCTCAGACACAACCACCAAGTCACCCAATCTATCGGCTGGCAGTTCAAATTGAGTTGCCGCTTGTTCACGCGTCAGCACCACTTCGATGCCGTGCTGTGCTTGCAGTTTTTCACACGCCTTGACAGGGTCTGTGCCTGCTGGCAAATAAATGGTGGCAAAAGAACCCAAGGCACCGTGGTGCACCACATAAGGGTCTGTGATGGGCAAGATGACGCGCACCGAACCAGCGCCTAGCCAAGCGTCAAACCAGTCTTGCAAATAAATCACTTTGGGTTGGCCATCCATGCCCACTTTGGCGTTCATGCCGTGGTCGGCCGTGAGAACCACCACACAACCCATGGCATCGAGTTGCGCCATGTAGCCATCCATCATGGCGTAAAACTCGTTGGCACCCGCAGTGCCTGGTGCAAATTTGTGTTGGATGTAATCTGTGGTCGAGAGGTACATCACATCAGGTCTTTGATTTTTCATCAGCCACACCCCGGCTGCAAAAACAAATTCAGACAAGTCTGCGCTGTACACACTGGGCAAAGGTTTGCCAACTTTGTTCAACACATCATCAATGCCGTGTTCTGCCACTGAGGCCTTGTCTGCTTTTTCTGCAGAAAAACAAATGCCCTTCATGTTGTGACCCAACAATAACCTGAGCTTGTCCTTGGCTGTAATGACAGCCATCTTGCAACCCGCATCGGCCAGTGCAGCCAGCAAAGACGGCGCACGCAGCCACTTCGGATCGTTCATCATGACTTCAATATTGTTGGCGCTGTCGTACAAATAATTACCGCAAATGCCATGGACACTGGGCGGCGCGCCTGTCACGATGGACAGATTGTTGGGGTTGGTAAAACTGGGCACCACACAATTGGCCTGCAAGCCTGTGCCTTCTGCCAATACTTTTTTCATCCAAGGCATGTAGCCCCCAGCCACAGCTTGACCTAAATAATCAGGCTCACAACCATCCACACACACCACGACCACGGGTTGTTTGGGCAATTGATAAGTACGATTGTTAACTTGCATCATTTTTTCCTGTTCAGAATTTAAACGGTTGTTCGAGAAGCGTATTTCTCGAAATTTTGAAGGGTTCTTTCACGGCTTTTCTGAACGTGCCTTTGCAAAGCTTCTGAGGCCTTGGCAGCGTTGCGTGATTCGATGGCTTCCAGAATATCTCGATGTTCATCGACAGAGGTCACTAACAGAGCATGGTCTGAAAAATTACGACGTCTAAAGAGACTCAATTCCTGAGTCAACTTTCGATACATACTCATCAGCTTTTTGTTGCCGGTATAGAAAACCATGGCCTCATGGAATTCAATGTTCAATCGGTAGTAGGTGGTTTCGTCAACCACCCTGACAGCCTGCTCCATTTGAAGCACCAGTTTTTTTAAATGTTGAAGTTGCTGCGCTGAGGCCTTGTTCGCCAATGAAGCGCCCACATGGGCTTCAATCATGGCCCGCAAGTCAAATATCTCTAAGGCCTCATCAAGTGGAACCTGACGCACAAACACACCGCGATTTTTTTCGAGTTGGACCAAACCCGCTTCTTCTAAAACACGAAAGGCCTCACGCACCGGACCTCGAGAAACACCCAAACGTTCAGCCAATGCGGCTTCAGTCAGTTTGTCACCCGGTCCCAACTCTCCCACATTGATGAGTCGCTCTATCTCCTGTTGCACGGCACCCGTCAACGAATGGTTTTGCAACATTGAAATGGTGGCATTCGCTTTCGAGATGGGCGAGAAGTGAGCGCCTGACTTCATGTTTTCAATCGGCATGCAGCGAATTTGATCACAACTTTGTAAATTGTCAACAATTTACAAAAATTGATTGACTTACGCTATTTCTTCGATTCCAATGGTTTTCATGAGCTTGTCACACCATTGTCACAGCTCTGATAGAAAGTTGACGGTTTTAACTTAATAAGGATGACGAATGCGCGCACTTTATAAATCTGCACTGTTGGTAGGCGGTCTATTACTAGGCTCAATGGCTTTTGCACAAAAAACCCAACTGCTGGTCTACACAGCATTGGAAGTCGACCAACTGAAGGCTTATCAAGAAGGCTTCAACAAAGTTCACCCCGAAATTGACATCAAATGGGTTCGCGATTCAACTGGTGTGATCACTGCCAAATTGTTGGCTGAAAAATCTAACCCACAAGCTGACGCAGTCATGGGCGTGGCAGCCACCAGCTTGGCTTTGATGAAGAAAAACGGCATGCTCGAGCCCTTTGCGCCGCTGAATTTGGACGCCATCATGCCCCAATACCGCGACAAGGCCAATCCACCCGCTTGGTGGGGCATGGATGTTTGGGGTGCGACCATTTGCTTTAACACCGTTGAAGCCAAGAAACGCAATATTTCAAAGCCTGAGACTTGGAAAGACCTCACCAAGCCCGAGTACAAAGGCCAAATCGTCATGCCCAATCCCGCATCGAGTGGCACAGGCTATTTTGATGTCATCGCTTGGTTGACTTTGTTTGGTGATCAAAATGGCAAAGGCGGCGGCTGGAAGTACATGGACGGACTGCATGAAAACATTGCTCAATACACCCACTCAGGATCGAAACCTTGCAACATGGCCGCAAGCGGAGAATACGTTTTAGGCATTTCATTTGAATACCGTGGCAATGCCAATAAAGCCAAAGGTGCTCCCATTGACTTAGTGTTCCCTAAGGAAGGTTTAGGTTGGGACCTTGAGTCCTTCGCCATTCACAAAGGCACCAAGAAATTGGACGCTGCCAAGAAACTGGCCAACTGGGCTTCAAGCAAGGACGCCATGAAACTTTATGGCAAAAACTTTGCGATTACCGCTCAACCAGGCGTGGCAGAACCATTGGCCAACGTGCCAAAAGACTATGAGTCACGTTTGGTCAAATTGGACTTTGAATATGCGGCTGTCCAACGCGAGCGTATCTTGGCGGAATGGAACACTCGCTACAACGGCAAATCTGAAAAGCGCTAAATTCATCTAAACGGCCGCCTGGCATCGCCAAGGCGGCCTTTTTTGTTGGTCACTCATGTCTGCAAGCCCCTTCATTTCTCTTTCAAATCTCCACAAAGCTTTTGGTCAGTTTGTTGCGCTTCAAGACATTAACTTAGACATATTTCCTGGGGAGTTGGTGTGTTTCTTAGGCCCCTCGGGCTGTGGCAAAACAACTTTGCTGCGCATCATTGCGGGGCTTGAAGTCCAAACTCGCGGCGTCATTCACCAAGCAGGGCGCGACATCTCACAAGCCCACCCGGCAGAACGCGACTACGGCATTGTGTTCCAGAGCTATGCCCTGTTTCCTAATCTCAGCGTTGCAGACAACGTGGCTTATGGCTTGGTCAATCGCAAAGTGTCGAGAGATTTGGTTCAACAAAGGGTACAAGAACTTTTGAAACTGGTGGGATTGCCTGGCAGTGACCACAAATACCCCAGCCAACTTTCTGGTGGACAGCAACAACGCATTGCTTTGGCGCGAGCCTTGGCCACATCGCCAGGTCTGCTGCTGCTGGACGAGCCCTTGTCTGCTTTAGATGCCCTTGAGCGTGTTCGATTGCGTGGAGAAATCAGGTCATTGCAACAAAGCTTGGGCGTCACCACCATCATGGTCACGCACGACCAAGAAGAAGCTTTAAGCATGGCCGATCGCATTGTGGTCATGAACCATGGCTGCATCGAACAAGTGGGCACACCGACTGAAATCTACAGAGAACCTGCCAGTGCATTTGTGGCAGATTTTGTGGGCCAAGTGAACGTATTAAATGGCCATGTTTCGAACAACGCATTGCAATTGGGCGAGATGCGAATTCTTTTAACGGACATCCCCACCCAGTCATGCAGTGCGGGTGATGTCAAAGTGTATTTGCGGCCTGAAGATGTATTGGCCATGCCCGTTTTAACGGGCGAAGCTTATGTCTTTCAATCCACCATTCACGAGATAGAGTTCATGGGAGCTTTCTGCCATGTCCATGTCTTGGCACCCACTCTTTCCAAAGAACCACTGACTGTTTATTTGTCGCTCAATTACTTGGCAGTGCAAGATCTTCAAGCTGGCTCTATCCTGCCCCTCAAACTGATGCCAGAGCGTCTCAAATTGTTTTGAGCCAGACTTGAACCTCGCATGACGCACGTTTTAGCCCAAGTGACACAGCGCAAGCATTGGAGCGATTGGATTGGCTTCGCGGGTTTGGCCTTGGTGCTCTTCATGTTGCTGGCGTTTTTAGCAGCACCTCTGCTGGCCATTCTTCTGCAAGCAGCCCAAGATGATCAGGGCCAATTTGTAGGCCTGCGCAACTTTTCTAGTTACCTGCAAACACCCTCTTTGTTGCAGAGTCTTTGGAACAGCATTTGGGTTTCTTCTTTGGTCACGTTCATTGTGGTGCCATTGGCTTTTGTATTTGCATACGCCCTGACCAGAAGCTGCATGCCTGGCAAAACCATTTTCCGAGCCATCAGCCTCATTCCACTTTTAGCACCCTCCTTGCTTTCGGCCATTTCACTCATCTATTGGTTTGGCAACCAAGGGGTCTTGAAAGACGCCATGCAAGCTATCGGGATTGATCAAATTTATGGCGCACCAGGCGTGGTGATCGCAGAATGTTTCGCCGTTTTTCCGCATGTGCTCATGATTTTGGTCACCGCCCTCACGCTGGCCGATGCACGCCTTTACGAGGCGGCCGATGCCCTGGGCACCAGCGCAAAGCGAAAGTTTTTCACCATCACATTGCCTGGCGCCAAGTACGGTTTAATCTCGGCTTCCTTGGTCAGCTTTACTTTGGTCATGACTGACTTTGGTATTCCCAAAGTCATTGGAGGCAACTTCAACATGATGGCCACCGACATTTTCAAGTTGGTCATTGGTCAACAAGATTTTTCCAGAGGTTCGGTGGTGGCATTGCTACTTTTGTCGCCAGCCGTCTTAAGCTTTGGTGTAGACCGCTATGTGAGTGCTCGCCAGACGGCCATGTTAAGTGCAAGAGCCGTGGCCTTTTTACCCAAACCCGACGCGCGTCATGACCTGCTCATGATGTCTTTCTGCACCTTCATTGCATGCCTTATGCTGGCCATGTTGGGCATGGCTGTTTTTGCATCTTTCGCCAGTTTTTGGCCTTACAACCTCACACCCAGCCTGATTCATTACAAGTTAGGTTTGATTGATGGCGATGTGGGCCAAGGTTTTGTCAACAGCTTGAAAATGGCATCGGGTACCGCCGTCTTTGGTACCTTGCTGGTGTTTGTCACAGCCTATTTGCTTGAAAAAACCAAAGGCATGAACTTGGTTCGCGCACCGCTTCATATGTTGGCCGTGATTCCTATGGCTGTGCCTGGATTGGTCTTGGGTCTGGGTTATATCTTTTTCTTCAACATGCCTAGCAACCCATTGCACGGCATGTACCAAAGCATGACCCTGCTAACCCTTTGCACCATTGTTCACTTTTACACCACAGGGCATTTAACGGCCACCACGGCACTGAAATCTTTGGATGCCGAATTTGAATCGGTCAGCGCTTCACTCAAAGTGCCTTTTTACAAAACCTTCTGGCGCGTGACTCTGCCCATTTGTACACCTGCCATGGTGGACATTGCCCGATATTTTTTCATCAATGCCATGACCACTATCTCAGCGGTGGTGTTTTTGTATTCTCCAGAAAATAAAGTGGCCGCCATTGCTATTTTGAATTTGGATGAAGCCGGCGATATTGGCGCGGCTGCAGCCATGGCTGTTTTAATTGCACTTATTTCAGCTTGTGCCACTGTATTTTTTGCTTGGCTCAGCTGGCTAGTAGACAAACGAACGCAAGCTTGGCGTCGCCGATAATTTTTGATTCTGATCTGATACAGTTTTTAAATCACTTTGAGACAAGAGACACATTCACCATGCAACGCGAAGCCATTCTTCTCACACCCGGCCCCTTAACCACAACCCTGCGCACCAAGCTGGCCATGCTACGAGATTGGGGGTCATGGGACAGTGAGTTCATTGCCATGACTGCACGGGTTCGCAAAAGCTTGCTGAACATTGTTCACGGACACGAAACCCATGTGGTGGTGCCACTCCAAGGCAGCGGCACATTTAGCGTGGAAGCTGCCGTTGCCACAGTGGTCCCCCCAAGCGGCCACATTTTGGTTCTGGACAATGGTGCCTATTGCAAAAGAGCAGCCAAACTGTCCACCATGATGGGGCGCAAAACCACGGTAGTGCCAACACCAGAAGATCAATGTGTCTCGCCCAGTGCACTAGAAGCCCTGCTCCAAAAAGACGCCAGCATTACGCATGTGGTGCTGATTCACTGCGAAACAGGTGCCGGCGTTTTAAACCCCCTCCACGACATTGCCAAAGTTTGCGAGAAGCACAACAAAGGTTTGATTGTGGACGCCATGAGTTCATTTGCCGCTCTGGAAATTGATGCGCGCACCACACGCTTTGACGCCCTCATTGCCGCCAGTGGCAAATGCCTAGAAGGTGTACCCGGTATGGGCTTTGTGTTTATTCGCAAAGCCATTTTGGACAACTGCGCTGGCAACAATTCTTCTCTGGCCATGGACTTACATGACCAATACGTGTACATGGAAAAAACAGGGCAATGGCGCTTTACACCACCGACCCATGTGATGGTGGCCTTGGCAGAAGCCATTCAACAATTTGAAGAAGAGGGAGGGCAGCCCGCCCGTTTGAAGCGTTACCAAAGCAATTGCAAGACTTTGGTTGAAGGCATGGCCGCACTCGGATTCAAACCTTACCTCCATCCGTCAGTGCAAGCGCCCATCATTGTGACCTTCCATGCACCGGCTGATGCCAACTACGAATTCAGAAAATTTTACGAAGCTGCCAAGAAGCATGGCTTTATTTTGTACCCAGGCAAGCTGACTGAAATTGAAACATTCCGTGTGGGCTGTATTGGTGCCATTGGCCCCATTGAGATGCAACAGGCCGTGCATGCGGTGGCGCTTACATTGAAAGAGTTGAGCATCGCAAGCGGCGCACCCGCTTGAATGTTGTCTGAAATATGGAATTGTAAATTTGCAAAGGACTGATCATGGCCACTTCTAAAGTACATCCTGCACTCAAAGCGGTTGAAAAAAGTGGAGCTCAAAAAGTCAAAGTGGCCGTCAGCGACATCGACGGCATTTTGCGCGGTAAGTACTTGCACATTGACAAATTCAAAGGTGCCGCAGAGCCTTATCCAGCCGGTGGTTTTGGATTTTGCGACGTAGTGTTTGGCTGGGACTCCTCTGATCAGTGCTATGACAACACCTCCGTCACGGGATGGCAACATGGCTTTCCAGATGCCTTGGCTCGCTTAGATTTAGACACTGCTCGCAATGTGCCCTGGGACAACAACGTCCCTTTCTTTATTGGTGAATTCATCAACAGCGATGGCACACCCCATCCACTTTGTCCGCGGCAAACTTTGAAAAAGGTTTTAAAGCGTGCCGAAAGAATGGGCGTCAACCCCATGTGCGGCATGGAGTTTGAATGGTTCAACTTTTTAGAGAACTCTCACTCCTGGGAAAGTAAAAAAGGTGTTGGGCCAACACCACTCACACCCGGCATGTTTGGTTATTCATTGCTGCGCATGAACCAAAATCGCGAATTCTTCAATGCCATTCAAGACGAAATGCTGCAGTTTGGCGTGCCCATTGAAGGCCTGCACACAGAAACAGGGCCTGGTGTTTATGAAGCAGCCATTGCCTTCAGCGATGCGCTGACACAAGCCGACCGCGCCATTTTGTTCAAAACAGGCACCAAAGAAATTGGCGCCCGCTTTGGCATCATGCCCAGTTTCATGGCCAAGTGGAATGCCGCTTATCCAGGATGCAGTGGCCACATTCACCAAAGCCTGAGTGACGGCAAAAAGAATTTGTTCGCTGACGTCAAAGGCCGTCATGGCATGAGCAAAATGTTTGAAAGCTATTTGGCTGGCCAAGTGGCTCACCTCATGGAATTTGCACCCATGTTCTGGCCCACCATTAACAGCTACAAGCGCTTGGTCGATGGCTTTTGGGCACCGGTCAAACCTACTTGGGGTGTGGATAACCGTACGGCCAGTTTTCGCGTGATTGCCGGCTCACCCAAATCAACCCGCTTAGAAACCCGCTGCCCCGGGGCGGACGTCAACCCCTACTTGGCCATGGCCGCAGTCATTGCTGCTGGTTTGGATGGGGTTGAAAAAGGCATGAAGCTGACTGCGCCCGCTATTCACGGTACCAACGGCGGTGCTGAAAACATTCCCCGCGCTCCCCGCACCCTGATTGAAACCACCCGAAATTTCCAGCAGTCCAAAGTAGCGCGCGATTGGTTAGGCGATACATTTGTGGATCACTTTGCCGCCACCCGCGAATGGGAATGGCGTCAATGGTTAGATGGCGTGACCGACTGGGAACTCAAACGCTATTTTGAAATCATTTAATTGAACCCTAAAGATCAAACTGGACATTGATATGAGCATTGAAAAATTTTCCTTCCCAACACCCATCCACTTTGGCGTTGGTTCACGCAAGTTAGTCGGCTCGCATTTGAAAAATCAAGGCTTCAAGCGTCCCCTCATCGTCACCGACAAAGCCATGGCCGATTTGCCTCTCATGGCTGAGTTCATCAGTCACTTGGATGGCCTTGAGGTGTCTGTTTATGCCGGCGTGCATGGCAACCCCACCGCCTCACAAGTCACAGCGGGTGGCGCAGCTTTCAAAGCGCACGATGCCGATTGCGTCATTGGCTTAGGTGGTGGCGCATCGCTGGACGTGGCCAAAGTGGTGGGCTTGGCTGCCACCCACGATGGCCCCATTTTGGAATATGCATGGGATCACCCCAAGGTGCGAAGCATTACAGGCACGCTGCCCTATTTTGTGGCATTGCCCACCACCTCTGGCACTGGCTCTGAAGTGGGCCGCTCTAGTGTGGTCAGCGAAGATGACACACACCAAAAGCGCGTCATCTTTCACCCCAAGTTATTGGCCCAAACCGTGTTTGCCGACCCAGAACTCACAGTGGGCTTGCCTGGCAAGATCACTGCAGCCACTGGCATGGACGCCCTGACTCACAACATCGAAAGCTATTTGTCACCGGCCTACCATCCCTTGTGCGATGGCATTGCCTTGGAAGGCACACGCATTGGGGCTGCAGCATTGCACACAGCTGTGCATGAACCCAGCAACCTCAAGGCCCGCAGCGACATGATGATGTCGTCCATGATGGGCGCCATTGCCTTCCAAAAAGATTTGGGTGCAGTGCACTCTTGCGCACACGCACTGGGTGCAGTGGTCGACATGCACCATGGCTTGGCCAACGCGCTCATGATCGATGTGGTGATGGCTTGGAACTACGAAGCCGTGCCTGAAAAATTCAACGAACTTGCGCACGTTTGCAATGTCAAAGGCGGCGGCAGTGCCTTTGTGGCTTGGCTCAAAGAATTGAAAGCGTCGATTGGCATCACGGGCACTTTGTCTTCGCATGGTGTCAAACCAGAACACATGGCGCGCTTGGTCCAAATTGCCACGGCAGATATTTGCCACCAAACCAATCCACGCCCTTGCACCTCAGCTGATTTTGAAAAGCTGTTCAAGGCTGCCATGTAATTTTGAAGTGAGTCTTCTAAATGCCTTCTAATTCCAAACGTCTCAAAATTGGCGTCTCTGCTTGCTTCTTTCACCCTGACCACGAACGCGTGATCTTCAAGGGCAAGACGCTTCAATACGTTGAGCAGTCGGTGATGCATTGGGTCATGTCGCAAGGCGACTTGGCGGTCATGATTCCTTCCCCCGAAGGCGAAACCCAAGTGGGTGATGCGCAAATTGCCGACTACGCCCAATGGCTGGATGGCGTGGTGCTCATGGGCGGCAGCGATGTGTGGCCAGGCAGCTACGGCGAAGAAGTGATGGACCCAAGATGGACAGGCGACCGTGTGCGAGATGCTTACGAAAAGAAGCTGATTGAATCTTTTGTAGCAGCTGGCAAACCAGTGCTGGGCGTATGCCGCGGCATGCAAATGATCAATGTGGCGTTTGGCGGCACTTTGTACCAAGACATTGCCACGCAAAGACCCGAAGCCCTGATGCACCGCGACGGCGTGAAGTACGACCTCAATTTGCATGAGGTGCAATTCGAACCCAATAGCACACTGTCTAAGCTATTGGGCGGCGCCACCAAAGCCAAAGTCAACAGCATTCACCATCAAGGCGTGAAAGATTTGGCCGCCAACTTTGTAGTGGAAGCTTTCTGCCCTCACGACCACATTCCAGAAGCCATTCGATTACAAGGCGACGCTTATGTGGCCGCCGTTCAGTGGCATCCTGAATTCCATAAATCGACCTTAGGCACCTTGGATGACTCACCCATCCTGACTGATTTTTTAAATGCAGCACGCAAGAAGCAACCGGCTTAGGCTTCCTCTCTTCAAAAAAACACCGAACCACATTGGACTTGTATGAAATTGCTTGACGTCGTCAACCCAGCCACCGATGAACTGATCACTCAACTGCGCATCGACGATGGCGCAGCTGTGGCCATCAAGGCCCAAAAAGCACGCAACGCACAAGCCGCATGGGCCGCTACGCCTTTGGCAGACCGCATGGCATGCATTCAGCGCTTTCGAGCTTTGGTTGTAGCGCAACTTGAAGACTTGTCTAAAACCATGACCCAAGAAACCGGCAAGCCGCTGGCCCACTCGCGCAATGAGTTGAACGGTTTCTTAGGTCGCGTCGACTTCTTCTTGTCAGAAGCCGAAGCAGTTCTGAAAACCGAAACGGTTTACAAACAAGACGGCATGTGCGAGCAAATTCAGCACATTCCCCTTGGCTTGATTGGCAACATTTCTGCATGGAACTACCCGTGGTTTGTGGGTGGCAATGTGTTTGTACCTGGCCTGCTCATGGGCAACGCCATTTTGTACAAACCGTCAGAATTCGCAGCCATGAGCGGCATGGCCATGGCCCGTTTGCTGCACGAGGCTGGCATTCCCGAAGACGTGTTTGCCACGCTCATTGGTGCCGCTGACACTGGCAATGCTTTGCTTGCACAACAACTCGATGGTATGTTTTTCACAGGCTCATTGGCCACGGGACAGCACATTGCCAACGTCATGGGGCCGCGTATGACCAAGTTCCAATTGGAATTGGGCGGCAAAGATCCCACTTATGTGTGTGCCGATGCCGACCCTGTGGCGGCCGCACAATCCTTGGCAGATGGTGCCATGTACAACGCCGGTCAAAGCTGCTGCTCGGTCGAGCGTATTTATGTGCATGCCAGCATTCATGACAAATTCGTGGAAGCACTGGTCGACACGGTTCGGAGTTTCAAAATGGGCGATCCGTTGGCCGCGGACACCTACTTGGGCCCGCTTACACGCGCCCCTCAACTGAAAGTTTTGGAAGCTCAAATTGCCGATGCCAAAGCCAAAGGCGCTCGTTGTTTGCTGGGTGGGCAACGCAGTAAAGGCCCCATGGGCGGCAAAGGCAATTGGTTTGAAGCCACGGTGTTTGACAACGTGAACCACAGCATGTCCCTCATGCGCGACGAAAGTTTTGGACCCATCATTGGCATTCAAAAAGTCAATGACGATGCTGAGGCCATTCGCCTCATGAACGACACTGCCTATGGCCTCACCGCTGGCGTTTACACACCCAACGAACAACATGCGCGTGAAGTGCTTTCTCAAGTTCGTGCTGGCTCTGTTTATTGGAATTGCTGCGACCGCGTCAGCCCACGCTTGCCTTGGAGTGGCTATGGTCACTCAGGCATTGGCCTGACTTTGTCTCGCGAGGGCTTAGCCACTTTCACACGCCCCAAAGCTTGGCACTTGCGCAGCAACTGACATGCGCTTGGCTTTGTTTGACTTAGACCATACGCTGCTCAATGGCGACAGCGATCAGTTGTGGTGTGATTTCCTCATCGACAAAGGCTTGCTCGACAAGGCTATCTTCTCGGCCAAAAACGAAGCCATGGCGCGCGATTACAAATCTGGCGCAGTCAATGTGCAAGCGTTTTGTGAGTTTTACATTGGCACCCTCACACTTCACTCACCTGCCGAATGGGAACCCCTGCGTCAAGAATTTTTAAGCGAGTGGGTAGCGCCCAAATTGTGCACAGGTGGCAAAGCACAAATCAAAGCGCACCAAGCCAAAGGTGATCGAGTGGTCATGACCACGGCCACCAATCGGTTCATTACAGAATTGACGGCCAAACACTTAGGCGTGCAGGACCTTATTGCCACAGAGGCCGAATTTCAAAAGGGTTTGTTTACCGGAAAAACCGCAGGTGTGTTGAACATGCGCGAAGGCAAAGTTACGCGTCTTAAGATGTGGTGCCATGAACAGCAATTGGACTGGCCTCAGCTTGAAACATGGGGCTACAGCGATTCCATCAACGACCTGCCCTTGCTAAAAGCCGTCACCCACGCCACCGTGACACAGGGCGATGTGAAGTTGAGAGCAGAAGCCGCCAAGCACGGCTGGCCCCAAATTGAGTGGTTTTAACTTTTTAGCCAAAACAGGATTCACATGACGAGCACTGTATTCACCGACATTGACTGGGACAAAGACGGCAAGCAAATTGGCACCCTGAACTTGCCCCACTCTCCCGACGACGATGCATGGGGCGTGATTCCGTTTCCCGCCGCCTCCATTAAAAATGGCAAAGGCCCAGTGGTCGTCGTGACAGGTGCGGTTCATGGCGACGAGTATGAAGGGCCCATCGTCATTTCGGAGTTGATGCGCAACATCGAAGCCCACGAAGTCAACGGGCAATTGATTCTGCTCCCTACCTTCAATGCGCCAGCTTTGAAAGTAGGAAGACGCACTTCCCCCATCGATCAACTGAACCTTAACCGTGTTTTTCCAGGCGATGACTACGGTCTGCCGACGCAGCAAATAGCACGCTACGTCACCGACCATCTCTTTAGCAAGGCGAATTTCTACATTGACTTGCATGCGGGAGGTCGCTCTTTGTTTATACAGCCTAGCGCACACGTGGTCATGGCCGATGGCATGCCAGCTGAACTCATTCAAGCCAATGCGCGCTTAGCGGAAGCTTTTGGCGTGGCCATGACGGTTCAGACCAGCAACATGGGCGACTACAGAACATCAGCAGGGTATGTCACCTTCAAAGGCATCCCCATGCTGGCTGCCGAGATGGGCATGGGCGGCTGGGCTACAGCAGACTCTGTTCGGGCAACACGCGAGGCCACACACCGAGTGCTCAAGCACACGGGGGTCTTGCCAAACATTGAAACCTGCCCGGGAGAAAAAACGCAATGGACACGCATTCACGGCACTTCGGCCTATGTCTTTGCTCCCATGGACGGCTATTTTGAAAGACACTTCGCATTAGGCGATGACATTCAAAAAGGACAATTGGCAGGTTTAATGCATCACCTCGATCGACCCAGCCTCAAACCCGAGCCTGTGTACTTTCAATCAAGCGGTACGCTTTACGCGCATGGATTGATAGGACATGTTCGTGCTGGGCAAAATTTGGCGGTCTTGGTTGAAAAGCTTGAATCACCTGTTTAAAAAACAATGCCGCGCAAGGCTCTGGCACACAACACAAGCCCACTGAGACATAAAAAACTGTGAATAAAGGGCTTGAGAAAAGCCGCTTGAATTCGGACTGCCAATTGGTGTCCCAACCACACCCCGGCCATGGCAAAAGGCAGAAGCAGCATCAAGCATGTCCAAAGCGCTACATCGCTCAAGCCACCTGAAACACCCACCATACAAAGCGCTATAGAAGACAGACCAATGATGGTCATGGGCATGGTCGCCCTGATTAAAAATGGATCCGACAAACGCTGCGCCAACCAAGACATGACCACTGGGCCTGCTGTGCCAAACATCGTTTCAACCAAGCCCATGGCGAATCCTGCGAAGTGTTGCATTGAAGGTCTGAGCTGAACAACCACTGACGCCCCTTTGAGCCCACGCCACCCAATGAAGATGACATAGAGCCCCAAGCATAGAAGCAGGCCATCACCTTGGGTCATGCGAATGAGCACGATGCCAGCAAGTGCGCCAACAATGACAGAGGGTAGCAAGGGCGGCAATTCTTTCCACATGACTTGCCTAAAATTCAAGCCCGTATGCAAGATGGCCGCAGGCACATCAATCAGCAGCACCAAGGGCACCACTACAGCTAGCGGCCAATCCCATGCCAACAAGGGAACAATGATCAGGGCAGAACCGAACCCTGCAATACCCAATACAAAATAGCCCACAAACACAACGGCAAATTGATAGAGGCCTGCTTCCATCTAGTTCAAAACACCTTGTGCTATGACGCACGCTGCGTCCACAGTGAAAGCATGATTCGCAATGGCCTCAACAACTTGCTTAGGCGACATGCAAGCAAACTCGCTCACTTCACCATCTTGGTTGATGGGCGTTACTTCAGGCGGCACAAGCAAGTTGTAAACCCAAAGTGTTTCATGGTGCCAGCCATTGACAACCGATCTGCAGGTACTCACTTTGCCGTGGGCAACCGCCGTCATGGCCAAGGCTTCAGAAATGCCAGCTTCCTCCGCCATTTCTCTGACGCCGCAAGTTTGAAGCAACTCACCCGCAGGCAACCCACCTGCCGCTATGTTGTCCAACATGCCTGGATCGGTAGCTTTAGTTTGAGCACGACGACCACACCACACATGACCTTCATGCGTGAAGCCATTCACATGCACAGCATGACTGCGCAAACCAAAAAACCTGAAGGCCGATCGTTCCATTTCAAAAGCCACAGGCAAGTTGCTTGTAGGCTCTAAACTGTGCTTCCCGAGTCCGATGACTTGATCTTCCCAAAAGCTGAATTTTTCATTGCGCCAACCCGTGACATGACCCTGATCATGCAACTGTTTTGCCCACTCCGCCAAGGCCAGACTGCGTGAGCTTGGTGTCCCTTCTTGAGTATCCCACCTCAAGCCCAGAGGCAACTGCACCCATTGCGCACTCAGCTGTTGAAGTGCTCTGGCATGCAGCGGTGTGAGGTGCCCTGTGGCTGTATGCGAGCCCCCCAAATACCAAGGAACTGATTCTTTCGGCAAAGGCTGCATGGCCTGTTGCAAGCACTGGTGCAACACTTGGATTTCTGAACCGCTGAGGGCGGCCTTGAACTTTTCAATAGGGCTCATGCTTTCTGCAAATTGAAGTGGGTGATGAATGCCATTTCAGTGTGCCTGATCCCAATTCAATCCCACTCCTACCTCGGCCAACAAAGACACCTTGAGGGATGCGACCTCTGCCATCCATTTTGGCACTGCAACTTTGAGCCATTCAACTTCATCTTCTGGCACTTCAAACACCAGTTCATCGTGCACCTGCATGATGACCTTGGTTTTGCGTTGCTCGCGGTCAATGCCTGCTTGCACAGCAATCATGGACAGTTTGATCAAATCGGCCGCGGTGCCCTGCATGGGCGCATTGATGGCCGCTCGCTCAGCGCCCGCACGACGAGGGCCGTTGGGAGAATTGATTTCTGGCAAATACAACCTGCGGCCAAACACGGTTTCAACATAGCCTTGCGATTTGGCTTGCTCGCGCGTTTCATCCATGTAGCGCTTCACACCTGCAAAGCGTTGGAAGTAACGCTCGATGTAGTTTTTGGCAGCGCCGTTGTCAATGCCTAAAGCCTTGGCCAACCCAAATGCACTCATGCCGTAAATCAAACCAAAGTTGATGGTTTTGGCATAGCGACGTTGCTCACTGGAAACTTGATCGGGTGTTAAACCAAACACTTCAGCGGCCGTCGCCTTGTGCACATCAAGCCCTTGATGAAATGCACGAAGCAAGGCTTCATCGCCACTCAAATGCGCCATGATGCGCAGTTCAATTTGTGAATAATCAGCACTGGCAATTAGACTGCCTGAAGGTGCGACAAAAGCTTCGCGCACTTTGCGGCCTTCAGCAGTGCGAATGGGAATGTTTTGCAAATTAGGGTCATTGCTAGACAAGCGCCCCGTCACAGCCACGGCCTGTGCGTAATGGGTATGGACTCGGCCCGTTCTAGGCAATGCCATTTGCGCCAGTTTGTCGGTATAAGTACCCTTCAGTTTGGACAAACTGCGGTGCTCCAAAATGCGCGCAGGCAAGGGGTAGTCTTCTGCCAGTTTTTCCAACACTTCTTCATCGGTACTGCGCGCACCCGTCGCGGTTTTTTTGATAACCGGCAAACCCAGCTTGTCAAAAAATATTTCACCAAGTTGTTTGGGGCTGCTCAAGTTGAAGGGCTGACCTGCAATTTCATAAGCTTCAGTTTCTAGCTGCAAAATGCGTTGCCCCAAAGCTTGGCTTTGTGCGGCCAACGTGGGGCCATCAATTAACACGCCATTGCGTTCGATGCGAAACAAAGCTTCACTGGTGGCAATTTCGATGTCATATATGGCACGCAGTTTGGCATCAGCTTGAATGCGTGGCCACAGCACGCCATGCACGTCCAAACATTGGTCGGCATCTTCACAAGAATATTCAGAGGCTTTTTCGACATCCACTTGGGCAAAGGAAATTTGATGCGCACCTTTGCCGCACATGTCTTCGTAGGTCAAGCCCGTACGGCCCACATGCCGCAGTGCCAAACTGGTCAGGCTGTGGGGCTTGTGAACTTCCAGCACATAACTCTGCAGCATGGTGTCGTGCGCATAGCCACGCACCTCGATGCCTTGATTGGCGAACACATGCCGGTCGTATTTAACGTGCTGGCCTACTTTGAGTTTGAGCGGGTTTTCAAGCCAAGCTTTGAGCTTGGCCAGAACTTCCAACAAGGGCAACTGCACAGGTGCATCGGGGCCTTCATGTCTCAAGGGCAAATAAGCGGCTTCACCCGGTTTGACACTCCAACTGATGCCCACCAAATCGGCGCGCATGGCATCGAGCGATGTGGTCTCGGTGTCAATGGCCACACACTCGGCGGCCTCTAACCTCGGCAGCCATGTGTCGAATTGCGCCCAAGTCAAAATGGTTTCGTAGTGCTTGTCGCCAGAGACAGTAACGACTGGTTCTGGCTCTGCAAACAAATCGTCATTGGGTACGAACGCCGCTTTGGCAGCGGACTTGCTGGCTGCAGACTCAGGGGCGCCTGCACCACGGCTTCTGACTAAACCTTTGAAGCCATACTTTTCATAAAAAGCCAACAAGTCGGCCTCGTTGGGCGGCGCCAAGCGAATGGTTTCCAGTGAGGGAAGTTCGGGCACGTACTCGTTCAAATCGCAATCGGTGCGAATTTTCAAGAGCTGACGGCCAGTGGGCAACCAATCGACCGCCTTTCGAAGGTTCTCACCCACCACCCCTTTGACTTGATCGGCATTGGCCATCAAGTTATCGAGCGAGCCATATTCAAGCAAAAGTTTAACCGCCGTTTTAGGGCCTACTTTTTGGACGCCTGGCACATTGTCGACCGTGTCACCCACCAAAATTTGATAGTCCAACATGAGGCTGGCAGGCACACCAAACTCTTCTTGAACGCCCACCAAATCACGGCGTTTTCCATTCATGGTGTCAATGATGGTGATGTGCTCATTCACCAATTGAGCCAAGTCTTTGTCGCCACTTGAAACCACCACCTCTATGCCTTGAGATGAACCCACAGCAGACAGTGTGCCGATCACATCATCGGCCTCAACGCCTGGCACATCCAAGACTTTCCATCCCATCAAACGAACCAACTCATGAATCGGCGGAATTTGCGAGCGCAAATCGTCGGGCATGGGACTTCTGTTTTGTTTGTATTCTGGGTAAATTTCATCGCGGAAGGTAGGGCCTTTGGCATCAAACACACACACCGCAAAGTCTGCGGGAATGTCTTTCCGAAGGCGCTCCATCATGTTGATCATGCCTCGGATGGCACCGGTGGCAGGACTGCTAGGGTCGCCAGGTACGGCCCGCAAATCAGGCATGGCATGAAAGGCTCGGTAGAGGTAACTGGAACCATCCACCAGCAAAAGGGTTTTCTTATCGCTCATACCCCAATTGTGCCTGTCCTGAAGCGGGTTTGCCGAGTCAAAGTCTGTCAAATTTGGCGCCAACACCCTCTACAATCCTTGCATGCATTTCGCCATGCCTTCGGGCACCTACTCCACCCTTTCGAGCCCCCGCTAAGCCATGGCAGTATTTACGCCCGTTACCGAAGAGCAAGCAGCCCTGCTGATGTCCCAATTAGGCTTAGGTGAACTGACCGAGTTAAGGGGGATTGAGGGCGGCATCGAAAACACCAACTATTTCGCCACCACCGATTTGGGCGATTACGTTCTGACCTTGTTCGAGCGTCTTAATCACGAACAATTGCCCTTTTATTTGTACCTGATGAAGCACTTGGCAGAAAAAGGCATTCCAGTGCCCAACCCTGCTGCCAATTCAGATGGCGACATTCTGCACACCCTATGCGACAAACCAGCAGCCGTGGTCAACCGACTGCTTGGAAAAAGCCAACTGGCTCCCGATGCTGCTCACTGCGCTGCGGTCGGTGCCATGATGGCTCGCATGCACTTAGCGGGTGAAGACTACAACCGCAGCCAACCCAATTTAAGAGGCTTGGCTTGGTGGAACGACACTGTGCCCGTGGTGCTGCCCTATTTGGAGGAAGACCAAGCTAGGCTCTTGCAAAGCGAATTGGCCTTCCAAAATCACATTGCACAGGGTGCCGCTTATCAAGCCCTACCAAAGGGCCCTGTCCACGCCGACCTTTTTCGCGACAACGTGATGTTCGAAGGTGAAAAGCTGACCGGATTCTTCGACTTTTATTTTGCAGGCAATGACACTTGGTTGTTTGACTTGTCGGTGTGCATGAACGATTGGTGCATCGACTTAAACTCAGGAGAGCACGCTCCTGAAAGGGCCTTGGCCATGCTGGATGCATACCAAGAAGTGCGCCCACTTCGTTCCGCCGAGAGACAGTTGCTACCAGCCATGCTGCGCGCCGGCGCATTGCGCTTTTGGATTTCCCGGCTTTGGGATTTCCATTTACCCAGAGAAGCATCCATGCTAAAACCACACGATCCCACCCACTTTGAACGGGTATTGCGTGCTCGTTTAACTTCGCCCTTTAAGCTCTGGGTATGAAGCTTCAAATCGTTCCTGCCAAGCAGGGTCTACTGTGGGTCAAACAAGGTATTCGCACTTTCTGGCGCCAGCCACTTGCTTTCACTGGTTTGTTCTTTTTGTTCATGGCATGGGTCTCTCTCTTGTCCATGGTTCCCTTTATTGGCGCGGCCTTGGCCTTGCTCGTTTTGCCGGCCGCTACTTTAGGGCTCATGGTTGCCACTGAACAGGCAGCCTCCGGAAAATTTCCCATGCCGACTGTGATGTTGGTGGCCTTTCGCGCAGGTCAACAGCGACTCAAGGCCATGTTGCTACTGGGTGTCCTTTATGCCCTGAGTTTTTTGGCAGTCATGGCCATTTCAGCCCTCGTCGATGGCGGCGGTTTTGCCATGGTCTATCTGGCCAATGCGCCCATCACACCTGAAGTCGTCAACGATACAGACTTTCAGACAGCCATGTGGTTGACCACCTTCATGTACGTGCCTTTGTCAATGCTCTTTTGGCACGCGCCGGCTTTGGTTCATTGGCACGGCGTTCCACCTGTCAAGAGTCTGTTTTTCAGCGCCATCGCTTGCTGGCGCAATTTAGGCGCATTTGCCGTGTATTTGTTAGCGTGGGCAGGCGTGTTTGTAGCGGGCGCCATGCTCATTCTTCTCATCAGCAGCGCCTTAGGTGGCAACGATTTATCTGCTGCTGTTCTTATGCCGGGCGCCTTGCTCATGGCGGCCATGTTTTTCACATCGGTTTACTTTAGCGTGAAAGACTGTTTTGAATTGCCCGAGCCAGGCAGCGAACACCAAGCATAAAAATCAATGGTGATGGCCATGTGCACCATGCACATGGCGATGTTCAATTTCCTCTGGAATGGCCGCGCGCACGTCCAGCACATTCAATTGGAATTGCAAAACTTGACCCGCCCAAGGATGGTTGCCATCCAACATCACGGTGTCGCCTTTGATTTTCAGCACATTGAAAATGGCTTCGCGGCCATCTGGTGTGCGGCCTCGCAATTGCCCCCCTACCTTCACGCCAGGTGGGAAATCTTTCTTGGGCATGGTTTGCAGCAGACTTTCATCGCGCTCACCAAAGGCATCGGCAGCACTCAGCACCAATGTGGTTTGGTAGCCCTTGTCTTGGCCATCTAGGGCCTCTTCAATTTTGGGCAAGGTGTTTTCATAACCGCCATGCAAATAAGCCATGGGCTCTTCTGCAGCTTCTAACAATTTACCTTGCGCATCGGTCACTTTGTATTTCAAGGTCACCACGGTGTCTTTTTCAATTTTCATAAAGTTCTCTTCCTTCGGTCCTAAATTATTCCACAGGTGTTAACTTGGCAACCGACAAGGCCAGCCACTTCACACCATGCCTTGGGAAATTCACTTGGGCCCGCGCATCTGCGCCAGCGCCCTCCACGGCCAAAACTTGACCCTCACCAAACTTGGTGTGAAACACTTTCATGGCCACCTTGATGCCATGCGAAGGCTCTGCTTTTTGCACAGGCACAGGCGGGCTTTTGTAGGTTTCTGCCGAGCTCAAACTGCTGTGCCCCCACGCAGGCTTGGCTTGAAATGCTTGAGCGGGTGAAGTCCAGCCGCCGCCAAGCCCCGTGGCAAAGCCTGGGTTCTTAGGTGTCATCCATTTCAAGCATTCTTCAGGCAATTCATCCAAAAAACGGCTCTTCAAGTTATAGCGAGTTTGACCATGCAGCATGCGCGTTTGAGAATGGCTGAGGTACAAACGTTTGCGCGCACGCGTGATGGCCACATACATGAGCCGGCGCTCTTCTTCCAAACCGTCAAAGTCGTTCATGGAATTTTCGTGAGGAAACAAACCCTCCTCTAAGCCCGAGATAAACACCGCGTCAAACTCCAAGCCTTTGCTGGCATGCACCGTCATGAGTTGAATGGCATCCTCACCCGCTTGGGCTTGATTGTCCCCCGCCTCCAAGGCCGCATGCGTCAAGAAGGCCGCCAATGGCGACATCACTTCACCATCTTCTGCATTGGGTGCCATCTCTGAAGCCGTGGCCTCAGCATCACGACCAAAACCTTCTTGCGTGACAAAGCTTTCTGCAGCGTTGACCAACTCTTCCAAATTTTCAACGCGATCGGCACCTTCTTTTTCAGTTTTGTAATGCTCGATCAACCCCGTTTGATCGAGCACCAATTCGATGATCTCGCGCAGAGTCATGCCTGGCGTTTGCTCGCGCATGACATCGATCATGGCCACAAAACCTGCTAACTTGGCGCCAGCTTTGCCAGCTGTGGTACTCACTGCATCATGCAAAGAACAACCCAAACTTTTGGCAGCATCTTGCAATTGCTCCACACTGCGAGCGCCAATGCCGCG
>CALAGS010000095.1 GCA_937891665.1 uncultured Burkholderiales bacterium | reverse complement strand
GGCATTTTGGCAATGACAAATTTGGGGTCAAATTTGGCCAGCCAAATCATTTTGCTCCCATTGATCAGCGCACCATGAAGTGCTACAAACAAACCGTGAACATGGAAAATCGGCAAGGCATGGATCAGCACATCGCCCTTTTTCCAACCCCAGTAGGTTTTCAAAGTTTGCGCGTTGCTGAGCATGTTGCCATGCGTCAACATGGCGCCTTTGCTTCTGCCCGTGGTACCGCTGGTGTACAAAATAGCAGCCAAGTCGTCGGCATTTTGAAGCACCACCTTGTGCTGATCTTTTTGATGCGCAGCGCGCTCAAGCAAGGTGCCTGTTCGATCGTCATTCAAAGTGAACACATGTTGTGTGCCTGCTTTGAATGCAATTTTGCTAACCCATCCAAAATTGGCACCTGAGCACACGACCACCGCTGGTTCGGCGTTACCAATGAAATATTCAATTTCAGAAGTTTGGTAGGCGGTATTGAGCGGCAGAAAAACATAACCTGCCCGAAGTGTTGCCAAGTAGAGCATGACAGCCTCTACCGACTTCTCAACCTGCACCGCAATGCGACTGCCCTTTGGCAAGTTCAAGCCAGTCAACAGATTGGCCATCATGGCACTGGCTCGATCTAAATCGCGCCATGTGTAATTCAAGCCATGGTCTGTTTCAACCGCAATCAAATCTAAGTTTGCGGGGAATGCAGCCCGCAAGGCTGCAAACAAATTTTCTTGTGCCATCTTCAGTCCAGCTTTGCGCCAGAGGCTTTCACCACCTGGCTCCATTTACGCAATTCAGTTTTAATGAATGCATCAAATTGTGCACCCGTTAAATTAGGGAATTCTGCACCTTGCGCTGACCAAATCGCTTTGGCTTCATCTGTTTGTATGGCTTTGCGCACCTCTTCCACCATGCGCGCTTTAATATCAGCAGGCGTGGCTTTGGGCGCCCACATGCCATACCAAGTGCTCACGGTGTAGTCAGGCAAACCCAATTCTGAGGAGCAAGGCACATCTGGGAAAGCAGGGCTGCGCTTAGCGCCAGATACCATAAGTGCCTTAATTCGTCCGCCCTTAATGTGTGCCGCTGAAGAACCCAGTCCATCAAACATCATGTCCACATTGCCAGCGATCAAGTCTTGCAATGCAGGGCCTGCACCGCGGTAAGGTATATGGGTAATGAAGGTCTGAGTTTGGAGTTTAAACAGCTCACCCGCGAGATGGTGCGAAGTGCCACCACCAGCAGATCCATAATTCAACTTACCTGGGTTCTTTTTGACAAAATCCAAAAACTCTTTAAGGCTGTTGGCCGTTACTTTTTTGGGGTTGACCACCAAAACTTGTGGCACAGCCGCAACCAAAATGATAGGAGCCAAATCACGCTCTAAATCGTAATCCAGTTTAGGGTACATGCTAGGCGCAATGGTGTGATGAACGGCACCCATGAAAAAGTTATAGCCATCTGGCGCAGCCTTGGCAGCGATGCCTGCGCCCACTGTACCGCCAGCACCGCCCC
>CALAGS010000094.1 GCA_937891665.1 uncultured Burkholderiales bacterium | reverse complement strand
GAACACGCGTGGTTTCCATCATTACCAATGGGTAGCCATACAAATAAGCCTCAGCCCCGAGCATGATCTTGTCTTTCTTGATAAGCAACATGGCAGCAACCAATGCCACCAAGACCAAAGCTGCAATGAGTATGCGTTTTGTAATTTTCATGGCTGGTAGATGGTTCTAAAGCCCAAATGACTGACTGCCAAATCTTCTTCTTGGGGTTGCCTAGACCCTGCGCGATAGCGCATGCAGTAATTGGGCGCGCACAAAAAAGAGCCGCCCTTGATCACGCGTGCTTTGGGCTGTGCATTGGCTTGAAGCGTTTTAAAGATGGGCGGTCTTTGTGCTTCATCAGGATCGAGCCCTTGCTGTGAATTTGAAATGGCAGGTCTCTCGGCTACAAACACATCCGTCGTGAGTTCCCACACATTGCCAATCATGTCGAACAGGCCATAGGCATTGGGTGCATAGCAAGCCACGGGGGCTAAGCCGGCAAAGCCATCTTCGCTGGCATTGGTCATGGGAAAAATACCTTGCCATGTGTTGGCACTGTCAGGTTGATCGTGTTGGCCTGGCAATTCCTTGGCGCCGGCGCGGGCTGCCCACTCCCACTCTGCTTCCGTTGGCAAACGATGGCCCTTCCATTTGGCATAGGCTTGGGCGTCTTCGAATGTGATGTGAACCGCAGGAAATTGACCGTATTTGTCAACGCTAGAGTCAGGCCCTGCAGGCTGCTTCCAGTTTGCGCCAGGTATGTATTGCCACCATTGCCGCGGGTCATCTCCGTAGGTTAGTTTGGCGGGCACCTTGAACACCACGGCGCCAGGTTTGCGCATGTCTTCTGGCAAGTTGGCAATCATCTGAGGATTGACAGGGCGCTCTGCCACGGTGACATAGCCAGTGGCTTTCACGAAAGCGGCAAACTCTGAATTGGTGACCTCTGTGCGGTCCATCCAAAAACCTTTCACGCGCACATTGCGAACAGGTTTTTCTTCGGCATAAACGCTGTCGCCCATGTCGAACACCCCCTCAGGAATCCAAACCATGCCGGGCCTAGGAGCCGCAGCAGAGGAGGGTGGCAGTTCGCATTGCAGTTTGGCGGACTGCACTTGTTTGACGGATGCCTCATCCTTTTTCAACCAGAAGGCAGTTGCGCTTAAAACCAAAAAGACTGAACCAGCGATGGACCATTGAAGCAATTTCATGGCCACACTATAAATCCAAAGTGCCATGGACATGGCTCAAAGCTTGGCTTACTTGAGTGCTTCTAGTTTGCAGAAATGATGGCCGACGTCAGATTTCAAGCAAAATAGGAACATGAATCTTTTTGAAACCAGTCGACAAGTGACAGTGCTTGGCGCTGGCATGGTTGGGGTTTCGTGTGCTTTGGCTTTGCAGGCCAAAGGCTGGAGCGTGACTTTGGTCGATCAGCAAGCAGCTGGCGAAGAAACCTCGCATGGCAATGCAGGCGTGCTTTCTCGCAGTTCCTTGTTGCCTTTCAATCGGCCTGGGCTCTGGCAAAACCTTCCCGCCATGTTGCTAAGACCTGGGCCCAACCTCAAAATCAGACCCAGTGCGCTATCGCATTGGCAATGGTTGTGGCGTTTTCTCTGGCACGCCAAACGCTCTAGCTTTGAGGTCACCACTGTTGCACTAGATGGTTTGATTCAATTGTCTTCGGACACGCACCGAGCATGGTTGAAAAAAGCCCATGTTGAAAGCAGATTGCGTGAGACGGGTTGGCTTTGGTTGTATGCCCATGCCGCTGCATTTGAATCAGGCGCTGCAAGTCGCGAAGTTTTGCAAGAATTTGGTGTCGCTTGCGAGGTATTGAATGCGCCATCGCTGCAGGCCTTGGAGCCTCATTTGGCGCCAGCATTCAGTCATGCGCTGTGGGTCAAAGATGCCGCATCGGTTGATAACCCTCGTGCTGTGGTGAAGGCTTATGTAGCGCAGTTTTTAGAAGCGGGTGGGCAACTGGTGCAATCCAAAGTCAGTGTCTTGCAGCAGCAGTCCATTGGCTGGCAATGGGTTAACCCAGAAGGCGGCGTCCATTGGGCACCTAATGTGGTGGTGGCGTTGGGGCCTTGGTCAGAGAGCTTGCTTGAGGCCAGCCAATTGAAGAACAACTTCAAGGTCAACATGGGTTTTGAGCGTGGCTACCACCGTCATTTCCAACCGGTGGAAGGTGTTCGTTTGGGGCGCCCCATTTATGACCTTTCAGGCGCCTATGTTTTATCGCCCATGAAAGACGAGCAAGGCGCTGACATTCTGCGCATGACCACAGGCGTTGAGTTGGCCGCACGCGATGAGGGGTCAAACCTTCAACAGTTGGAGAGTGCTGAAAACGCAGCACGGCGTGTTTTACCCATGAAGTCGGCGGTTCCAGGATCAGATTGGTTGGGCGCTAGACCCACCACGCCAGACAGCCGCCCAGTGATAGGAGAGGCGCCTGATGCACCAGGATTGTGGTTGGCGTTTGGGCATCAGCACATTGGCTTTAGCACGGGGCCTGGGACTGGCGTCTTGTTGTCTGAATTGATGTCGAATGAAGCTACCAGCATTGACCCGCGGCCTTTTGCACCGCAAAGGTTTTAAAGGCAATCGGCTTAGTTGAGCAGGGCTTCTGCAAACTCGCGCGCATCAAAAGTTTGCAGATCGTCCAGTTGTTCGCCCACCCCTATGAAGTAAACAGGAATGGCTTTTTCGCGTGCAATGGCGCACAGCACACCCCCTTTGGCGGTACCGTCCAGCTTGGTCACAATGAGTCCAGTTAAGCCCAATGCTTCATCGAAAGCTTTCACTTGCGTCAAGGCGTTTTGACCGGTGTTGCCGTCGATCACCAACAAGACTTCATGCGGTGCACTGGCATCGGCCTTTTGAACCACTCGTTTGATTTTTTTCAATTCTTCCATGAGGTGCAGTTGGGTAGGCAAGCGGCCCGCTGTATCGACCAGCACCACATCTCTGCCGCGGGCTTTGCCCGCAGACACAGCATCAAAACTGACTGCAGCAGGGTCACCGCCTTGTTGGCTGATGATTTCTACCGTATTGCGCTGAGCCCAAACCGCTAACTGCTCGCGTGCCGCTGCCCTAAACGTATCGGCTGCGGCCAGCAACACAGTGGCCCCTTGGTCTGCCAGGTGGTGAGTGAGTTTGCCAATAGAAGTTGTTTTGCCAGCGCCATTCACGCCGGCTACCATGATGACCATGGGTTTTTGATTGCCAATGTGCAGTTGTTTTTGAAGGGGTAGGAGCAGGTGGGCAATGGCTTCAATCAGCAAGGCTTTGACTGCTGCTGGATCGGTGGCTTTGGCCGTTTTGACGCGCGCTTTAAGGTCTTGCAACAAGTGTTCTGTGGCTTTGACGCCTGTGTCGGCCAATAACAAGGCCGTCTCAAGCTCTTCGTACAGTGCATCGTCAATTTGAGTGCCGGTAAAGACCGAGGCAATGCTTCCCCCCGTTTTACGCAGACCCGCTTTGAGCTTGCTAAGCCAAGATTGGCGGGGTGCCTCAGCAGCTGTAGCCTGTTCAGATGCGGTGGTTGAATCGACTTGAGTTGACGAGGGACTGGCAGGCAAGGCCTTGTCATCAACAGGGGCTGGTTTGGGGGATGATCGAAAGAATCGGAACATATTGAAGGGTGTGTTGGGCTCTATTCTATGAAAACTTAAGGCACGCTCAAAATCCCTTGACAACGATGTAAGCTCAAGCCCATGCCTACTAAACCAATCAATCAAGCTGCTATCGGCTCACCTTCTCACGAAGTCCGCATCATTGGTGGCCAATGGAAGCGCAGCAAAATCAAAGTGATCGATCGACCCAGCCTGCGGCCCACGCCAGACAGGGTGCGCGAAACACTGTTCAATTGGCTGGGCCAAGACCTGACGGGTTGGCGCTGTGTCGATGCCTTTGCGGGCACCGGTGCTTTGGGATTTGAATCTGCATCGCGGGGAGCTCAAAGTGTGTTGATGTTGGAACAAGACACACAACTGGTGGCACAGTTGCTTGAGACACAGCAACGTTTAAAAGCTCAAACCGTGCAGGTACAAAAGGGCGACGCCATGATGGGCCTGCAAGGCTTGGCGCCCAGTAGCCTGGATGTGGTGTTTTTAGATCCGCCATTTGAAGGGGAGTACTTCGAGAAGGCATTGCAGGCTGCTGCCAAAGCTGTTGTGCCAGAGGGTTGGGTCTATTTGGAAGCCCCTGTCCATTGGACGGACGAAGCGGTTCAGGCCTGTGGACTGCAGGCTGTGAAACACATGAAAGCCGGTGCCGTTCACGCACATTTGCTGCAACGCCCATTCGAGGGATAATCCTTCCAAACGATCAGGAGCCCCCATGAGTCGCTCAGTTACCGCTGTTTATTCTGGAACCTTTGACCCTCTGACGCTGGGTCATGAAGACATTGTCTATCGCGCTTCCCAAATGTTTGACAAAGTGGTGGTGGCCGTGGCCACCGCACACCACAAAAAAACACTGTTCACGCTGGATGAGCGTTTGGCCATGGCCCAAGAGGTCACCCAAGACATGGGCAATGTGAGTGTCTTGCCCTTCACGGGTTTGTTGTGCGATTTTGTGCACAGCCAAGGTGCGCGTGTCATTGTGCGAGGCTTGCGCTCGGTCACCGATTACGACTACGAAACTCAAATGGCCGGCATGAACCGCCACTTGGCGCCCGAAGTTGATACCGTGTTTTTGCACACCAGCGCATCGGTTCAGCACATCAGCAGCACCTTGGTGCGTGAAATTTCTACCTTGGGTGGCAAGGTAGAGGGGCTTGTGTCTCCGGCTGTTTTGAAGGCCCTGCAAGCCAAGCGTTAAATATCGGCCGCTTCCACCATGAAGCGAACGCGTTTTTGGCCTTGCCATTCGTCCACATCCAAGCGGAATGCCAGTTTCACGCGGGCTGGCAAAGGCTCTATTCGGCCAAACCAAATGCCATCGACTGGTTGACCTTGGTGCTTGAGTTTCAAGGCCAAGTGTTTTTCACCCACCAGTCTTTGAGAGACAACTTCAAGCTCTTCGCTGAACACAGGTGGTGCAAAACCTTGACCCCAAACTTCTTTGTGCATCACATCGATGAATTCAACGCGCCGGTATTGCGCTTCTAAAGGTCCGTCGGTCTCGAGCTTGCGTTGCAGGGTGGCAGGCGACATGAGTCCTGCGGCCACGTCCATGAAACAGGACTCAAATAATTCCAAATGTTCTTCTTCAATGGTGCAGCCCGCGGCCATGGCGTGCCCGCCAAAGCGCAGCAAAATGTGCGGGTGCTTTTTGGCCATGAGGTCTAGCGCGTCGCGCAAATGAAAACCTGGAATCGATCGACCAGAACCTTTTAATTCATGCTCTTTGCCAGGCGCATTACTGGCTGCAAAGACAAAGCAAGGCCGGTGAAATTTGTCCTTGATGCGCGAAGCCACAATGCCCACCACGCCCTCGTGAAAATCGGGGTCAAAAACGCAAATGGCTGGCGGCGGTTCATCGCTGTCATCAAACAAAGACTCGGCGATTTCCATGGCTTGCTGGCGCATGTCGCCCTCAATGTCGCGACGCTCGCGGTTAATGGCATCAAGCTGCCTGGCCAACTCATCTGCTCTGGTCGCATCGTCGGTGATCAGGCATTCAATGCCCAGCGTCATGTCTGATAAGCGGCCTGCGGCGTTGATGCGAGGGCCCAATGCAAATCCAAAATCAAAGGTGGTGGCCACTTTGGCTTCGCGGCCAGCGGCTTTGAACAAAGCCAACATGCCAGCAGGCATCGAACCTGCTCTGATGCGTTTCAAGCCTTGCGCCACCAAGCGGCGGTTGTTGTTGTCAAGTTTCACCACATCGGCCACAGTGCCTAATGCCACCAAAGGCAGCAGTGCGTCAAGTTTAGGTTGTGATTCGGCAGAAAAAACGCCACGCTGTCGCAACTCTGCGCGCAGCGCCAACAGCACATAGAACATGACGCCCACACCCGCCAAAGACTTGCTTTCAAATTCGCACCCGGGTTGATTCGGATTCACAATGACTTCTGCCTTGGGCAGAGTGGCTGCAGGCAAGTGATGGTCGGTGACTAAGACCTGCAAGCCCAAGGCCTGAGCTTGGGCAACACCTTCCATGCTGGCGATGCCGTTGTCGACGGTGATCAAAACATCGGCACCCGATTGCTTCACGCGATCTGCGATGGGGGCGGTTAGGCCATAGCCATCGACCACGCGGTCGGGCACGATGTAGCTGACATTGATTGCCCCAAGCATGCGAAGACCCCGCACGCCCACTGCGCATGCAGTGGCGCCGTCGCAATCGTAATCTGCCACGATGCAAAGGCGCTTGTTGGCGGCAATAGCATCTGCCAACAAACTTGCTGCTTCCTGTGATCCCTTCAGTGTGGTGGGCGCCAACAACTTAGCCAAGCCATCGTCTAATTCTTCAGGACTGACAATGCCGCGTGCTGCATACAATCGCGAAAGCAAAGGGTGAATGCCGGCCTGTTCAAGGGCCCATGCACTTCGGGGCGGTACATCTCGCGTTAATATTTTCAAACTCATGGGGCAGAAACTCCGGAAGACAGGGCGCGCAATTCTTTGATCACAGACACAGGTTGAATCAGTCGGTGCAGTTTGTTGAGCCAAGAGACTGGCTGCGGCCGATAGTGCCGCCAAGATGTTTCACTGCAAAGCGTGAGAGAAACGTCGTGATTTTGATCTAAGGCTTGACTCAAAGATGGGCACAGCGTGGCGTCAAGGTGTTGCCACGTTTGTTGCCACAGTTTGGTGTTGGAGGCTTGCATGTTTTCACGCAAATCAAGTGCAACAGTCAAGTCTGATACATGAGGATAAAGTTGTTCTAGGCTGCGATGCAGCCAAAAAGAATTGACGGTCCAGCGGCCCTTCAAACTGCGCTCGTCGTTCACGGGGTGTTGGTAGAGCAGCATTTGCATTTCACTTTGCAAGCGTTGCAAAGTTTTGGCGCGCTGATGTTCTGGCATCCATGGTTTGATGTTTTGGCCGACAACACGATCAATGCTGGCCAACGGCAAACCATCCAACAGGTCCCCTGTGACGCGCCAAACCAAGGGGCTTTCATAGATCACTTGAAGCCCATCTTCCTCAAAGTAGGGTTGTATGGCGGACAAGAGCTGTTTTGACTCCTGCTCGTTCAGAGCCAGTTCTTGAGGTTCCAGCAAAGTGACTTCGTTCATGCCGACTTGCCAATGGCAAGGGGTCATGATGGCTTCTTTTCCCAATGATGGTTTGGCACCCAGGAGCTGCGGGGCCGATTCATGCGGCATCAGAAAGGCACTGACGCCCTCCGGCGAGGTGCTTAATTTTGAGACGCATGCCATCCCACGGAGTAATTTTTGTAAATTCGGCAAATACAATGTGTCCAGTCCATTGTTCATTGCCGCGCTCAGAGCTTCAGATTCAGGTGCTGCGAAGGCAATCACCCAATGTCTGGTGGGTGTGCGGCCCTCTTTGACCTGCGGTGTTTCGGTGCTTGATAAAGCTGCGTTCATGGCTGTATTGTCAGGGATGACACAATGTCCCTTTCGGACAGTCGGCTTGCGGCGCCATCAGTGCCTTTGAAAGTGACCTTGAATGCGTTTTGAATTTGCTTACGAGTGGGTGTTGGGTTGGCGCTATACCCGCGCAGGACGGGCCACGCGCCGAAACGGCTTTATCTCATTTATTTCTGGCGTTTCCATGCTTGGCATTGGACTTGGCGTGGCCGCCTTGGTCATTGTCTTGTCTGTCATGAATGGTTTTCAGAAAGAAGTACGCGACAGAATGCTCAGCGTGGTTTCGCACATCGAAGTGATTTCTGCGGACGGTGGCGCCTTAGAAGATGTGAGCGGTACGCTTGCGCAAGTTCGCGCCAATCCCAACGTCATTGGCGCGGCGCCCTTTATTTCGGCGCAGGCCTTGTTGGCCAGGGGTGAAGACATGAAGGGCGTTTTGGTAAGAGGCATTGACCCTGCACTAGAACCTGGCGTGGTTGATTTGTCAGTGGACACACAGCTCAAAAACTCCGGCGTGCCTGGTATCAACGCACTGGTTCCTGGTGAGTTTGGGGTAGTGCTTGGGATTGATTTGGCCAGGCAGTTGGGACTTCGAATCGGTGACCCTGTGACGCTCATCGCACCCAATGGCCAAGTCACACCGGCCGGTGTGTTGCCCCGACTCAAACAGATGCAGGTGGTGGGTGTGTTCAACTCTGGCCACTACGAATATGACGCTGCCTTGGTCATGATGCATGTGGCGGATGCCGGTAAGATTTTTCGCATCGAGGGACCTACCGGCATTCGCTTGAAAATCAAAAATTTACATGAGGCGCGCTCAGTTGCGCGCGAGCTTGCGCCAGCATTGCCCATGGGCATGGCTTTGCGCGATTGGACGCAGCAAAACAGAACTTATTTTGCGGCCGTGCAAGTGGAAAAGCGCATGATGTTCATCATCCTTACGCTCATTGTGGCCGTGGCCGCTTTCAACTTGGTGTCAACGTTGGTCATGAACGTCACCGACAAACGTGCCGACATTGCTATCTTGCGAACACTGGGTGCCAGTCCAAAAAGCATCATGGGTATCTTCATGGTTCAAGGCGCCATGGTGGGCATCATGGGAACCTTGGGCGGCTTGCTTTTGGGTCTGCTGATTGCATTCAACATCGATGTCATCGTGCCGACCTTGGAAGCCATCTTTCAAGCCAGCTTCTTGCCTAAAGACATCTACCTGATTAGCCGCATGCCCAGCGATCCTCAAATGTCAGACATCTTGCCTGTTGTGCTTATTTCATTGGCCTTGTCTTTTGTGGCAACGCTCTATCCCAGTTGGCATGCCAGCCAAGTGAACCCAGCCGAGGCTTTGCGTTATGAGTAATGTGGCCCATCCGCCGGTGCTGGAAGTGCGCGGTTTAAGCAAGCGCTTTGACGAGGGCGGCTTGAGCGTGTCTGTCTTGCAGGGTATTGACCTCTCAGTGCAAGCTGGCGAGACGGTGGCCATTGTGGGTGCTTCAGGCTCGGGCAAAAGCACCCTCATGCATTTGATGGGCGGCCTCGACAAACCCTCCCAAGGCCAAGTGCTTTTGCAGGGCCAAGATTGGTCTGGTTTCAATGCCTCAGAGCAAGGTTCAAGGCGCAACAAGTTGCTGGGTTTTGTGTATCAATTTCACCATCTTCTGCCTGAATTTACCGCCCAAGAAAATGTGGCCATGCCGCTCTGGATTCGCCGTGAATTGAAGGATGCGGCCAACGCCAATGCTCTAAACAGGTTGTCTCAAGTGGGCCTTGAACATCGTGCGAAGCACAGGCCCGCCGAACTCTCGGGCGGTGAGCGCCAGCGGGTAGCCATTGCGCGCGCCATGGTTACGCAACCGGCGTGTGTATTGGCCGATGAACCCACAGGCAACCTAGACCGCGCCACCGCAGAAAGTGTCTTTGATCTGATGTTAAGCACCGCAGAAAAACAAGGCACGGCGTTTGTGGTGGTCACACACGACCCGCAACTTGCCGCACGCTGTAGTCGCGTTCTTCGATTAGACAAAGGTGTGCTGCAGCCATGAGCATGCGCTGGATTGACAGCCATTGCCATTTAGATGCACCTGAGTTTGATTTAGACCGTACTGCGGTTTTACAAAAAGCACAAGCTCAGGGTGTGGCTTGGTGCGTCATGCCGGCGGTTCAAGCCAAAGACTTTTTGCCGCTTCAAAAACTGGCCAAAGAACTTCACCAACCCTATGCCTTGGGCATTCACCCTTTGTTTGTGCCGCATGCTCAAGAACAAGACCTGATATTTTTGGCGCAGTGCATTGAGAGCGCGCTTGCGCAAGATGCCAATGGGCAAAGGCTAGACCCAAGATTGGTGGCCTTAGGCGAAATTGGCTTGGATTTTTTTGTGCCAGCCTTGTGTGAGCCCGCCATGCGCGAGAAGCAAGAATTTTTCTACCACGCCCAATTGAAAATGGCACAGAAATTCAATTTGCCTGTGATTGTGCACGTGCGCAAATCAGCCGATGAATTGTTGAAGGGGCTCAGACGGTTTGCTGTGAAGGGTGGTATTGCGCATGCGTTCAATGGCAGTTTTCAGCAAGCCAACACGTTCACTGAGATGGGGTTTGCGTTGGGTTTTGGCGGTGCACTGACCTTCGAGCGTGCTTTGCAATTGAGGCGTTTGGCCACAGAGTTACCCCTCTCAGCTTTGGTGCTAGAAACAGATGCCCCCGATATACCGCCGCACTGGATTTACAAAACTCAATCTGAACGACAATCGAGCCAAGCGCTACCCAGTCAAGCGCGCAATGAGCCAGCGCAGTTGCCGCGCATTGGTGCAGTATTGGCCACATTGCGAGGTGTGTCTGTCTCAGACATTGCCCATGCAACGCTGGTGAATGCGCAGCGTGTTTTGCCACAGCTTCAATTTTTCGAAACCCCATGAGCAAACCTTCAAGCAAAGCCCGCGAGCTTCCCGAAGTGAACTTCTCCGAAGATGGTGAGTCACGCTATTTGCATTTGGGCACGCCCTGGATTCAGGGTTCGATGAAGATCAAAGAGCCATTTGATTTGGACCTTGAATACATTCAGCGAATGATGGTGGGCTTGCTTTTTTTAAAGAGTGCCTCGGTGGCCGGGCGGCACGCGATGCAGTTGGGCTTGGGCGCCGCCAGCCTCACCAAGTTTTGCTACAAGAAGCTTCGCTGGACCTGCACGGCCATTGAACTCAACCCGGGTGTCTTGCATGCATGCAGGGGTTGGTTCAAGTTGCCAGAAGATGGTCCTCGCATGCGAGTGATCATTGCCGATGCGGCTGTAGAAATTCAGAGCAAAGAGTGGTTGGGAACTGTCGATATTTTGCATGTCGACTTGTATGACCATGAAGCAGCAGCGCCAGTTCTGGACGACGTTGCGTTTTATAAAAATTGTAGGGCGCTGTTAAGCGATGAAGGCACCATGACGGTCAATTTGTTTGGCCGCACTTCTAGCTACGAAAAGAGCTTGACCAAAATGGCCGAAGCCTTTGGTCAAGATGCCTTATGGGCGTTTAAGCCTACCCGCGAGGGAAACACAGTGGTGATGGCCCAACGCATTGCAAGCCGTCCCAAAAGAGATCAATTGCTTGTACAAGCAGAAGCCATAGAGAACAGATTTGGACTGCCAGCCACAAAATGGTTAAAGGTTTTTAAACCTTTGCTGACGTAATTTAGGGCTCAAATGGCTAAAAACTTAGGGTAAACCCAAAAGTTTTAATGGTTTTCTCACAATGGGTAGGTGAAACCCACATTCAAATGGGGTGTGTTTGGGCACAAAATCCGACATCCCAAACTTTTTGGAGGAGTGTTCCTGTGAAAATCAAAAGTCAAAAAGACTTTTTCTCCGGACTTTTGTACACCGTCGTTGGTGCTGCATTTGCTTACGGTGCTACAAGCTACAACATCGGAACTGGTGCCCGCATGGGTCCTGGTTATTTCCCACTTTTGTTGGGTTCCATATTGGCTGTCATTGGCGCCATCATCTTGTTCAAATCCTTGGTGGTTGAAACACCCACGGGAGATGAAGTTGGCTCATGGGCTTGGAAGCCTTTGTTTTTCATCATTGCAGGCAACTTGCTGTTTGGTATTTTGTTGGGCGGCTTGCCCAGCATCAAATTTCCGGCCATGGGCCTCATCGCTGCCATTTACGGAACCACCTTGATTGTTAGCATGGCGGGTGACACATTCAAAATTAAAGAAGTCTTGATTTTGGCAACCATCTTGTCTGTCATGAGCTACCTTGCCTTCATCTTGCTGCTCAAATTGCAGTTCCCTGTTTGGCCTACTTTCATTTCAGGTTAAGGAATATTCCAAATGGATTTGATCAATAACTTGTCCCTGGGTTTTGGTGTTGCTTTCACCTTCCAAAACCTGATTTACGCATTCATTGGCTGTTTGCTGGGTACCCTCATTGGTGTGTTGCCAGGCATTGGCCCTGTGGCCACCATTGCCATGCTGCTGCCCGCAACGTACGCATTGCCTCCCATTGCAGCCCTCATCATGTTGGCCGGTATTTACTACGGCGCCCAATACGGTGGCTCCACGACTGCTATTTTGGTTAACTTGCCGGGCGAGTCTTCCTCAGTTGTGACCGTCATTGACGGCTACCAAATGGCCCGAAAAGGTCGAGCGGGGCCCGCTTTGGCTGCGGCTGGCATAGGTTCTTTCTTTGCTGGCTGTGTGGGCACCTTGATTCTGGCTTCGTTCGCTGCCCCGCTTACAGAGGTTGCCTTTAAATTCGGTCCTGCTGAGTATTTTTCGCTCATGATCTTGGGCTTGATTGGCGCTGTTGTGTTGGCATCTGGCTCACTTTTAAAAGCGGTTGGCATGATCGTGCTGGGTCTTTTATTGGGCTTGGTGGGTACCGATGTGAACTCTGGTGTAGCGCGCTACAGCTTCGATATTCCAGAACTCACAGACGGCATTGGCTTCATTACCATCGCCATGGGTGTTTTTGGTTATGGAGAAATCATTGCCAACCTGGCAAAGACTGAAGACAAACGAGAAGTGTTTACTGGCCAGGTGACAGGTTTGTTCCCCACCAAAGAAGACTTCCGCAACATGATCCCTGCGATCTTACGAGGTACTGCCCTGGGTTCGATGCTGGGTATTTTGCCAGGTGGCGGTGCGCTCTTGTCTGCTTTTGCGGCTTACACCATCGAGAAGAAAACCAAACTTCGTCCTGGTGAAGTACCGTTCGGTCAGGGCAATATTCGCGGTGTTGCTGCACCAGAATCGGCCAACAACGCGGGCTCGCAAACTTCCTTCATTCCATTGCTCACCTTGGGTATTCCACCCAACGCCGTGATGGCCTTGATGGTGGGTGCCATGACCATTCACAACATTCAACCTGGCCCCCAAGTGATGACCAGCAACCCAGAGTTGTTCTGGGGTCTGATTGCCTCCATGTGGATTGGCAATGCCATGCTGATCATCTTGAACCTGCCGCTCATTGGCATCTGGATCAAATTGCTCACAGTGCCTTACCGTTGGTTGTTCCCCGCCATCGTTTTGTTTTGCGCCATTGGCGTGTACTCCACCAACAACAACACCTTCGACATTTGGATGGTGGGTGCCTTTGGTGTCATTGGTTATACGTTCATCAAATTGGGCATGGAGCCTGCTCCTTTGCTGCTGGGCTTCATCTTGGGGCCCATGATGGAAGAGAACTTGCGCCGCGCACTGCTGCTGTCGCGCGGTGACTGGACGGTATTTGTCACGCGTGGTTTGTCAGCCAGTCTGTTGGCCGCAGCCGTTGTGTTGCTCATCATCGTGCTTTTGCCTTCTGTGAAGTCCAAGCGTGAGGAAGCCTTCGTCGAGGAGTGATTCAGAATCCCTTTTCGAGCCAAAACGGCGCCTTCGGGTGCCGTTTTTTTTGGCTTGTCACCCCTCCCATGGACCGATGTGACTTTAGGTCATAAATTTCCTGACACAATCGGACTTTGAACCCAAAATACCCTTCCTAAGATCAATTTGGACATCACCATGAGCTTTGATTTCAGCACCCCTTACTCGTCCGCGCGCCTTCCCTTGTTTGCGCGAAACATTGTGTCCACCTCGCACCCGCTGGCTGCCCAAGCCGGTTTACGCATGATGCTCAAAGGTGGCAATGCAGTGGATGCGGCCATTGCGGCTGCGGCTGCCATGACCATCACAGAGCCCGTCAGCAACGGTTTAGGTTCTGATGCGTTTTGTATTTTGTGGGACGGTAAAAAACTGCACGGCCTGAATGCATCTGGACCTGCACCTCAGGCCTGGACCCCAGAGTATTTCCACAAAAAATATGGCCACGATGCTGTCAACCCACCCAAGCGCGGCTGGGACTCTGTCACGGTTCCAGGCGCAGTGGGCGCATGGGCTGCCATGAGTGAAAAATTTGGCAAACTGCCTTTTGCAGATCTGATGGAGCCTGCCATTGAAATTGCCGAGCGCGGTTACCTGATTCCTGTGGTGGTGCAACAAAAATGGGATGCGGCTACGCCATTGCTACAGTCCTTGCCTGGCTTTTCCGAAAGCTTTTTGCCATGGGGCCGAGCGCCGAATGTCGGTGAGTTGTTCCAATTCAAAGCGGCAGCCAGAGGCTTGCGTGCCATTGCCGAAACCAAAGGCCGTGCTTTTTATGAAGGCGAAATTGCAGAGGCGCTGGTGCGCTTTTCTACGCAGCATGGTGGCGCCCTGTCGATGCAAGATTTAGCGGCCTATCGACCTGAATGGGTTGAGCCCATTGCTCAAAACTACCGCGGCTACACTTTGCATGAAATTCCGCCCAATGGTCAAGGCATAGCGGCCCTCATCGCCTTGGGTATTTTGGAAAACTTTGACATTGCCAGCATGAAAGTTGATGGCATCGATTCTCAACATTTGCAAATTGAAGCCATGAAGTTGGCCTTTGCCGACGTTTACCGCTATGTGGCCGATCCACGCTACATGGAAGTCACACCGGCGCAAATGCTTGACCCCGCGTATTTGAAGAGCCGCGCCCAACTCATTGATATGAAGAAGGCGCAAGATTTCAAAGCGGGCAATCCTGTGAAGGGCGGTACCATTTACCTCACGGCCGCGGACGAAAACGGCATGATGGTGAGCTTCATTCAAAGCAATTACATGGGCTTTGGATCGGGTGTGGTTGAACCTACTTTTGGCGTCAGCTTGCAAAATAGAGGCTTTGGCTTCAGCACCGATTTGAAGGGTGCCAACGCTGCCAACTTGGTTGCGCCTGGCAAGAAACCTTTCCAAACCATCATTCCTGCCTTCTTAACTCAAAATGGCCAACCCGTCATGAGTTATGGCGTGATGGGGGGCAACATGCAGCCTCAAGGCCATATGCAAACCTTGGTACGCATGCTTGATTACGGTCAAAACCCGCAAACGGCTTGTGATGCACCGCGCTGGCGCTTCAACGCGGGCATGTCCATCAATGCCGAATCCAACATGGACCGCAACACGGTTCAAGGTCTGAACGATTTGGGACACGAACTTGAATTGATCAATGACTCCTACCAAGACTTTGGTGCGGGTCAATTCATTTGGCGCATGGGTGATCCCAAAGTGCAGGGCTACATAGCGGCCTCTGATCCAAGGCGAGATGGCCAGGCGGTTGGCTTTTGAAACAAACCCCAGCTTCGAATTTCTCGTCGGGTTTTTTGTTGGCAGCCGCGGGCTCGATCGCTTTCAGCGGCAAAGCGATCATTGTCAAGCTTGCGTACCTCCATGGTGTCGATGCCATCACCTTGGTGATGTTGCGCATGCTTTTCGCGCTGCCTTTTTTCATCGCCATGGCTTGGTGGGCAGGCCGCGACCAAGCACCGCTGACGCGCACTGATTGGTTGGGTGTTTTAGGGCTTGGTTTTTTAGGGTACTACCTTTCGAGCTTTCTCGATTTTTTAGGCTTGCAGTACATCAGCGCTTCCTTTGAACGCCTAATTTTGTACCTCAATCCCACCTTGGTATTGGTTTTGGGTTGGGTGCTTTACAAGCGCAAAATCACAAACCGTCAAGGCATGGCCATGGCCGTCAGTTACAGCGGTGTGTTGTTGGTGTTTGGCCATGAAGTCTCCTTGGTGGGTGACAACATTGGATTGGGTGCCATTTTGGTTTTTGGCAGCGCCATCAGCTATGCCATTTACCTCACGTACAGCGGAGAACTTGTGCAGCGCTTGGGTTCATTGCGCTTGGCTGGCTTGGCCACCACGGTGGCCTGTTTTTTTTGCATTCTTCAGTTTGTGCTGCTCAAGCCGGTGGCTGCATTGAATGTGGTGCCTGAAGTCATTTGGCTGTCCATTTTGAACGCCACGGTCTGTACTGTTTTACCAGTGCTCATGATCATGATGGCCATTGAACGCATTGGGCCGGGTTTAACTTCGCAAATCGGCATGATAGGCCCCTTGTCCACATTGACCATGGGCGCATTCTTTTTGAACGAAACTTTCAATCTTTGGATTTTGATGGGCACCGTTTTGGTTTTGGGCGGTGTGTTTTGGGTGACCAAAGCACCCAAAGTTGTTGAATGAATTTGACCTTAGTGGTCTAACTTTTTTGAAGGAGTCATCATGGATTTAGGAATTCAAGGCAAGTGGGCTTTGGTGGGCGGCGCAAGCAAAGGCTTAGGCTGGGGCTGTGCTCGTGCGCTGGCCTTGGAAGGTGTCAACGTCGTCATGGTGGCGCGTGGTGCCGATGTTTTAAACCAGGCTGTAGCAGATCTGCAAAAAGAAGCGCCCGGCGTGAAGTTGCTGCCCGTAGCGGCTGACATCACCACGGAAGCTGGCCGAGCCGCTTTGTTTGCTGTGCCTGGTGGCCCAGGCAAAGACTTTGACATTGTGGTGACCAATGCGGGCGGACCGCCTCCCGGCGATTTTCGCAGTTGGGACCGCGAGGCTTGGATCAAAGCCTTAGACGCCAACATGCTGACGCCCATTGAGCTGATCAAGGCCACTGTGGATGGCATGGCGGCAAGGGGCTTTGGCCGCATCGTGAACATCACCTCCAGCTCCGTCAAATCGCCCATTGATATTCTGGGCTTGTCCAATGGCGCGCGAAGCGGTTTGACGGGTTTTGTGGCTGGCGTTGCACGCACCAAAATTGCAGCGCAAGGCGTCACCATCAACAACATCTTGCCTGGTAAATTTGACACCGATCGAATTCGCGCCAATGTCGAAGTCACTGCGCAAAAAATGGGCAAATCGGTGGCAGAAATTCGTGCCCTGCAACAGTCTCAGGTGCCGGCAGGCCGTTACGGTACGCCGCAAGAATTTGGATCGCTGTGTGCGTACATTTGCAGCCAACAAGCGTCTTACATCACAGGCCAAAACTTCTTGACCGATGGTGGCGCCTACCCAGGTACTTATTGACGCTTCGCAAGCTGCAGCCGCCTCGCTCGCTTGCCTTCAATTGGGGGTCAATTGGAACGCCTTGAGGACACTAGAATGCCACTCACAATGAGGCCAAAAGCCACAAGGTGATAGATCTGGGGCAGGTCGCCTAAGAACACGGTTGACATGATGGCGGCAAACAGCGGTGTGAGGTTGGCAAAGAAGCCTGCCACCGCTGGTCCCGCAGTTTGCACACCCAAACCCCAGCATCTGTAGGCTAATACCGCAGGGCCAATGGCCACAAAGGCAAGTGCTGCATAAAGGGGCAAGCCCCAAGTGATGTGTGCGTCGGTCAGCGCCCATTCAGCACCTGAAAATAGGCCCGCCCAGCCAAGGCCAAATATGACCTGCGCCATCAGGAATGCGGCCCAATTGCTTCGAATCTCGTCGGGTTCGTTGCGCTGCGTTAAGAGCCAGCTGTAAATGGCCCAGCAGGCAGTGGCCAGCAAAATATAAATGTCGCCCACCACGAAGCTGACCTGCAGCAGTTGCTCTGCATCACCGCGCGATAAAACCACCAACACCCCCGCAATGGAGAGCCCTGCGCCCAGCCACTGTGCACGCCGCACAGGGGTTTTAAAAAACAAGGCGCCGATGGCCAACATGAACACGGGGGTGCTGGCCGCCACCAAGGTCACGTTGAGTGGGGTGGAGGTTTGCAATGCCAAATACTGCAGCGCGTTGTAGCAACCCACGCCTAACAAACTCAGCAGAGCAAACCTGCGCCAAAATGGCCAGAGTGGGCTGCTGGGTTTGAGCAAATGCCAAGCTAAGGGAAGAAGGATGAAAAAAGCAATCGCCCAACGCAAAAAATTGAGGGTGATGGGCGGTACCAAATCACTTACCAATCGGCCCACTACGGCGTTGCCGGCCCAAAGCAGCGGCGGAACGGTGAGCATGAGCGCTGTGCCAGGTGAGAGTTTTTGTGTCATGCCCGTGACTTTAACGGCAACGCGAGGGCTGTGTTGTCACGCAGGGTCATCCGATTCGTGGCAAAGTAGCGGTCAAAGTGATTTTGGCTTCAACACAAATCACACCATAATTTTCATTTTTAGGAGAATCGCATGAGCTTAGCTGTCCAAATCGACCAAAACGGTGGCCCAGAACAACTCAAATTGGTTGACGTTACAGTGGGCCAACCCGGCCCTGGCGAAATTCGGATTCGCCACAAAGCCATTGGCCTGAACTTCATCGACGTTTACCAACGCAGCGGTTTGTACGCCTTGCCCATGCCTTTGAAGTTGGGCATGGAAGCCTCAGGCATTGTCGAGGCGGTGGGCGAAGGCGTCACGCACCTCAAGGTAGGCGATCGCGCGGCCTATGCCAGCCAACCCCCAGGCAGCTATTGCGAAGAGCGCGTCATGCCCGCCAAGTGCGTTTGCAAATTGCCAGACGACATTTCTTTTGAAACGGGTGCTGCCATGATGCTGAAGGGCCTTACTGCACAGTACCTGCTTTTAAAAACGCGTCCCGTTGAAGGCTTGCAAGCTGGCGACCATGTGTTGTTCCATGCTGCGGCGGGTGGTGTGGGCCTGATTGCTTGCCAATGGGGCAAGGCCTTGGGCTTCAGCATGATTGGCACAGCGGGCTCAGATGACAAATGCAAACTTGCATTGGCCAATGGTGCCGAGTACTGCATCAATTACAGCACCGAAGATTTCTTGCCGCGCGTGAAAGAAATAACGGGTGGCAAAGGTGTGAAAGTGGTTTACGACTCGGTGGGCAAAGACACTTGGGACAAATCACTTGAATGCTTGCGCCCCTTGGGCTTGATGGCAAGTTTTGGCAATGCCTCTGGTGCCGTGGCACCCTTCGCACCAGGCATGTTGGGAGCCAAGGGCTCTTTGTATGTCACGCGCCAAACTTTGTTCAGCCACATCACAACGCGCGAAAGCACGCAAGCCATGGCCGATGATTTGTTTGCGGTGGTGCAAAGTGGCAAAGTCAAAATTCACATTGATCAAACTTTCCCATTGGCTCAAGTTCAAGAAGCACATCGCGCTTTGGAAGCCCGCAAAACAACGGGTTGCACCATCCTCACTTTGTAATTTCAAATCTTGCAAAATCAAAGGCACCCTCGGGTGCCTTTTTTTGACCTTCATCGACCTCGTCGAACTCTTAGCAATTCGTCCAAGATCAACATACAAGCGCCGATAGAGATGGCGCTGTCAGCCACGTTGAAAGCAGGGAAGTGCCAGGTGCCGTAATAGAAGTCTAGAAAATCAATCACGTGGCCGTAAAGCACGCGATCGATCACATTGCCAACCGCACCGCCCAGCAAAAGAGACAAGGCCAGACAAAACAAAGTTTGGCCAGTATGCATGCGCAGCAAATAAAGCATCACCAACGCGGCTACAACGCCCAGCCCCGTAAAGAACCAGCGCTGCCAACCACCTGCATCGGCCAAGAAGGAAAATGCGGCGCCAGGATTGTGCACGCGGACCAAATTGAAGAAGGAGGTCATGGGCAGAGTTTCACCCAACTGGAAGGCACCCACCACCGCAATCTTGGTCAATTGGTCTAGCAACAAAATGATGAGCGCAATGCCCAGCCAGAGCCAGACCCCCGAGCTTGATTTAAAAATGTTTTTGTTGCGAGCCATGATGGATGCTTTAAGCAAACAGCCGTGTTTCACCCGCGCCGTGCAAGTTGCTGTCGCAACGGCCACACAGGGTGGGATGCGCAGAGTTCACGCCCACATCGGGGGCGTAGTGCCAGCAACGCTCGCACTTGGTGTCTTGGCTGACAGAAACCTTGGCAAGCATTTCGGATCCGGCCTCTAAAATAATTTGTGACGTGATGAACACAAACTTCAAGTCATTGCCCAAACTGGCCAACAAGACATGGTCTTCAGGGCCGACTTGCAAGTTCACAGAGGCTTGCAATGAAGCGCCCACTTTGCCATCGGCGCGCAAGGTTTCAATGTCTTTGTTCACCTGATCTCGAATTTCGCGAATGCGTGACCACTTGGCCAAGAGGGCTTCGTTGGGCGTGCCCAAGTCGCTGTAGGTTTCCATGAAAATGGACTCTGAGCTGCCGAAGGCCTGCCAGGCTTCTTCTGCGGTAAAGCTTAAAAACGGCGCCATCAAGCGCAGCATAGCGTGCGTGATGCGGTACAACACCGTTTGTGCAGAGCGGCGTGCCAATGACTTGGGTGCGTTGGTGTACAGACGGTCTTTCAACACGTCCAAATAAAACGCGCCCAAATCTTCAGAGCAATATATCTGTAATTTGGAGACCACAGGGTGAAACTCATAGACCTTGAAGTGAGCCAAAATATCGGCTTGCATTTGCGCTGCGCGGCTCAAGGCAAAGCGATCAATTTCTAAAAGGTCAGCATCGGACACGGCATCTTTGGCTGGGTCGAAGTCGCTCACGTTGGCTAACAAGAAACGCAAGGTGTTGCGAATGCGGCGATAAGCATCGACCACGCGCGCCAATATTTTGTCGTCGATGTTCAGGTCGCCCGAGTAGTCGGTAGAAGCCACCCAAAGGCGAACAATTTCTGCGCCCATCTTGTCTGTAATTTCTTGGGGTACCACCACGTTGCCCAAACTTTTGCTCATCTTGCGGCCTTGGCCGTCGGTGGCAAAACCGTGCGTGAGCAAACCCTTGTAGGGCGCTCGGTCGTACAAAGCGCAGCCGAGCAACAAGGAGCTGTGGAACCAGCCGCGGTGCTGGTCGTGGCCTTCTAAGTAGAGGTCGGCTTCTGGGCCTGCGTCATGGAATGGCGCACGGTCGTAGGCATCTTTGTGACTGCCGCGCAGAACGTGCTGGAAGGTGGAGCCAGAGTCAAACCAGACTTCCAGAATGTCGGTGCTCTTGGTGTAGTTGGGGGCGTCGGTTGCACCCAAAATTTCTTCCGCAGTTGCACGGCTCCAAGCTTCAATGCCACCTTTTTCAACGATGTTGGCAGCTTGGTCCAAAATTTCCATGGTGCGGGGATGCAACTCACCCGAATCTTTGTGCAGGAAGAAGGGCACTGGCACGCCCCAGCTGCGCTGCCGAGAGATGCACCAGTCAGGGCGGTTGGCAATCATGTCGCGCAAACGCGCCTTGCCGTTTTCTGGATAGAAGTGGGTTTGATCGATGGCATCGAGTGCCAATTGACGCAATGTTTTGGATGCTTTGTCTTGGGTGAAGACGCCGGGGCCTTCGTCCATGCGCACAAACCACTGCGCCGCAGCGCGATAGATGACGGGTGTTTTGTGACGCCAGCAATGAGGGTAGCTGTGGGTGATGCCATAGGTGGCCATGAGGCGATGGCTTTCACCCAAGACTTCAATGATGCGGGGGCAAGCTTTCCAAATGTTCATGCCGCCAAAGAGGGGCAGGTCTTCTGCATAGCTGCCGTTGCCTTGAACCGGATTCAAGATGTCGTCATAGGCCAGACCATTTGCCACGCAAGAATTAAAGTCATCGACACCATAAGCGGGTGAAGAGTGAACGATGCCCGTGCCATCTTGCGCACTGACGTACTCGGCCACATAGACTGGCGAGAAGCGTTTGTAGCCTTCGTGAACATCGTACAAGGGGTGTTTGAAATTCAAGCCGCCCAGTTTGTCGCCGGTGGTGGTGGCCACCACTTGGCCTTCTAACTTGTAGCGCTCCAAACATTTTTCGACCAAAGACTCGGCCAAGACCAAGAAGCCTTTGTCGGTGTTGACCAAAGCGTAAACCAATTCGGGGTTGACATTCAATGCTTGGTTGGCAGGCAAGGTCCAAGCGGTGGTCGTCCAAATGACTGCGAAGGCCGATTTGGACGAGTCGGGCAGGGCACTGAGGCCAAACGCCTTGGCCAGTGCAACGTTGTCGGCCGCTTCAAATGCCACATCAAGGGTGTCGCTCTTTTTATCGGCGTATTCAATTTCAAATTCGGCCAAAGAAGAGCCGCAATCGAAGCACCAGTAAACAGGCTTGAGGCCGCGGTAGACAAAGCCACGTTCAATGACGCGTTTGAAAGCGCGAATTTCGCCGGCTTCATTGGCAAAGTCCATGGTGCGATAAGGACGCTCCCAATCTCCCAACACGCCCAAGCGTTTGAAGTCTTCGCGCTGCTGATCAATTTGCTCGGTGGCAAAAGCGCGGCTCTTGGCCTGCATGTCGTCGCGGCTCAGTTTGCGGCCATGCAATTTCTCAATGGCGTTTTCAATGGGCAAGCCGTGGCAGTCCCAGCCGGGAATGTATTGCGCGTCAAAGCCCGCCAATTGCTTGGACTTGACGATCATGTCTTTGAGCACTTTGTTCAGGGCGTGACCAATGTGCAGTTTGCCATTGGCATACGGCGGTCCATCGTGCAAAACAAACAAAGGGGCGCCTTGGCGGGCAAGACGCAGTTTTTTGTACAGGCCTTGGTCGCTCCAAGCTTTGGCCCAGGCAGGCTCACGCTTGGGTAAATCGCCGCGCATTGCAAACGCAGTGTCGGGCATGTTCAGAGTGGCACGGTAATTTGTTTTTTGTTCGGACATTGTTCAAAGCGTTATGGTGTGGGGACTTGCAAAGTCGCATTTCTAGCGGCGAAAAATGCACGCGCATCGTCACAGTCCTTGGCAATGCCCACAGTGAGGGCTTCCAAGCTGTCGTACTTGAGTTCGTCGTGTAATTTGTGCAGCAAGTCAACTCGGATGATTTTACTGTAGCCACCTTCGACCCCCAGCTGATTTGGCCAGTCTAAGCAATGGGTTTCTAACAGCACCTGGCCACCGTTGACATCGTTGGGGTCCAAAGAGGGGCGAATGCCCAAATTGGCCACCCCTGGCAAGGCTTGGGGGCTTAAGCCATGAACTTCCACATTGAAAATACCGCTGGCTGCGGGTTGCCAGTGGCTAAAACGCAAATTGAGTGTTCTGAAGCCGTCATGAGCGCCTTCTTTTGAGGCGCCCAAGGCACGTCCCAGCTTGCGACCATGGACCACGTGGCCGCTGATGCTGTAGGGCCGTCCCAAAAGACGGGTGACGCCGTGCATATCGCCTTTGGCTAGGGCTTCTCTGACGGCAGAGCTTGAAACTCTGAGGCCATGCACTTCGTAGCTGTTCATCCGGGCCACATCAAAACCCAGGCGCTGACCCGCGGCATCCAGCATGCTGTAGTCGCCGGCCCGCTTAGCGCCAAAGCGAAAATCATCGCCCACCAGCAAATATTTAACACCCAGACCCTTGACCAAAACAGACTGAATGAAGTCCTCTGGCGTTTGACTTGCCAAGCGGGCGTCAAAGGGCAGTACCACCACTTGGTCAATGCCGCAGCGATCGAGTTCTAGAAGTTTGTCGCGCAGGTTTGCAATTCGTGCAGGTGCTAATTCGGGTTTGTTGTGCAGCTTGGCAAAAAAATCTCTGGGGTGTGGCTCGAAGGTCATCACGCAACTGGGCACCCCACGGTGCGCAGCTTCGTTTTTCAAGAGCGCGAGCATGGCTTGGTGGCCGCGGTGGACACCGTCAAAGTTACCGATCGTCAAGGCGCATTGATGGGCCCTGTCTGGGTGGTTGAATCCGCGAAATACCTTCATGCTGCTTGCGTCATAAAAATGAATTGATTACAGGGTATATTGTGACTGACCAGAAAGACTGGCCTGTTCTCGTTTCATGTCAAGGTTTTACCGTTGAATGGAGTCGCTTGTGAAGGTCTTGAAATTGTCTGCCCAAGGGCTTCCGCAGTCTTGGATTACTTTGGAACAAGCTGTGGTCTATTACGCAGCCGAAGATGTCCGCTGGGAAGCGGGTCAAGAAATTGCTGTTTTTCACGGTGGCCACAATGCCATCACAGGCGAGCAGTCCATCATCAAGGTCAACAGCATCATTGGCACTCGCGGCGTTCATGGCATCAACCCTTTCGAACTCCGCCCCGGACTGACCAACGGTAAATTGTTCATTCGAGATCGCAATGTGTGTGCTTATTGCGGCCAGCGATTTCATGAAACAGAGCTCACCCGCGAGCACATCGTGCCCTTTGCACAAAATGGCATCGACAATTGGATGAATGTGGTCACGGCGTGTCGCTCATGCAACCATCGCAAAAGCAGCAGAACACCCGAGCAAGCAGGCATGCCATTGCTCTACACCCCTTACGTGCCCAGCCTGTGGGAAGATTTCATTTTGCGAAACCGCAGAATCTTGACCGATCAAATGGCTTTTTTGATGGCACATGTGCCTCAAAATTCCAGATTGATCGATTAAGTCTTTAGCTTTTCTTAAGCAAAAACGCCAGCTGTTTCTTGCATACTGGCAGACACTTCCCCCAAGTGGTGCAGGGTGTCGCCGAAAGTCATTTCAAGCTGCGTCAATTTCTTGAAGTAGTGGCTCACAATGTACTCGTCAGTCACCCCGATACCACCATGCAATTGCACAGATTGTTGTCCCACATAGCGCATGGAATTGCCCAATTGGTATTTGGCACGGGCCATGGCTTGGTGACGCTCAGATGCAGGTGCATTGAGCTTCAAGCTGGCGTAATAGCTCATTGAGCGTCCCAACTCCAATTGCATTTTCATATCGGCCACACGGTGACGCAGGGCCTGGAAGGTGGCAATGGTGGTGTTGAACTGCTTGCGGGTGTTCATGTAGTCCACGGTGATGGCCATGGTTTTGTCCATCACGCCGACGCCTTCAGCGCAGGCACACGCAATGCCAATGTCCACGGCGTGTCTCAATGCGGTTTGGCCATCGAGGGTTAGCAAACTTGCGGGGCTTTGATTGAGTTGGAGTTCGGCAGCGCGGCCACCGTCTTGGGTACCGTAGCCCGACGTGGTGCAGCCCTTGGCTTCTTTGGCCACCAAGAACAAAGCCAGCTTGCCGGATGCCATGGCTGGCACTAAAAAGGCATCTGCATGGTCACCCACGGCCACCATGCTTTTGGTGCCGGTAATGAGCCATTGACCATCTTGTTGCTGTGCTTGCGCATCGCATTGGTGGGTGTTGTAGCGTGATTTGCGTTCTTGGTGTGCCAACACCACAATGGCATCGCCGCCCGCAATTTTGGACAGCCATGCGGCCTTCAAAGCATCGGGTGCATAGCCTTCTAAAACGGCGCCAGCAATGAAAGCATGCTGTATGGGTTCGAGCACAATGCCGCGGCCCAATTCTTCCATCACCACCATGCCTTCAACGGGCCCCATGCCCATGCCACCTTGATCTTCGCTGACATACAGGCCGCACAGGCCCAGCTCTGCCAGCTCGGTGTAGGCAGCGCGGTCAAAGCCGCCCGCATGCGTAATTTCGCGGCGGCGGTCAAAGGTGTAGCCCTTGTCGACCCATTTGCGAACAGCGTCGCGCAATTGTTCTTGATCGTCTGAAAAATCGAAATCCATGATGTGTCCTTAAGGGGTTAAGTCATTAACCCAAAACTACCTGAGCCACGATGTTGCGCTGCACTTCATTGCTGCCGCCGTAGATCGTGGTTTTGCGCATGTTGAAATAGTTGGCTGCAAGCGGTGCGTTGGAAACTTCGTGTCCGGGGAAGTCGCCTTGCCAACCTGCATCCATGGCTTCGAAGATGAAGGGCAGGCTGAAGGGGCCGGCTGCCAACATCATGAGCTCGGTGTAACGCTGTTGAATTTCGCTGCCCTTGATTTTCAAAAGGCCTGCAATGTCGAGTGAGTTTTTGCCAGACTTTTCTGCCGACAAAACACGCAAGACCAACATCTCCAAAGCAACGATGTCCACTTCCAGCTTAGAAATTTCATCGCGAAAACGCATGTCTTCGTAAACACCTTCGGTTTTGGCAATGCGCTTGAGACGCTCGAGTTCGCGTTTGGCGCGGTTCACGTCGGCAATGTTGGTGCGCTCGTGTGCCAACAAATGCTTGGCGTAATTCCAACCTTTGTTTTCTTCACCCACCAGGTTTTCTGCAGGCACTTCCACATTGTCAAACCACACTTCGTTGACTTCGCATTCGCCATCTAGCAACTTGATAGGGCGCACCGTAATGCCGGGTGTCTTCATGTCGATCAGCAAGAAAGAGATGCCGGTTTGCGGTTTGCCTTCGTTGCTGGTGCGCACCAAGCAGAAAATCCATTCGCCGTATTGGCCCAAGGTGGTCCAGGTTTTTTGGCCATTGACAATGTACTTGTTGCCCACGCGTTCAGCACGGGTTTTGAGAGACGCCAAGTCAGAGCCTGAACCCGGCTCGCTGTAGCCTTGGCTCCACCACACGTCACCGCTGGCGATACCCGGTAAGAAACGCTTTTGTTGTTCAGCATTGCCAAAAGCCATGATCACAGGCGCCACCATGACGGGGCCGAAAGGCACCACTCGCGGCGCACCGGCCAACGCGCATTCTTCTTCGAACAAATGCTTTTGCACAGCCGTCCAACCAGGCCCGCCAAACTCTTCAGGCCAGCCCCAACCGAGCCAACCTTTCTTGCCCAAAATCTTGGCCCAACGCTGTAAGTCGTCACGCGATAGACGCATGGCGCTGTGAACTTTTTGCGAAATTTCGGAAGGTAAGTTTGCTTTTACCCAAGCGCGAATTTCTTCGCGAAATGCGAGTTCTTCGGGAGTGAATGCCAAATCCATGAGGTGTGTCTCCGGTCAATGCCAGTAAAAAAGAGGGATACAGCGTTTTTAGCACGACCGTGCGCAAATCCGGTGTCTTGGCTGCGACAAAATGCAATTTAGATGCCCGCTGCAGGGATAATACGGGGTCTTGTTTGCCGGTTCATTTGTGAAAAACATCGTTATTTTGATTTCTGGCGCTGGCTCCAACATGGCGGCCATTGTGAAAGCCGCGCATGAAGAGGCTTGGTCCAAGAAATGGGGCGTGAAGGTGGCTGCTGTCATCAGTAACAAGCCTGAAGCGTCAGGCCTCACTTGGTTGCAAGATCGCTCTCAATTTGCCAACATCAAAACTCAAACGCTAGACCACACGCTGTTTGACTGTAGGGAGGCTTTTGACCAATCCCTGATGGCTAAAATTGATGAGCATGATCCCGCATTGGTCGTGCTGGCGGGTTTCATGCGAATTTTGACGCCTGTTTTCGTGGCGCACTATCAAGGCCGTCTGGTCAACATTCACCCCTCACTGTTGCCCGCATTTGCCGGATTGAACACGCACCAGCGCGCCATTGATGCGGGTTCCAAGTTTGCTGGCGCCACAGTGCACCAAGTTTCTGTCGAGGTGGATCAAGGGCAAATTTTGGCCCAAGCCGTGGTGCCTGTTCTTCAGGGTGACACCGCTGAAACGCTGGCCGCCAGAGTGCTCACGCAAGAGCACCTCATTTTTCCTGCCGCTGTGGCGGCGTTTTTCAAGTCTCAGGCAGTTCCTCGCCCAACCAAGTAAAACGGGGTTGAATCACGCCCTTGATGTCCACCGTTTCATTGAACATGGCGGCGGGCCTGACCCAAAGGCCTTGCTCGCCATAAAGCGCTTTGTACAAAGTCATAGGCTCAAGAGACTCACTGTGCCTTACGGTGCCTAACACTTGGTACAGCAAATTTTTGTAGTGACGGTAGTAGCCAGGTCGGGTGATGATCAGTGGCGGTAAGGTTTCTTCTTGCATGAAATCGCTCTTGCGTGTTGTGCGGTGGGACAATAGAGCTTATGCATCCAAAAGCCCTGTTAGACGCCTGCGCCGAATTGGTCAGGCTGACCCTCCAATTTAACCATCCCGCTGATGCGGTGGTTTCTCGTTTTTTCCGTGACAACCGCAATTTGGGTCCACGAGAGCGGGCCACCCTGTCTGAAACGGTTTTTCAAGTTTTGCGACAAAAACTCTTGTTTGAGCACATGGCCCGGTCTGGCAGCGGTGCCAAAGAAAAACGCTTGGCCATTTTGGGTTTTGCGGGCCCCAGAGATTTCGTCAAAAGTGCCTTGAACGACACCGAAAAAAAATGGCTCGACATGTGCGACAGCATTCAGCCATCAGACTTGATGTCGCAGCACATTCACAATTTGCCCGATTGGTTGGCGCGGCCCCTCAAAGAGCAACTGGGCGATGAGTTTGGAGCCTTGGCCGAGAGCTTGCAGCAATCGGGTAGCTTGGATTTGCGTGTCAACGACTTGAACGAAAAACGCGCTGAAGTCCAGAAAGAATTAACCGCGGCAGGCATTGTTTGCGAGCCCACACCTTATTCGCCTTGGGGTCTGCGTTTGCAAGGCAAACCGTCTTTGGCCAAGCTCAAAGCCTTCGAGCGCGGCGCGGTTGAAGTGCAAGACGAAGGATCGCAGTTGCTGGCGCTGCTGCTGGATGCGCACCGCGGTGAAATGGTGGTGGATTTTTGCGCAGGAGCGGGCGGCAAAACTTTGGCCATTGGCGCCGCCATGCGCAACACAGGGCGCTTGTATGCCATGGACACCTCAGCCCACCGTTTAGATGCTTTGAAGCCCCGTTTGGCGCGCAGCCAGTTGTCCAACGTGCATCCTGCGGCCATTGCGCATGAGCGCGATGACCGTGTGAAGCGCTTGGCCGGCAAGATTGATCGGGTTTTGGTGGATGCACCTTGCTCTGGGCTGGGCACCCTTAGGCGCAATCCAGATTTGAAATGGCGCCAAAAGCCTGAAGGCATTGCCGAAGTCACAACAACTCAAACTTCTATTTTGGAAAGTGCAGCGCGCTTGTTAAAAACGGGTGGTCGTTTGGTCTATGCCACCTGCAGCATGCTGCCGCAAGAGAATGAAGAGATCGCTGAAGCGTTTTCGAAGGCGCATCCGGATTTTGCAGTTTTGCCTGTGGCCGAAGAACTGACTCGTTTGAAAGTGGCCAATGCAGACAAGCTGTGCAATGGCCATTTTTTACGCCTGTGGCCGCATCGGCACGGCACCGACGGTTTCTTTGCGGCAATATGGATTCGAAAGTGAATTCTAAAGCGCTAATTTTGGCGCTTGCTTGTTGAAATCACTGTCAATTTGAATTCGGAAATCTTAAAATAACAGGATAGCCATTATGGGCACCTCTACTCAGAAAGCGACTGCATGTTGTTAATTGATTCGGCTGTATTTGATTCGGTCATTGACTGGATGGCAAACGGCATCATGGGATTCTCGGGCTGGCAAATTTTCTTTGTCATCTTGGGCCTCACCCACATCACGATTGCCAGCGTGACCATCTTCTTGCACCGCCACCAGGCGCATCGGGCCTTGGATTTGCACCCCATCGCATCGCACTTCTTCCGTTTTTGGTTGTGGATGACCACCGGTCAGGTGACCAAAGAATGGGCGGCCATTCACCGAAAGCACCACGCCAAGTGCGAGCAAGCTGAAGACCCGCACAGCCCGCATGTGCACGGCATTCGCACGGTGTTGTTCACCGGTGCCGAGTTGTACCGCAAAGAATCTAAAAACAAAGAAACCCTCAGCCGCTATGGCCATGGCACCCCCGACGACTGGATAGAGCGCAATCTGTATTCGCGCTTTTCTTGGCAAGGTGTGGCACTGATGTTGATCATCGATGTGGCCTTGTTTGGCGCATTGGGCCTCACTGTGTGGGCCGTTCAAATGGCTTGGATTCCCCTCACTGCGGCAGGCATCATCAATGGTGCTGCCCACTACTGGGGCTACCGTAACTTCGAGGCACACGACGCCAGCACCAACATCTCGCCTTGGGGTATCTTGATTGGTGGTGAAGAGCTGCACAACAACCATCACACCTACCCAACGTCTGCCAAGTTGTCGGTCAAGCCCTATGAATTTGATCTGGGCTGGGCGTACATCTGCATCTTGCAAGCTGTAGGTTTGGCCACTGTGAAAAAGACGCCGCCTGTCTTGGCCTTTGGCGAAGTACGCCCCGTGGCTGATGAGAAAACTTTGGAAGCTTTGATCACCAACCGATATGCAGTCATGGCGGGTTACGCCCGTCAAATGCGAACTGTCTTCCGTCAAGAGGTGGCCAATGCCAAACTTGACGCCAGTGTTTTGAAAGTAGCCAAGCGTTGGATTCACCGCGATGGCGACAAAATACCGGCCGAAGCACGCGCCCCTTTGAGCGCCACCCTTGCAGCCTATCCCGTGCTGGACAAAATGTTGGCCATGCGCGAAGAGCTGCGTCAAATTTGGCTCAACACCTCCCACAACCGCGAACAGTTGGCACTTGATTTACAAGCTTGGTGTAAACGCGCAGAAGACAGCGGCATTGCTGCACTTCGCGACTTCTCCACCCAACTTCGCGCTGCTCGCGCTTGATCGATTGAGGCGGCCAATTTAAATGGGGTAAACAATTGGGGTCAGAGCAACATTAATTTCCAATCAGTTTGGGGTAGAGGCTAATGGGGGCTGACGATTTGTGGTACTCCACCATGAGGAAGCCCCCATTAGCCTCTGCCCCAAACTGATTGACCAAATTAAAGTTGATCTGACCCCAATTGTTCGGCAACAAAAAAGCCCGCTGATGCGGGCTTTTTCTATA
>CALAGS010000093.1 GCA_937891665.1 uncultured Burkholderiales bacterium | reverse complement strand
GTGAGAGAAACTGGGTGCAGGCCGCCTTGGGTGAGAGGGCGACCTGGCAGTGACACGTCGAAAGCTTCAGCTTTGAGTTGAACGGCCAACTCGGCATCGGCCAAAGCTTGGCGGCGCGCATTCAGCGCTGCTTCAATGCTTTGCTTGGCCACATTGACCGCTGCACCAAATGTTTTCTTTTCTTCAACGCTTAATGCGGCCATGCCCTTCATCATTTCGGTGATGCGGCCTGACTTGCCCAAATACAAAGCCTTGGCATTTTCAAGATCGGCGGGGGTTTGGGCCTGCGCAAAACTGGCGCTGGCCGCTTCAACCAAACTGTCCAACTCGGTCATGGTGGGAACTTTAAAAGGAACTTAAATTCAACATAAAAAAAGGATTGAAGCCTTCGCAAGCCTCAACCCCCTTGATCGACTGTGATATCGACTGCGTGAGTACTTAAGCTGCGGCCAATCTGGCCTTGACTTGGTTCACGATACCCGCAAAAGCGGCCTTGTCGTGCACGGCGATGTCCGCCAACACTTTGCGGTCGATTTCGATGGCAGCCTTTTTCAGGCCATTGGCGAATTGGCTGTAGGTCATACCGCATTCACGAGCCGCTGCATTGATACGAGCGATCCACAACTGGCGGAACACACGTTTCTTGGCACGACGATCGCGATAGGCGTACTGACCAGCCTTCATCACCGCTTGTTTAGCGATGCGGAAGACATTACCGCGGCGGCCGCGGAAACCTTTGGCCAGGGCCAATACTTTTTTGTGACGGGCTCTTGCCGTAACACCACGTTTTACGCGAGGCATATTTTCTCCTTGTTCGTCAGTGAATTACAAGCCAGCCGAAGGCAGCATTTGTGCCATGTGACCCATATTGGTCTCATGCACGCCTACTGAACCACGGAGGTGACGTTTGTTCTTGGTTGTCTTCTTCGTCAAGATGTGACGCTTGAAGGCTTGACCGCGTTTAACGGTACCACCAGGACGAACTCGGAAGCGCTTTTTAGCGCTGCTTTTGGTCTTCATTTTGGGCATTTGACTGCTCCTTAATTTGTGCTCGTGAGGCGTCTGCAAACTCCTTGCAGCCTTGTTGGCCCCGAGACACTTTTAATCAGCTATTCACCGAGGTGAACAGCTGTTTCACTCCGAAGCTGCCGGAGCGGCTTCGTTGGCTGTTTTACCAGCCGGTTTTTTTCGACCTGGCGCAATCATCATGATCATTTGGCGGCCTTCCAACTTTGGAAACTGCTCAACCACAATCAGATCGCCCAAGTCATCGCGAATACGCTGCAACAATGCCATACCCAACTCTTGGTGGGTAATTTCGCGACCGCGAAAACGCAAGGTCACTTTGCACTTGTCACCATCGGCCAAAAATCGGCGGATGTTGCGCATCTTGATGTTGTAGTCACCGTCATCGGTACCAGGTCGGAATTTAATTTCCTTGATCTCAATGACCGTCTGTTTGGCTTTGGCTTCGGCAGCACGTTTTTGTTCTTGGTATTTAAACTTGCCGTAGTCCATGAGCCTACAAACCGGGGGTGTTGCGGTGGCTGCAATTTCAACCAAGTCAACATCCAACTCTCCTGCCATGCGCAAGGCATCTGCCAAAGAAACGATACCGAGGGCTTCGTTCTCCGGTCCGGACAAACGGACCTCAGGGAAAGTGATTTCACGGTTCAGGCGATGCTTACGCTCTTCGCGCTGACGGCGGTCACGAAATTCAGTGGTAGCGATGGTTTAAATCCTTTAAAAAATAACTGCACAAGGCAGCCTAAACCGACGGGCAAGCGTCAAGCTAAAGCAATCGGAAAATACCTTCAAACTTTAGATTCAATGTCTGATTGGATGAGTTCAATGAACGCATCAACAGACATGACACCGAGGTCTTTGTTACCTCGGGCGCGAACCGCGACAGTACCTGCAGCCTTTTCTTTGTCGCCAGCGACAAGGATGTAAGGCGGCTTTTGCAATGAATGCTCGCGTATTTTATACGTGATTTTCTCGTTTCGGAGGTCTAAGTCGACCCTAAGGCCTTGATTTCCCGCTAGTTTTTGCATTTTTTGGGCAATTTCGCGACAGTAATCGGCCTGAGAATCGGTAATGTTGCACACCACCACCTGAATGGGAGCCAACCAAACAGGCAAGGCACCCGCGTGCTGTTCGATCAAAATTCCGATGAATCGCTCCATGCTGCCAACGATGGCGCGGTGCAACATAACGGGGCGATGGCGGTTGCCATCCTCGCCTACATACTCAGCATCTAGGCGCTCAGCCATTGAGAAGTCAACCTGAATGGTGCCGCACTGCCACTGGCGGCCAATGGCGTCTTTCAGGGTGTATTCAATTTTGGGTCCGTAGAAAGCCCCATCGCCAGGTGCAATTTCAAAATCGCAGTTGGAGGCCCTCAAGCTTTCCATCAAGGCGTGCTCCGCCTTGTCCCAGATTTCATCCGAGCCAATGCGCTGAGCGGGTCGTGTCGCCACTTTGTAGATGATGTCGGTAAAGCCAAAGTCTTTGTAGACCTTTTGTAAAAGCGTGGTGAAGTTAACGCTTTCAGCCAAGATCTGATCTTCGGTACAGAAGATATGACCGTCGTCTTGCGTAAAGCCGCGCACACGCATGATGCCGTGCAAGCCGCCAGTGGGCTCGTTGCGGTGGCACTGACCGAACTCACCATAACGCAGCGGCAAATCGCGATAGCTCTTCATGCCCTGCTTGAAAATCAAGATGTGACCCGGGCAGTTCATGGGCTTCAAAGCGTAGTCGCGCTTTTCAGACTCCGTGGTGAACATGTTGTCACGGTACTTGTCCCAGTGACCTGTTTTTTCCCACAAAGATTTGTCAATGATTTGTGGACCCTTAACTTCTTGGTAGCCGTTGTCTTGGTAAACGGCACGCATGTACTGCTCGACCTTTTGCCAAACAGTCCAACCTTTGGGATGCCAGAACACCAAGCCTGGTGCGTGCTCGTCGATGTGAAACAAATCGAGTTCACGGCCTAATTTACGGTGGTCGCGTTTTTCAGCCTCTTCCAATTGGGTGAGGTAGTTCTGCAGATCTTCTTTGCTGGTCCAAGCCGTGCCGTAAATACGTTGGAGCATTTCGTTTTTGCTGTCGCCGCGCCAATAGGCACCGGCCACCTTCATGAGCTTGAAGTGCTTGAGCTTGCCAGTGCTTGGCACGTGCGGGCCGCGGCACAAATCTTCAAAAGCGCCTTCTTTGTACAAACTCACATCTTCATTGGAAGGAATGCTGCCAATGATTTCGGCTTTGTAGTGCTCGCCCATGCCTTTGAAATAGGCAACGGCTTCATCGCGTGGCAAAACGCGACGAAGCACAGGTTCGTCTTTGTTGGCCAACTCGGTCATGCGCTTTTCAATGGCCGCCAAATCTTCTAAGGTGAAAGGACGGCTGTAAGAGAAGTCGTAGTAAAAACCGTTTTCAATGACAGGGCCAATGGTGACCTGTGCTTCAGGGTACAAATCTTTGACGGCGTACGCCAGCAAGTGAGCTGTAGAGTGACGCACCACTTCAAGGCCGTCAGCATCCTTGGCCGTGATGATGGCGAGTTGAGCATTGCTGGCCAAACTGAAACTGGTGTCCACCACTTTGCCATCGACTTTGCCAGCCAAGGCGGCTTTGGCCAAGCCAGCACCAATGGAGGCTGCAACCTCTGCCACGGTGACGGGACCGGGAAACTCACGCAATGAACCGTCGGGAAGTGTGATCTGAACCATGTTCGAATAGAAAAAAAGAAGGCGCCAATACGGCGCCAGAAATGAAAAACGCGGCATTTGCCGCGTCTTCAAACGCTCAGGTCAGATTTTACGCTGAGCCTGAGGTGTTTTCTATCAATGAAACTGCTCTTCTTCAGTAGAACCGGTCAAAGCCGTGACGCTAGAGCGGCCGCCTTGAATGACAGTGGTCAACTCGTCAAAGTAACCCGTGCCCACTTCTTGCTGGTGCGACACAAATGAATAGCCGCGATCTCGGGCCGCAAACTCGGGCTCTTGCACCTTCTCAACATAGGCCGACATGCCCCGTTGAACATAGGCTTGCGCCAAGTCAAACATGCTGTACCACATAGAGTGAATGCCAGCCAAGGTGATGAACTGGTACTTGTAACCCATGGCGCCCAGTTCTTTTTGGAATTTGGCGATGGTGGCATCGTCCAAGTTTTTCTTCCAATTGAAAGAAGGTGAGCAGTTGTAAGCCAACATTTTTCCGGGGTGCTTCTTGTGAACGGCTTCCGCAAACTTGCGTGCAAACTCCAAATCAGGCGTGCCCGTTTCACACCAGACCAAGTCGGCGTAGTCGGAATAAGCCACTGCACGGCTAATGGCTTGGTCCATGCCCTTCTTGGTTTTGTAGAAGCCCTCAGCGGTGCGCTCACCCGTTAGGAAAGGCTTGTCGTTTTCGTCGTAGTCGCTGGTGAGCAAATCAGCGGCTTCTGCATCTGTGCGTGCAATGACCAAAGTAGGCACGCCACACACGTCAGCTGCCATGCGGGCTGCGATCAATTTCTGGCAAGCCTCGACGGTGGGCACCAAGACCTTACCGCCCATGTG
>CALAGS010000092.1 GCA_937891665.1 uncultured Burkholderiales bacterium | reverse complement strand
TTTTCTGACAAAAAACCAAACGAGGGTGACTTGATGCGAGGGGTTGCCAAACGCTTTATGGCATAGGCATAGTCTTCAGCAATCAACTCGCGAGTGCCCATGTGCTCAAAGTCATAAGGCCTCCGGATGCCTTCAATGTCAGACTCCTTCAAAGACAAATACCGGTACTGGCCATCTTCCTTTTTGGCAAACGCGGGATGAGGCTGGTACAAAATGCCTGGCTGAATTTTGAGCTCGAACACGCTCTCGGCAATTTGATCAGCGGGCGTCTGAACAGGAAGTTCTTTGCCTTCCTTGCTCAAAAATTTGACACTGGGCAACGCTGTCAGGGTTCGGGGTTCCAACTCATAAGGCCGCTTGAGGTAATGGTATTTCAAAGGCGGTTCATAAACGGCATAAGTCCATGGCGTTTCGTTGTTGCTATAAGAAGAGGTGGAATCCAAATATTTGGGCGACTCTTGATAAGAGCTGAACAGCACATTTTCGGCCAGCAGGGCCTTGGGGACAGGTTCGTTCGTGACACCTCCGCAGCCCACCAGAAGGCTTGAGGCCAATGTGCAGGCAACACAAAAATACAAACGTTTGATTTGGCTGAGCATGGTTTTTATTTTCAAGGGAAGCTGTACTTTAGCGCAAGCTGAATGCAGTTTGAAAAAAAGTCCGAATCAAAAAAAACGCCTCTTTGAGAGGCGTTTTGGAAGTCATGATCAACAAACAGTTAAATCAAAAACGATACAGGCTTAAAAAGTGTACTTGGCTGTAAAGCGAGTGTAACGACCAGTATTGTTGTAAAGCCCAGAGCTGTAACCTTGCTGCACAGTGGTGCTGGTGTTAGAGCCTGGATAGTACGGTGCTGGCTTGTCAAACACGTTCGAGATGTTCACGCCTAAGTTAAAGTTCTTAATGCCGTTGTACATGTAACCTACATCAAATGTTTGCCATGATGGAACTTTGCAATCTGGGTAATAGGTATTGTACAAAGGCACGCCACCCAATGATGTAGCAGTCTTTGGCTGGCCAGAACCATAATGGCAGTAGGACTCTGGATACTCTTTAGCGCCGTCGTAACGACGAACCATAGAAATAGAAGTGGTCAACTTCATGGCAGCCAGGAAGATGTGTGGGCCCTGCTCTAAAGCGGTAGACAAGCTAAAGCGATTGCGCGGAATAGCTCCCACAGAAGTGGCCCAATCATTCAAACCACCATAGGTTCCAACGGCATTGCGCATGAAATCGCCAGGTGCTTCTGCGCGCATGTAGGACATTAAGTGCGTCATCTTGAATGAAGATGTCAAACGGCCATGCTCGCCCAAGTTGTTGCGAGATTTCAACTCGATGTCAATGCCGGTAATTTCTGTGGCGCCTTGGTTCACCCAGGGTGTTTTGACGGCAATCAAGGGACCTGTTCCTGGAATTGCGTTGCCGTTGGCATCCTTCAGTTGGTTCAAAGGATTGGAGTCACGCGTAATTGAATCAGCAGGAAACCGTTCTGGGTGCTCGAGCAGATAAGTTGCGCTGCCTAAAGCCACTTCATTTTCTTGACGCACTTTGTAGGTGTCAATCAAAACATCGATGTCTTTGGTGGGTGAGTAAATCATGCCCAGCGAGAAGCCCTTGGATTTCTCTGGCTTGAGTTCTGGGTTGGAGCCGCCCACACCTGACACACTCTTAGAGCAATCAGTTTGGTCTGCACCTGCAACGGGCGTCACGCCATCAGGACAACGGATTGGATCGACCGTGCCGTTTAAGAAGAATTGCGCGCCACCTGAGGCCACTTGTGACAACGCGGGCGCACGGAAACCTTCTGAGTAGGTTCCTCTGAAAGCCAGTCCGTCTTGTGCTTTCCACTTGGCACCCACTTTGGGTACGAAATTGGTTTTTAAACTGGGGTACTTGTCAAAACGGCCTG
>CALAGS010000091.1 GCA_937891665.1 uncultured Burkholderiales bacterium | reverse complement strand
TGACCCCAATTAAATTACCCAGCGAGTGCGGCTTTAACTGCTGCAGACACTTGGCCCATGTCGGCTTTGCCGGCCAACTGGGTTTTGACAGCACCCATCACTTTGCCCATATCACCAGGGCCTGAGGCGCCCAAGGAAGCAACGATGGCTTGAACTGCAGCAGACACCTCCTCGGCAGACATACGCGCTGGCAAATAAGCCTGCAACACCACCATCTCCGCTTGTTCAATGTCGACCAAATCTTGACGAGCCGCCAATTCAAAAGCCGCAATAGAGTCCTTGCGTTGCTTGACCAGTTTGTCGACGATGGCGATCACAGCAGCATCGTCTAGCACAACGCGCTCATCCACTTCCTTTTGCTTCATGGCCGACAGCAGCAAACGAATGGTGCCCAAGCGCGCTGTGTCCTTGGCGCGCATGGCATTCTTCATGTCTTCGGTGATTTGTTCTTTGAGGCTCATGGTGTTTCCTAAAGTGTATGAACGCTGGCTTGAATTAAAAAAGCCCGCTTGAGCGTCCTCCAGCGGGCTTTGCTAGGCCCGAGAGGGCTTCGCAGATTCAAAAATTCAGGCGAATCTTTGAACGAAGTGAACTAACTTCCGAAGCGGATTAGTACAACTTCTTGGGCAATTGCATGCTGCGCACGCGCTTGTAGTGGCGCTTCACAGCGGCCGCTTTTTTACGCTTGCGTTCTGTGGTGGGCTTTTCATAAAACTCACGGGCACGCAGGTCGGTCAGCAGACCGAGTTTTTCAATGGTGCGTTTGAAGCGGCGAAGTGCTACGTCAAACGGCTCGTTTTCTTTCACGCGAATGGTGGTCATGGATTTCAATGTTTCCAAAATATGCCGACTGACACTGAGAGGGAAGATCGAGCCCTCACAAGCAGTTTCGGCGGGGTCCCCGTCACGAACTAGTATTTGGCAGACGGAGGATTGCCAGCGAAGCCTTGGATTATAGCCCTAAGTTTTAGTCTGTTTTAAGCTGTTTCTGGGATATTTACAGGGCTACAGCCTGTTTTTGCTTCAGGGCTTGGGCACATGCAAATGCGCTGGACCAGGCCCACTGGAAGTTGTAGCCGCCCAGCCATCCCGTGACGTCGACCACCTCTCCAATGAAATACAGGCCTGGCTGCTTGGATTCCATGGTTTGCGAAGATAAATCTCGGGTGTCTACCCCGCCCAATGTGACCTCAGCCTTTTTGTAGCCCTCGCTGCCATTGGGGGTAAGGGGCCAGTGGCTCAGTTTTTGGGCCAGTTGAAGCAAGGCTTTGTCGCTGGCTTCGGCCACTGGGCGTTGCCATTGGGGGTCTTGAGCCACCCAGGCGTCTGCCAACCGATGAGGCACCCAAGCGCCGAGTTCGTTGGCAATGAGCTTTTTAGACCTGACTTTGGCTTGTCTGAGCGAGCCCTCAAGGTCTTCTTGGGGCGCCAGGTTCAAATGAAGGGGCTGACCTTCCTGCCAATAGCTGGAAATTTGCAACACGGCTGGGCCGGACAAGCCGCGGTGTGTGAACAACAGGTCTTCGTCAAAACGAGTGAGGGTCTTTTTGGCGCCAGTCTCGATGCTCACAGGCAAGGACAAGCCCGCCAATCCTGCATAGGGTGCCCAGTCGGCGCCATCAAAGGTAAGAGGAACCAGTCCTGGTCGTCTGGCAACCAATCGCAAGCCAAATTGTTCTGCAATGCGGTACCCAAAGTCGGTGGCGCCAATTTTTGGAATAGACAAGCCGCCAGTGGCAACGACCACCGCACCGGCTTGAACGTCGCCTTGCTCAGTTTGCAATTTGTAACCAGAGCCCTCAGCCGTGATGGCTTTCACGCCGCAGCCTTGCCAACGCATCACCCCCCCTTTGTCGCACTCTTTCAAAAGCATTTGAATTAGATCTTCAGCAGAACGATCGCAAAACAATTGGCCCTTGTGTTTCTCGTGAAAAGGAATGTCATAAGACTGCACCAGTTCAATGAAGTCTTGCGCGGTATAGCGCGACAAAGAACTGCGGCAGAAGTTTGGATTCTCACTGAGGAAATGTTTGTGGGGCGCACTGGCATCGATCAGGCGATTGGTGAAGTTGCTTCGACCGCCGCCAGAAATTCGAATTTTTTCAGCCACCTTGTGACTGTGATCGACTAACAAGACGGACACGCCTAATTGGCCAGCAATACCAGCACAAAAAAGGCCGGCAGCGCCGGCGCCTACGATCACCACATCACATGTTTGCATGCAGTGGGAGTGTAGGGCTAGATGGCCCCGTTTGGAAAATTTGTGCGCAAGCTTGAACCACATTGCCCACGACCAAAATACTGGGACTTTGAAGGCCTGCCTCATTCAATGTGAAAGTCAGACGATCAAGTCGCGTCAGAGCTTGGCGCTGCTCTGGCAAACTGGCGTTTTCAATGATGGCAACGGGTGTGTCGGCAGGCAGACCCGTTAGCAGTTCAGTTTGAATATGGTCTGCACCACTGACGCCCATGTAAATGACCAATGTGAGTTTGGCATCGCGCGCAGTGGTTGCCAGCTGGTGCCAATCGGTGCCGCTGTCTCCGGGCTTGGCATGGCCTGTGACAAAGACCACGCCATGGGCATGCTGGCGATGAGTCAGAGGTGCGCCCAAACTGGAAATGGCAGCCAGACCTGAGGTGATGCCGTTGATCACGGACGCCTCAATGCCTGCTTGACGAAGGTGTTCAACTTCTTCACCGCCGCGGCCAAAAATAAAGGGGTCACCGCCCTTGAGACGCACCACGGTTTCGCCTTCTTTGACGGCGTTCTCCATGAGCTTTCCGATGAAGGCTTGCGGTGTACTTTTGCATCCACCCCGTTTGCCCACATGAACAATTCGCGCAGAAGGCGATGCATGTTTCAAAATTTCATCGTTGACCAAGTCATCGACCAAGAGAACAGTGGCGGCTTGAATGGCTTTAACGGCTTTGAGGGTGAGCAATTCAGGATCGCCTGGCCCTGCGCCCACCAGAGTGCATGTGCCTAATGGGTGAGCTGATGGTTGGGTAAAGGATGAATCGTTGTGGCTCATAGAGATTCCAAGGCTTGCAAAATATGTTGAACTTGAAGTGCAATGGGCGCAGGCACTTCGCGTTTCTGCTTCAAAACATCCTCAATGTAGGCCGCCGTTTCAGTCGCGTTGGGTTGTGGCAATTCTGGAACGCTTTGAAGTGCACCGGCTTGAGCGGCTTGAACAGTTTGTGCACGGCCACCTTGAAAGAACTCCATTTGAGGCGTGCGACGCGCATTGGCAACAGGCTCGCCTTCAGTGCCTCTGAGCAAGAAAGCAGAGGCCTCTGTTAACTTGAAAGTCTGTGCCATGGAGATGGCATATTCTGGGTGCGTGTAGCTGCTGACAATGAGCGCCGAGCCTTGACAAGGATTCATGAGCTTGACCAAACTGTGCGCGGGATTGCGCAGATTGACCACGCGGCGAACATCGAGCAGCTTTTTCAAAGCGGGGTTCAGAACTTCGGTGGGCACCAGGTTCAAGCCAGCCTGTGCTTGATCGACGGCGGTGAGAGTTTTGTATCCCAGCGCTTCAAGCACTTCAAAAGAAGTTGTCCGGCTGTTTTCTGTGGGTGAGCCATGAACACACACTTGCACACCTTGCTGGCATAAAAGCAAAGCCAAAAGGGGGGCCAATGCGGGTAATTTACGAGCACCGTTGTAGCAAGGAATGACAACTGTAGGGTGTGGACCCAACTGGGGTAGGGCATTTAAGCGTGCGTGCACAGCATCTAAGAAACCCGCCATTTCTTCGGGTGTTTCACCTTTGATGCGCATGGCTAAGCAAAAGGCACCTACCTCTAAATCACTCACTGAGTCATCTAGGATTTGGCCCAAAAGATCAGCGGCTTGCAAGCGCGACAAGGCTCTGGCACCGTCTTTGCCTCGACCAATTTCTTTGATGTAGTGACCAATGCCCATGGATGTATTGTCTCAAAGCTTAGATAACTTGGCGTTATAAGTTCAATGAGGCGCATCGCATAAACTCAGGGCCTATGCTTTTTCTTGGAATTGAGTCTTCTTGCGATGAAACTGGTGTGGCTTTGGTTGAAACCCAAGCCCATGGCGCACCACGCCTTTTGGCGCATGCCTTGTTCAGCCAAATCGACATGCACCAGGCCTATGGCGGTGTAGTGCCTGAATTGGCAAGTCGCGATCACATCAAGCGCGTCATTCCCCTCACTCGGGATGTTTTGAAAAATGCCAACATCGCATTGAACCAAGTGGATGTGGTGGCTTACACCCGAGGTCCAGGATTGGCAGGGGCTTTGTTGGTCGGTGCCGGTGTGGCTTGTGCTTTGGGTGCGGCCTTGAAAAAACCTGTTTTGGGCGTTCACCATTTGGAGGGTCACTTGCTGTCGCCGTTTTTAAGTGAAGACCCACCTGAATTTCCTTTTGTAGCACTGCTGGTTTCAGGGGGTCACACCCAACTCATGCGGGTTGAGGCCGTGGGCACTTATGAAATTTTGGGTGAAACAGTTGACGACGCAGCGGGCGAAGCATTCGACAAGTCCGCCAAGCTCATGGGCTTGGGCTATCCGGGTGGGCCGGCACTCTCGAAGTGTGCTGAAGGCGGTAATCCGCAAGCCTTTAAGCTGCCACGTCCTTTGATGCACAGCGGTAATTTTGATTTTTCATTTGCTGGCTTAAAAACCTCTGTCCTCACGCAGGCCAACAAACTGGGCGCAGCGCTGCACGACACCGGCAACACTTTCAAAGCAGATTTGGCAGCATCGACTGAAGCCGCCATTGTGGAAGTGCTGGTGAAAAAATCGATGGCCGCGTTGAAGGCAACGGGCCTGCGTCGTTTGGTTGTAGCCGGCGGTGTAGGTGCCAATCGTTCTTTGCGATTGCAGTTGAATCAAACTTGCGAAAAAGCAGGCGTGCGTGTGCACTATCCAGAACTTCATTTGTGCACCGACAATGGCGCCATGATTGCCATGGCTGCTGCGATGCGCGTTCAGTCAGGCAAGCAGCAAGCTGAATTGAATTATGGGTTTGACGTTAAACCACGTTGGCCGCTGTCGAACATTGATTCTGTGCTTATCTGATTTTTTTTGGAACATTGGTTTGTTAGTTTTCTTTAGATTTTGGGCTCGCCTGTGGCTAGTCGATATCTTGTGTTTGAGTTTTTCAGTAAGCGCACAAACACCCTTAATTCAATTGCCTCCCGTTCAGCTGGCCCTCATTGAAGGCATGAGCGGGCCCTTTGCCAACACCGGTGAAGCTGTCCTTCGGAATTTGGTTTGGGCTGTGGAGCGAGTCAATGCGCGAGGCGGCGTGGCTACGCAAGAAGGCAAACGCAGGTTGGTCTTAAACCGTTACGACAGCAAGGGCCAAAGTGAAGAAGCTTTAACTTCTTTGCGCTCGGCCATTGATTCGGGTGCTCAATTTATTTTGCAAGGAAACTCCTCGGCCAACGCTGCTGTTTTGGTGGATGCCATTCAAAAACACAATGAGCGTGAACCGCAAAAGCGAGTTCTCTTTTTAAACTACGCCGCTGTCGATCCTGCGCTGACACAAGAAAAATGCAATTTTTGGCATTTCAGATTTGATGCGCACGCAGACATGCGCATGGCAGCCCTGATGCAAGTGTTGAAGCAAGATACAAAATTGCAGTCGGTGTATTTGATTGGGCAAGATTACAGCTTTGGCCAATCTGTCTTGCGAGAAGCCAAAGTGCAACTTGAAAAACTTAGGCCCGACATTCAAATCGCGGGTGATGAATTGCACCCCATGGGCAGAGTCAAAGATTTTCTGCCGTATGCCGCCAAAATCAGAGCGTCCGGTGCCCAAGCCGTGATCACTGGCAATTGGGGGAATGACCTTAGCTTCTTGGTGAAGGCTGCCAAAGATGCAGGCTACGAAGGAAAGTTTTACACCTTCTATGGCAATGCGTTGGGTGCACCTGCCGCAATGGGGGATGCTGGTGTTGGCAAGGTCTTGGCTGTTGCCGAGTGGATGCCCAATGTCCCTGGCGCTGAGAGCGCAAAGTTCTACCAATCTTTCAAGCAGCGTTTTGTAAAACCTTCAGAAGACTATTTGCACTTGCGAATGCAACTCATGGTGGAGGCCTTGGCGCAATCCATCGAAAAGGCGGGTCAGACTGAACCCATGGCGGTGGCTCTGCAGCTTGAAAACGCTGAGGTGAGCATGGCGGGGCAACGCGGCAAGATGCGCGCCATGGACCACCAGTTTCAGCAGCCCATGGTGGTGGCCATGATGGCCAAGCAAGGCGGCCCTGATGTGCCATTTGATGTGGAGGGCTCGGGTTATGGCTTCAAAATAATTCGACAATTCAAAGCTCAAGAGTTAGAACTGCCCACTGTTTGCAAAATGAACCGTCCTCATTCTTAAGTCCTGATTGTGAAGTGAACATGAAAAAAGCCCAGAGTTAGCTGGGCTTTTTTTCAGGCGAAATGAAGATGATCAAGCGGGCCTGGCCAAGCCCAATTTTTCAATGATGACTTTTTCTTTTTGATAATTGTCACGTGCAAACTTGGCATAGTCCTCGGAGTTCATGTAAATCACCGATTGGTCAAACTTTTCAAAAGTGGCCAGTACTTGTGGATCTTCTAAAGTTTTCTTGAACGCATCATGGAGTTTGCTCGTTACGGCTGGGTCCATGCCCTTGGGGCCGCCAATGCCAAACGGAGAATCTGATACGGTGTCGTAACCCAGTTCTGTAAGTGTGGGCACATTGGGCCAGCGTTTGGTTCGCTTGCCGCCGTATGTGGCTAACAAGCGGCAAGTGCCTGCATCGACGTGCGGCGCCCAACCCGTGGCGTCGCTGTGTGACATCACATGGCCGCCTAACAAGGAAGCCATGCCATCGGCGTTGCCCTTGAAAGGAATGTGTTGCAACTTAATGCCTGCTTTCATGGCGAATTCTTCCACGGCCAAGTGCGGCGTTGTGCCGTTGCCTGTGGAGCCAAAAGTATATTTCCCGGGGTTGGCCTTGGCGTAATCTACCAAGTCTTTGATGGACTTGATGGGGGAGTCAGAGCGCACCACAATGCCAAAGGTGTAGCCAGTTAAGCAAGCGATAAAAGTAAAGTCTTGCAAAGGATTGAATTGCATTTTTTGCATGTGTGGCAAACGCAAAATACCAATGGTCAACTGGGACAGGGTGTAACCATCGGGTTTGGCGCTTACCAATTCATTGGGGCCGAGCATGCCGCTGGCGCCGGCCTTGTTTTCAATGACCACAGGGCTGCCCAAAATTCGGGTGGCACTTTCAGCCAAGGCTCGCATGACGCCGTCGGTGGATCCACCTGCAGGCCAAGGGCAAATCAGCTTAATGGGTCTTGAAGGGAAATTGCTTTGTGCCATGGCCGGCATAGCGATGCTGACGGCACCCGCCAAGCTGGCTTGAAGAACGTCGCGTCTGTTGTAATCAATTGTCATTTGATAATCCAAAAATTCTTGTTGAAAGGCTGTGTTGGGTGAGCGCTGCTTATTCGGCTTTGGCGCCAGACTCTTTGACCACTTTGGCCCACTTCACAATTTCAGCAGCTTGGTATTTGGCCAGTTCATTGGGGGATGAGAGAACAGCTTCTAGCCCTAATGTTTTCAAACGCTCGGCCACTTCAGGCAATTTGAAAACACGCACCACTTCTGCATTCAATCTGTCTATGACAGACTTTGGCGTGTTGGCCGGTGCAAACATGGCAAACCAGGTGATGGCTTCAAAGCCTGGCAATGTTTCAGACACGGTGGGCACATCGGGCGCGGCGGCAGAGCGCTTGGCCGTTGTTTGCGCAATTGCCCGAATCTTGCCTTCTTTGGCCAAAGGCAAAGCAGAGGGCATGTTGTCAAACACCAATTGAACACTGCCACCTAACAAGTCAGGCACGTAAAACTGACGACCTTTATAGGGTACGTGCGTCATGCTGGTGCCGGTCATTGACTTGAACAATTCACCTGACATGTGAACCGAGGTGCCAATGCCAGGTGAGGCATAGGAGAGTTTGTTCGGATTGGCTTTCATGTAGGCAATGAGTTCTTGCACCGTTTTGACGGGCAGGTCATTGTTGACAACCAGCAAATTGGGGGCCGATGCAATCAAGGAAATGGGCGTGAAGTCTTTCACCATGTCGTAGGGCATTTTTGCGTACAACGCGCCATTGATAGAGTGTGTTCCTACGGTGCCCATGACCAGTGTGTAGCCATCGCCAGCTGCCTTGGCCACCACATCGCTACCAATGTTGCCACCTGCGCCTGGTTTGTTGTCAATCACAATGGGCTGTCCCAGTTGTGATTTCTCACTGAACAAACGGGCCAAAATGTCGGGTGCGCCGCCTGTGGGAAAGGTCACAACCAAACGAATGGGCTTGTTGGGGTAGGCCTGCGCCATGGCGCTTGAACTTGCGATAAGTCCGAAGCCCATCGTACTGGCCAAGCTGACTGCTCCGATGAGGCTGAGGCCAAAACGGCGGGTGGACTTTCCGAGGTGTTTAGAAAACTGCACAGCATGACTCCTGTTTGTGATTTTGTCGTTACACACTTTAGAGTGCTGACAAAAGCGGGGGGAGGGTAAAAACCCCTGTAAACAGCTTAATTTGGCACCTAGGCGTCAGTCTGGGTCTAAGAAAGCACTCCATCGGTCGTTCCACCCCACCTGCTTGGCTTTTTCTAAATCACGGCGATTTCTTTTGGTGGGGCGGCCCTGTTCAATGCTGAGGGCGGGTTCTCTGGACAGCCGCTTTTGAACGCTGATTTTGTCTCTGAGATCAAGGCTGTCATTCGTTTCTTCGTACAAAGCTTGCGCGGTTGGCGCAGGGCCTCGTTGGTCACTGATGGCTAAAACCTTGACTGTTCGGGTAATGTCACCTTGCCTGGCTTTGACGGTGTCGCCCACCTTGACTTCTCTAGAGGCCTTGACGGTTTGGTCATTGACTGCCACGCGTCCTTTGCCAATTTCGTCTGTGGCCATGGACCGAGTTTTGTAAAAACGGGCAGCCCAAAGCCATTTATCGATTCTGATTTTGTCCATATGAAGCTTATTTTGAAGTGATTTTGAAGCTTCCTGGCCGGTTAAGTACTGTTTTTTTAGCCAGTTAAACCCTAAGGGGTTCCCGAGTTGCCGGCCTGTGGTTATAATTCCGAGGCTTTGCCAAGCGGGGGACCGCCGCACAAGATCGCACGCAGCAGTTGATTCCAAACCGCTTGCGCAAGTTATAAACATCGCCTCATTGGTTGAAGCCGCATTGCTGCTTTGATTCAGAGACGAAAAAAAGGAAGAAAAAATGATTGCATCCTCTATCAAGGCTGAGGTCGTCAAGGCCAACGCTCGCGCTGCCAATGACACGGGTAGCCCCGAAGTCCAGGTGGCTTTGCTAACAGCTCGAATCAACGAGTTGACACCCCATTTCAAAACACATGCCAAAGACCATCACGGTCGCCGCGGTTTGTTGCGCATGGTGAGCCGTCGTCGTAAATTGCTGGACTACTTGCGGTCCAAAGACGCCGACCGCTACGTTGCTCTGATTGCCAAACTTGGCTTGCGCAAATAAGCGTATCGAAAGATGACAAGCGCCTGAGTTAGCCCGCTAGCTCAGGCGCTTTTTACTTTAAGTTTTCTAAAAAGACGTTTTCAGACCGAACCCGCGCTGTGTCATTCCATCAATCATCTGCGTTTTCAGCCAGATCATTCATGGAATGGCATCGAGTTCAGACTGTCAATATCTAGGCTTTTCAGTGCAGCCGTTTGCACTGTAATTTTCTGGAGTTAATTAACATGTCCATTTTCAACAAAGTGACAAAAACTTTTCAATGGGGCCAACACAAGGTCATCATGGAAACCGGCGAAATTGCTCGCCAAGCATCCGGCGCTGTGCTGGTTAACATTGAAGACACCGTGGTCTTGGCCACTGTGGTGGCTTCCAAAAATTCCAAAGCAGGTCAAGACTTTTTCCCATTGACCGTGGACTACATTGAGAAAGCTTATGCAGCCGGCAAAATTCCAGGCAGCTTTTTCAAACGCGAAGCCAAGCCCAGCGAATTGGAAACACTCACCAGCCGCCTAATTGACCGTCCTATCCGCCCTCTGTTTCCAGAAGGTTTCTACAACGATGTGCACGTAGTGGTGCATACCGTTTCTTTGAACCCTGAAGTTGATGCCGACATCGCCGCCTTGATCGCAGTGAGTGCTGCATTGTCTATTTCTGGCGTGCCTTTCAACGGCCCTATCGGCGCTGCGCGCGTGGGTTATATCAACGGCGAATACGTGTTGAACCCCGGTCAAACACAACGCAAAGACAGCCTGATGGACCTCGTGGTGGCGGGCACAGAATCTGCTGTGTTGATGGTGGAATCTGAAGCCCAACAATTGTCTGAAGAGATCATGTTGGGTGCCGTCGTGTTTGGTCATGAGCAAGGCAATGTTGCTGTCAATGCCATTCACGAATTGGTGCGCGACGCTGGCAAACCCGCCTGGGATTGGACCGCACCCGCCAAGGACGAAGTTCTCATTGCCAAGGTCAATGCGCACGCGGAAGAAAAACTTCGCGCTGCTTATCAAATTCGCAACAAACAAAGCCGTACACAAGCTTGCCGCGAAACTTACGCCGCCACCATGGCCGGCCTCAAGGCTGAAGGCGTTGAATTCGACAGCGTCAAAGTAGAAGGCATGTTGTTTGACATCGAAGCCAATATCGTTCGCAGCCAAATCTTGGCAGGCGAGCCGCGCATCGATGGCCGCGATACACGCACTGTGCGTCCTATCGAAATTCGCAACTCAGTGTTGCCACGCACCCACGGTTCGACCTTGTTCACACGCGGCGAAACACAAGCTTTGGTGATTGCCACTTTGGGCACTGAGCGCGATGCACAACGCATCGACGCCTTGGCCGGTGAGTACGAAGACCGCTTCATGCTGCACTACAACATGCCTCCCTTTGCCACTGGCGAAGTGGGCCGCATGGGTTCAACGAAGCGTCGCGAAATTGGTCATGGCCGTTTGGCCAAGCGTGCTTTGGCCGCTGTGTTGCCTACCAAAGAAGAATTCCCGTACACCATGCGTGTGGTCTCTGAAATTACAGAGTCCAATGGTTCTTCTTCCATGGCTTCTGTCTGCGGTGGATGCTTGTCCTTGATGGACGCAGGCGTGCCCATGAAAGCACACGTGGCTGGCATTGCCATGGGCCTGATCAAAGATGCCAACCGCTTTGCTGTGTTGACCGACATCTTGGGCGACGAAGATCATTTGGGTGACATGGACTTTAAAGTGGCCGGAACCACCAATGGTGTGACTGCTTTGCAGATGGACATCAAAATCCAAGGCATTACCAAAGAGATTATGCAAGTGGCCTTGGCACAAGCCAAAGAAGCGCGCATGCACATCTTGGGCAAGATGCAAGATGCCATGAGCGAAGCCAAAACCGAAGTGTCTAACTTTGCCCCCAAGTTATTCACCATGAAGATCAATCCGGAGAAAATTCGCGATGTGATCGGTAAGGGCGGCGCTACCATTCGTGCGCTCACCGAAGAAACTGGCACCCAAATCAACATCAATGAAGACGGCACGATTACCATCGCAGCCACTGACGGTGCCAAGGCTGATGAGGCCAAGCGCCGCATTGAGCAAATCACCGCCGAAGTTGAAATTGGCAAGGTCTACGAAGGCCCAGTCACTAAATTACTCGACTTCGGTGCTTTGATCAATTTGTTGCCAGGCAAAGATGGCTTGTTGCACATCAGTCAAATTGCACATGAGCGCGTTGAAAAAGTGTCTGACTATTTGCAAGAAGGTCAGATCGTCAAAGTCAAAGTGCTCGAGACCGACGAAAAAGGCCGTGTGAAGTTGTCCATGAAAGCCTTGATCGAGCGTCCTGCGGCGCCTTCGCAGTCAGAGTGATTGAAGACACAGCCTTGAAGAAATGACCATGAAGAAAAAGCTCATTGCGGGTAACTGGAAGATGAATGGTAGTTTGTCTGCCAACGTCTCTTTGTTGCAAGCGGTGTTGGACGGCAGCCAGGACATGAAATGCCAGGCTGCTGTCTGCGTGCCTGCTGCCTATTTGGCGCAGGTTCAGTCAATGCTTTCGGGTCAGTCTCTCATTGCCTTGGGTTCGCAAGATGTGTCTGCGCAAGAGGCGGGCGCCTACACGGGCGAAATCTCTGCGGGCATGTTGAAAGACTTTGCGGTGCGCTATGTCATCGTAGGTCATTCAGAGCGTCGCCAATACCATGGGGAATCGGATGTCACCGTGGCAGACAAAGCGCAACGCGCCTTGTCTGCTGGCATCACACCCATTGTGTGTGTGGGCGAAACTTTGGCCGATCGAGAAGCAGGGCAAACCGAAGAAGTCGTTAAGCGGCAACTGGCCGCTGTCATTCATGTCAATGGCCATTGCATCAGCGAAATTGTCGTGGCTTATGAGCCCGTGTGGGCCATTGGCACAGGTCGCACAGCCTCCCCTGAACAAGCGCAAGAAGTGCATGCTGTATTGCGGGCGCAACTGAAGGCGGCAACATCGCACGCAGACCGTATTTCTATTTTGTATGGTGGCAGCATGAATGCTGCCAACGCCGCACAGTTGCTGGCGCAAGCCGACATTGATGGTGGTTTGATTGGTGGCGCTGCCCTCAAAGCGGCCGATTTTTTGGCCATCATGGCTGCTGGTTCAACAACCGCCTAGAGCGGCCTGAACTTTTGACACAAGATATTTTGATTTGGAGCGAAGCATGAATGCAATGATCACCGTAATTTTGGCTGTACAGATGTTGTCGGCCTTGGCCATGATTGGATTGATCTTGGTGCAACACGGCAAAGGTGCTGACATGGGTGCGGCCTTTGGCAGCGGCAGTTCTGGCAGTTTGTTTGGGGCCTCGGGCGGTGCTAATTTCTTGTCACGCACCACGGCAATTTTGGCCGCTGTATTTTTTGTGACCACCTTAATGCTGGCTTATTTCGGCAATCTGCCTGCTTCTTCTTCAAACAGCGTGTTGGAAGGTAACTCAGTCCTAGTGCCTACTTCTAAGCCAGCGCCTGTAGACAACAGCACGGCCTCGCAAATTCCTGGTAACACGCCTGTCACACCTGCTGCGCCTGCAATTTCGAAGTAAGAAATCACGCTTGCATTAACTTCTTGGTGCGCGATAGAAATTTCGGTATTTTCCCTGCAAGATTGCCCCTGTTTAGGGGTAAACTACAAGCTGTTCTGAGCGCCAAAAATCCACCCGTGGATGCCTCATGCCATTGGAACAAATAACCGCCGTCGTGGTGAAATTGGTAGACACGCTATCTTGAGGGGGTAGTGGCGAAAGCTGTGCGAGTTCGAGTCTCGCCGACGGCACCAACACAGAGGCGCTGAATGTTTGCATTCGGCGTCTCCCCATTGATTTGAAGTTCATGATCAACCTCGACCAATACCTTCCTATCTTGTTGTTCATCTTGGTGGGTGTTGCCATTGGCGTCATTCCTCAGGTTCTAGGCTATATCCTTGGCCCCAATCGCCCAGACGCGGCCAAAAATTCTCCATACGAATGCGGCTTCGAAGCTTTCGAAGATGCGCGCATGAAATTTGACGTTCGCTACTACTTGGTTGCGATCTTGTTCATTTTGTTCGACCTCGAAATTGCGTTTCTCTTCCCTTGGGCTGTAGCTCTTCAAGAAGTAGGTATTGCAGGCTTCGTGGGTGTCCTTATTTTCCTGAGCATTCTGGTTGTCGGTTTTGTTTACGAATGGAAAAAGGGCGCGCTTGATTGGGAGTAACTCCCAAATTGGGCCCTTGGAAAAATTTTGAATTGAATAGCTGCTTCAACAAGGATATGAACAATGATTGAAGGCGTGATGAAAGAGGGCTTTATCACCACAAGTTACGACTCTGTGGTGAATTGGGCCAAGACAGGTTCTTTGTGGCCCATGACGTTTGGCTTGGCTTGCTGTGCAGTAGAAATGATGCATGCAGCCACAGCGCGTTATGACTTGGCTCGATTTGGTGCAGAAGTTTTCCGTGCCAGTCCCCGTCAAAGTGATTTGATGATTGTTGCGGGTACCCTCACCAACAAAATGGCGCCTGCTCTGCGCAAAGTTTATGACCAAATGTCAGAGCCCCGATGGGTTATTTCCATGGGCTCGTGTGCCAATGGCGGCGGTTATTACCACTACAGCTATTCCGTAGTTCGTGGGTGCGATCGCATTGTGCCGGTTGATGTGTATGTGCCGGGCTGCCCGCCTACTGCCGAAGCTTTGATTTACGGCATCATCCAGTTGCAGCAAAAAATTCGACGCACCAACACCATTGCTCGTGTTTGAAAGAATCAACATGACTTTTTCTATTCACCCAGAGCAACTTAAGCAAAACCTCATTCAAGTTTTGGGTGCGCAAGTTTCTGAAGTTTCAGTGGCTTTGAACGAGGTCACTGTCAAAGTGCTCTCCACCCACTACTTAAGCGTCATGCAAACTTTGCGTGATTCTCCCGTTTGCAGCTTTGAGCAACTCATCGATCTGTGTGGCATGGACTACTCGACCTATGCTGATGTCGGCACTGAAGGCCCCCGTTTTGGGGTTGTCGTTCATTTGTTGTCAGTTAGCCTGAATCAGCGAGTCCGTGTCATGGTGCTTTGCCCTCATGATGACTTGCCATTGGTTGATTCGGTCAATGCCTTGTGGAATTCAGCCAACTGGTACGAGCGCGAAGCGTTTGACCTGTATGGCATTGTGTTTGAGGGTCACCAAGATTTGCGCCGAATTCTCACTGACTACGGCTTCATTGGTCATCCTTTCAGAAAAGATTTCCCAGTCTCGGGCCATGTCGAAATGCGTTATGACGCTGAACGAGCCCGCGTGATTTACGAACCTGTCTCCATTGAGCCTCGTGAAATCACGCCGCGGATCATCCGTGAAGAAAAATACGGAGGTCTGCACTAAGCGCTTCAGCGCTCGTGTCTATCAACATGGCAGAAATTAAAAACTACACACTGAACTTTGGTCCGCAACACCCTGCGGCCCACGGCGTCCTCCGATTGGTTCTAGAACTTGATGGTGAGGTTGTGCAACGCGCCGATCCTCACATCGGCCTCTTGCACCGCGCTACTGAGAAGCTGGCTGAAACCAAAACTTACATTCAGTCCTTACCCTACATGGACCGCTTAGACTACGTGTCCATGATGTGCAATGAGCATGCCTATTGCTTGGCCATTGAGAAGTTGCTTGGCATCGAGGTGCCAAAACGTGCGCAATACATCCGCGTCATGTTCTCCGAAATCACACGACTGCTCAATCACCTCATGTGGTTGGGCTCCCATGCCAACGACTGTGGCAGCTCGACTGTCCTAGTCTATGCATTCCGTGAACGCGAAGACTTGTTCGACATGTACGAGGCCGTTTCCGGTGCTCGAATGCATGCCGCCTATTTCCGCCCTGGCGGTGTCTACCGTGACTTGCCAGAAACCATGGCGCAGTATCAAGTCAATAAAATTCGCAATGCCAAAGCCATTGCTGAAATGAATGTCAACCGACAGGGCTCTTTACTCGACTTCATTGAAGACTTTACAAACCGCTTTCCACATTGCATCGATGAGTACGAAACCTTGCTCACCAACAACCGCATTTGGAAGCAGCGCACCGTGGGCGTGGGTGTCGTCACACCAGAGCGTGCATTGAATTTGGGCATGACAGGCCCTATGTTGCGTGGCTCTGGCGTTGCTTGGGATTTGCGTAAAACGCAGCCTTACGATGTGTACTCTGAAGTTGAGTTCGATGTACCCGTGGGTCAAACGGGTGACAGCTACGACCGCTACTTGGTGCGCATGCAAGAAATGCGTGAATCCAATCGGATCATTCAGCAATGTATCAAATGGTTGCGCGCCAACCCAGGCCCTGTCATTACCGACAACCACAAAATTGCGCCACCTTCGCGCGAAGCCATGAAGACCAACATGGAAGGTTTGATTCACCATTTCAAACTCTTCACAGAAGGTTTTCATGTGCCCGAAGGCCAGGCCTATGCCGCTGTTGAGCATCCCAAAGGTGAGTTTGGTATTTACCTCGTCAGCGATGGTGCCAACAAGCCTTACCGTTTAAAAATCCGCGCCCCAGGCTATGCCCACCTGGCGACCCTTGATGAAATGGCCCGTGGCCACATGTTGGCCGACGCAGTGGCCATCATTGGAACCATGGACATAGTGTTTGGAGAGATTGACCGATGATCTCTAATGAGACCAAAGCCCGCTTCGCTCGCGAAGTGGCCAAATTTCCTGCTGATCAAAAGCAATCTGCTGTGATGGCTTGCTTGTCCATCTTGCAACAAGAGCATGGCTGGGTCAGCTCCGAAAGCGAAAAAGTGGTGGCTGACTATCTGGGCATGGCGCCCATGGCTGTGCACGAAGTCACTACTTTTTACAACATGTACAACCAGCAAAAGTTGGGCAAGTTCAAATTGAACGTGTGCACCAATTTGCCTTGCCAATTGCGCGGCGGCCAACAAGCCATGGCTCATTTGCAAAAGCGACTGGGTATTCAAGTCGGTCAAACCACAGCTGACGGACTCATTACCTTGCAGCAAAGCGAATGCCAAGGTGCTTGCGCTGACGCGCCCGTGCTGTTGGTCAACGACCGCACTATGTGCAGCTTCATGAGCAACGAAAAGCTAGACGAGTTGGTCGATACATTGCAACAATCTGGAGGCGCAGCATGAGCGCTGATTTGAATCAGTTGTTGTCGCGTTTTGCGGCATCGGGTCAGGAAACTTGTTTTCACGACCGTCACATCAACCCGCAAATTTATGCAGGCTTAGATGGCAAAAACTGGAGCCTCAAAGATTACGAGGCACGTGGCGGCTACCAAGCTTTGCGCAAAATTTTAGGCCAAGATGGCGGTGAGGGTTTGACGCAGGATCAGGTCATTGCCACCGTCAAAGAATCATCTTTGCGCGGTCGTGGCGGTGCTGGTTTTCCCACCGGTCTGAAGTGGAGCTTCATGCCCCGTCAGTTTCCAGGTCAAAAGTATTTGGTTTGCAATTCTGACGAAGGCGAACCCGGTACTTGCAAAGACCGCGACATCATGCAATTCAATCCACACATCGTGATTGAAGGCATGGCCATTGCCGCTTATGCCATGGGCATCAATGTGGGTTACAACTACATTCATGGCGAAATTTTTCAAACCTACGAACGCTTTGAGGCCGCCCTTGAAGAAGCGCGCGCAGCAGGCTACTTGGGTGACAAGATCATGGGCAGCAACTTCAACTTCCAGTTGCATGCGTCACACGGTTTCGGTGCTTATATCTGCGGTGAAGAAACGGCTTTGCTTGAATCCTTGGAAGGCAAAAAAGGCCAACCTCGCTTCAAGCCACCATTCCCCGCCAGTTTTGGTTTGTATGGCAAGCCCACCACCATCAACAACACCGAAACTTTTGCGGCAGTCCCCTGGATCATTCGCAATGGGGGTCAGGCTTATTTGGAGTGCGGTAAACCTAACAATGGTGGCACCAAGATTTTCTCCATCAGCGGTGATGTTGAGCGTCCTGGCAATTATGAAATTCCATTGGGCACCTCTTTTCCCAAGCTCTTGGAGTTGGCCGGCGGCATGCGCGGTGGTCGCTCCTTGAAAGCGGTCATTCCTGGCGGCTCTTCAGCCCCCGTGTTGCCCGCCAACATCATGATGGACATCACCATGGACTATGACTCGATTGCCAAAGCCGGCTCCATGCTGGGATCTGGTGCGGTCATCGTCATGGACGACACTCGTTGCATGGTCAAGTCATTGCAACGTTTGTCTTATTTCTACTCCCATGAATCATGTGGCCAATGCACACCTTGCCGTGAAGGCACGGGGTGGTTGTGGCGCATGGTTGACAGAATTGAAAATGGCCAAGGCCGCGCAAGCGACCTCGACCTCTTGAACTCGGTGGCAGACAACATTCAAGGTCGCACCATTTGCGCTTTGGGTGATGCCGCCGCCATGCCTGTGCGCGGAATGATCAAACATTTCCGCCACGAATTTGAGTACCACGTTGAGCACAAGACCTGCATGGTCCCCGCTTACGTTTGAGACGGCAGAACAACCATGGTTGAAATTGAACTAGACGGTCAAAAAGTTGAGGTCCTTGAGGGCAGCATGGTCATGCATGCTGCTGAAAAGGCCGGCACTTACATTCCTCACTTCTGCTATCACAAGAAATTGAGCATTGCGGCCAACTGCCGGATGTGTTTGGTCGATGTTGAAAAGGCGCCCAAGCCTATGCCTGCATGTGCAACACCTGTCACGCAAGGCATGATTGTTCGCACCAAGTCAGACAAAGCCATCAAGGCGCAGCAGTCGGTCATGGAGTTCTTGCTCATCAATCACCCGCTTGATTGCCCCATTTGCGATCAAGGCGGTGAGTGCCAGTTGCAAGATTTGGCCGTGGGTTATGGCGGTTCGGGTTCACGTTACGAAGAAGAAAAGCGTGTGGTGTTTCACAAAGATGTGGGCCCCCTCGTCAGCATGCAAGAGATGAGCCGTTGCATTCACTGCACACGTTGCGTTCGCTTCGGCCAAGAGGTAGCCGGTGTCATGGAGTTGGGCATGTCCCACCGCGGCGAGCACGCCGAAATTGAAACCTTCGTGGGGCAATCGGTTGACTCAGAACTCTCTGGCAACATGATTGACATTTGCCCCGTAGGCGCTCTCACCAGCAAGCCATTTCGCTACAGCGCCCGCACTTGGGAATTGTCTCGCCGCAAATCAATTGCGCCGCATGATTCATCGGGTGCCAACTTGGTGGTGCAAGTTAAAAACAACGAAGTTCTTCGTGTGGTGCCTTTGGAAAACGAAGAAGTCAATGAGTGCTGGATTGCCGACCGAGATCGTTTCTCTTACGAAGCCTTGAACAGTGCCGACCGTCTGCGCGCCCCCATGATCAAGCAGGGTGGTGAGTGGAAAGAAGTTGATTGGCAAACCGCTTTGGAATATGTGGCCAATGGTTTGAATCAAATCAGCAAAGACCATGGTGCCAGCAGCATTGGCGCCTTGGTCAGCCCACATAGCACACTTGAAGAACTGCATTTGGCCAGCACCTTGGTTCGCTCTTTGGGCTCTGACAACATCGATTACCGATTGCGCAATGCCGAGTTTGCCAAAGTCGAAGGCGTGCGTTATTTGGGTACCTCCATTGCCAGCCTGACACAACTCCAGCGTGTGCTGGTGGTGGGCAGCAACTTGCGCAAAGACCATCCGCTGTTCGCGCAGCGCATTCGCCAAGCACAACGCAACGGCGCTCAAGTCAACATCATCACTTCCAAGGCTTTGTTTTCTGCAGCCGATGCGTGGGCCATGGCAGTGGCGCATGCCGATGTGCAAGAAGCCAGTGGCTGGACACAAAGTTTGGCCAATGTGGCGGCAGCCGTTGCGGCAGAGAAGGGCGTGTCTGCGCCTGCTCAAGGCCATGCAACGCCAGAGGCGCAAGCCATTGCCAAGTCACTCTTGGGCGGCGACCGCAAAGCTGTTTTGTTGGGCAATGCCGCTGCACACCACGCCAATGCATCCAGCTTGCTTAGTTTGGCTAAGTGGATTGCCGACCAAACTGGCGCAACTTATGGCTACCTCACAGAAGCTGCTAACACTGTGGGTGCACAGTGGGCCAAAGCAGAGCCTCAATCCGGTGGCTTGAATGCGGCACAAATGCTGGCGGGTGGTTTGAAAGCAGTTTTGTTGCTTAACACGGAGCCTGTTGAAGATGCTGCTGCGGGCGCCAAAGCGGCGACTGCCTTGGCCGCCATGCAAATGGTTGTCACACTCAGTCCTTTCAAAACCAACATGTCTTTCTCAGACGTGTTGTTGCCCATTGCACCCTTTACAGAAACATCTGGCAGTTTCGTGAACGCAGAAGGACGCTTGCAAAGTTTTCATGCGGTGGTCAAGCCCTTGGCCGAAACCCGGCCGGCCTGGAAGGTATTGCGCGTTTTGGCCAACATGCTGGGCTTGCCCCAATTGGCTTTCGAAACATCACAAGATGTGTTGAAGCAAATCAGCGCCACACCTTTGAATTTGAGCAATGCGTGCAGTTTTGAAGTTCGCTTGGCAGGACATGTCGACACACCTTGCGTGGCCTCAATTTATCAACTCGACAGCTTGGTTCGACGTGCACCATCTTTGCAATTGACGGCTGATGCCAGAAATGCAAATGAAAGTGCAAAAGCTTTTGCTGAAGGAGTGCACGCATGATCGACGCGCTGTACAACGGTGGCCTGAATGCCATTTCCACCACTTGGTGGTCCACGATGGTGTGGCCTGTCTTGTGGATTTTGATCAAAATTGTGTGTGTCTTAGCGCCGCTCATGGGTGCCGTGGCTTACCTCACTTTGTGGGAGCGCAAATTACTCGGCTTTATGCAAGTTCGCATGGGACCCAACCGCGTGGGTCCTTTCGGTTTGTTGCAACCTATCGCTGATGCCATTAAGTTGCTGACCAAAGAGATCATCACACCTTCTGCTGTGGCGCCTGGCTTGTTTCGTTTAGGCCCCATCATGGCCATCATGCCGGCCTTGGCCGCTTGGGTGGCCATTCCCTTTGGACCCGAGGTGGCGCTCACCAACATCAACGCAGGCTTGTTGTTGGTCATGGCCATCACCTCCATCGAGGTTTATGGCGTCATCATTGCCGGCTGGGCCTCAAACTCCAAGTACGCCTTCTTGGGTGCATTGCGTGCCTCTGCGCAAATGGTGAGCTACGAAATTGCCATGGGCTTTTGCTTCGTGGTGGTCATCATGGTCACTGGCAGCATGAACCTGACTGAAATTGTGTTGGGTCAGGGCAAAGGCGAAATGGCCAGCATGGGCCTGAACTTCTTGTCCTGGAACTGGTTGCCTTTGTTCCCCATCTTCATGGTCTACCTCATCTCTGGTGTGGCCGAAACCAACCGCCACCCCTTTGACGTGGTAGAGGGTGAAGCCGAAATTGTGGCGGGTCACATGGTGGAGTACTCAGGTATGGGTTTTGCCATCTTCTTCTTGGCCGAATATGCCAGCATGTGGCTGGTGTCCATCTTGGCCGTGATCATGTTCTTGGGGGGCTGGATGTCGCCCATTGACAGCGCATTGTTCAATTTCATCCCTGGTTGGATTTGGTTGGGCATCAAAACCTTCCTTGTTGTGTCTATGTTCATTTGGATTCGCGCTACATTCCCGCGCTTCCGTTATGACCAGATCATGCGTTTGGGTTGGAAGATTTTCATTCCAGTCACTTTGGTGTGGCTGTTGATTGTGGGCGCGTGGTTGCTCTCGCCTTGGAACATTTGGAAATAACCGGGTTAAGACATGTCTACAGTGGCTGTATCCAATTTTTCGCTCAGAGACTTTCTCAAGAGCTTCATGCTGTTTGAGTTGGTCAAGGGCATGGCCTTGACGGGGCGTTATGCTTTCCGTCGCAAGGTGACCCTTCAGTTCCCCGAAGAGAAGACACCGTTGTCTCCTCGCTTCAGGGGCTTACACGCTTTGCGACGCTATGAAAACGGCGAAGAGCGGTGCATTGCTTGTAAATTGTGTGAGGCTGTTTGCCCTGCAATGGCCATCACCATTGAATCAGAGGTTCGAGCTGATGGTTCGCGCAGAACCAAGCGTTATGACATCGATTTAACCAAGTGCATCTTCTGTGGTTTCTGCGAAGAAAGCTGCCCTGTCGATTCCATTGTGGAAACATCTATTTTGGAATACCACGGCGAGAAGCGTGGCGATTTGCACTACACCAAAGAAATGCTTTTGGCAGTCGGTGATCGCTATGAAAAAGAGATTGCTCAGGCCAGAGCGGCCGATGCCAAATACCGTTGATCGGTTGATCTACAAAAACTAACAAGCGACAACCCATGGACGTCAAAACTGGTTTCTTTTATCTCTTCTCGGTGGTGCTTCTGTTTGCATCATTCCGAGTCGTGACTGCGCGCAACCCAGTTCATGCTGTGTTGTTTCTGATGCTGGCTTTCTCCCAGGCTTCGGGGTTGTGGTTGCTGCTCCAAGCCGAGTTCTTGGCCATGGTCTTGGTCTTGGTTTACTTGGGTGCCGTGATGGTGCTATTTTTGTTTGTGGTCATGATGCTTGACCTTAACTTAGACACCTTGCGTCAAGGCTTCTGGAAGCACTTTCCCTTGGCTGCTTCTTTGGGTGCCCTCATTGCACTCGAAATGGCCGCTGTGCTGATGAGTGGTTTTAGAACTGCTGAGGTGCCTAAAGTGGCTGTTGATGTGGGTCAAATTGGGCCGCAAATTTCTAACACAAAGGCCTTGGGTATCTTGCTTTACACCGAATACCTCATGCCCATTCAAGTGGCCGCAGCTATTTTGTTGGTGGCCATGATTGCAGCCATTGCACTCACGCTGCGTCAACGCAAAGACAGCAAAGCCATCAGCGCTTCCGAGCAAGTTCATGTCCGAGCCAGCGATCGCTTGGTCGTTGTGAAAATGGATGCTGTGAAAGTCGGGGAGGCGCCTAAAGCGCCAGAAGTGCCTGCTGGTGCTGATGCTGATGCCCCCAAGGAGACCAAATCATGACCTTGACACTGGGACACTATTTGTCGTTGGGCGCTATGTTGTTCGCCCTCTCAGTCATCGGTATCTTTTTGAACCGAAAGAATTTGATTGTGTTGTTGATGGCCATTGAACTGATGCTCTTGGCTGTCAATATGAATTTTGTGGCTTTCTCTCACTATTTGGGTGACATGCACGGACAAGTTTTCGTGTTTTTCATCTTGACAGTGGCAGCCGCCGAGTCCGCCATCGGTTTGGCCATTTTGGTGCTTTTGTTCCGCAACATGAACAGCATCAATGTGGATGAACTAGATTCGCTCAAGGGTTAAGAGGTTAAAACAACATGAGCCAGACCCTCAACGCAACTACGCTGCTTGCAGTGCCTATGGCCCCCTTGGTGGGCGCTGTATTGGCGGGCATTTTAGGTACACAATTTGGTGGCAATTGGATTGGTCGCCGCCTCACACACACGCTCACTATTCTGGGCGTGCTCATTGCATTTATTTTGTCAGCCGCTACTTTGAAGAGTGTGGCCATCGATGGCGCGCGCTTCAATGAAACTCTTTACACCTGGATGACAGTGGGCGACCTCAAAATGGAGGTGGGTTTCATGGTCGATGGCTTGACCGCCATGATGATGTGCGTCGTTACCTTTGTGTCGCTCATGGTTCACATCTACACCATTGGCTACATGGATGAAGACGAAGGCTACAACCGGTTCTTTGCCTACATCTCTTTGTTCACTTTCTCCATGCTGATGCTAGTGATGAGCAACAACATGTTGCAGTTGTTTTTTGGCTGGGAAGCTGTGGGCTTGGTGTCTTACCTGCTCATCGGTTTTTGGTACAACAAACCCACCGCCATTTTTGCCAACATGAAAGCCTTCTTGGTGAACAGAGTGGGCGACTTTGGCTTTATTTTAGGCATTGGTCTCATTGCCGCCTACACGGGCACCCTGAATTACACTGAAGCATTTGCTCAGGCTGCAGACCTCAGTGCCCTCACATTGCCTGGCACTTCGTGGATGTTGATCACGGTCATTTGTATTTGCTTGTTCATTGGTGCTATGGGCAAGTCAGCTCAGTTTCCTTTGCATGTGTGGCTGCCAGATTCCATGGAAGGCCCCACACCCATTTCAGCTTTGATCCACGCAGCGACCATGGTCACTGCAGGTATTTTCATGGTGGCCCGCATGTCACCTTTGTTCGAGTTGTCTGAAACTGCCTTGAATTTCATCATGATCATTGGTGCCATCACGGCCTTGTTCATGGGCTTCTTGGGCATCATCCAAAATGACATCAAGCGGGTGGTGGCTTATTCCACCTTGTCTCAATTAGGCTACATGACAGTGGCATTGGGTGCATCAGCCTATTCGGTGGCTGTGTTTCACCTCATGACCCACGCCTTCTTCAAAGCCCTGCTGTTCTTAGGTGCCGGCTCGGTCATCATCGGCATGCACCACAACCAAGATATTCGGTACATGGGCGCCGTGCGCAAGTACATGCCCATCACTTGGACCACTTCCTTGCTGGGTTCTTTGGCTTTAATCGGCACGCCTTTATTCTCAGGTTTCTACTCCAAAGACAGCATCATTGAAGCTGTGCATGGAAGCAACTTGGCAGCTGCTGGCTTTGCCAACTTTGCAGTGTTGGCTGGCGTATTTGTCACGGCCTTCTATTCTTTCCGCATGTACTTCTTGGTGTTCCATGGCAAAGAGCGCTACGACCAGAACCCCGATGCACACCATGGCGATCACCACGATGACCACGAAAATCACAGCCCTCACGAGTCGCCTTGGGTGGTCACTGTGCCTCTGATTTTGTTGGCCATCCCGTCGGTGGTCATTGGTTTCATGACCATCCAACCCATGCTGTTTGGCGAGTTCTTCAAAGATGCCATCTTCATCGATGCTGAAAAGCACGCAGGCATGAAAACATTGGCTGATGCCTTCCATGGCCCTGTGGCCATGGCTTTGCACTCAGTCAGCACAGCACCGTTTTGGCTTGCTTTGGCGGGTGTGGTTGTGGCTTGGTACATGTACTTGATCAACCCTGCCGTGCCTGCTGCCATTGGCCGTGCCTTGCGTCCCTTGGTGGTTCTGCTTGAGAACAAGTACTACATGGACTGGATCAATGAAAACATTTTGGCGCGCGGCGCACGTGCCTTGGGCAATGGTCTGTGGAAAGTCGGCGATCGCACCTTGATCGACGGCTGGCTTGTGAATGGCTCTTGGAAGTTGGTGGGCCTGGTCTCTAACTGGACGCGCAAGCTGCAAACGGGTTATTTGTACCACTATGCCTTGGTCATGATCTTGGGTATCTTTTTGCTCATGACGTACTTCGTCTGGCTCAACAAATAAGGATTTACAAAATGGGAATGTTGAGCCTTGCCATTTGGACGCCTATTGCGTTCGGCATTGTTTTATTGGCCTTGGGCCGTGATGAACAAGCGCAAACTGTGCGCTGGTTGTCGCTGGTCGGCGCGGTTATCAGCTTTTTGGTCACGCTGCCTTTGTATGCGGGTTTCAAACTCGATACCGCTGACATGCAGTTTGTCGAAAAAGCCTCTTGGATTGAACGTTTCAATGTGAACTACCACTTGGGTGTTGACGGCATCTCTTTGTGGCTCATCATTCTGACGGCCTTCATCAATGTGGTTGTGATCATTGCGGGTTGGGAAGTTATTACACGCAAAGTCAACCAATACATGGCCGCTTTCTTAATCCTGTCTGGATTGATGATTGGCGTGTTCTCAGCCTTAGACGGCTTGTTGTTCTACGTATTCTTTGAAGCCACGCTAATTCCCATGTACTTGATCATTGGTATTTGGGGCGGCCCCAACAAGATCTATGCAGCCTTTAAGTTTTTCTTGTACACCTTGTTGGGCTCTCTGCTGACCTTGATCGCATTGATCTTCTTGTACATCCAATCGGGCGGCAGTTTTGACATTGCAACTTGGCATGAGCTGCCTTTGTCTGCCACAGCACAAAACTTTTTGTTCTTTGCATTCTTTGCGGCCTTTGCGGTCAAAGTGCCGATGTGGCCCGTTCATACTTGGTTGCCTGATGTGCACGTTGAAGCGCCTACAGGCGGTTCTGCTGTGCTGGCGGCCATTATGTTGAAGCTGGGCGCCTATGGCTTCTTGCGCTTTTCTATGCCCATTGCACCCGATGCAGCGCACGAATGGGGCACCTTCATGATTGTGTTGTCCTTGGTGGCCGTCATCTATGTAGGCTTGGTCGCCATGGTGCAGCAAGACATGAAAAAACTGGTGGCGTATTCGTCCGTGGCGCACATGGGCTTCGTCACCTTGGGCTTCTTTATCTTCAACCCGCTGGGCGTGTCGGGTGGCTTGGTGCAAATGATTGCGCACGGGTTTGTGTCGGCGGGCATGTTCTTGTCAATTGGCGTGCTCTATGACCGTGTTCACTCTCGAGAAATCTCAAGCTACGGCGGCGTGGTCAACACCATGCCCAAGTTTGCAGCTTTCGCATTGCTGTTCGCCATGGCCAACTGCGGTTTGCCAGGCACAGCAGGATTTGTGGGTGAGTGGATGGTCATTTTGGGCGCTGTCAAATTTGACTTCGTGGTGGGCATGTTGGCCGCCTCTGCCTTGATCTTTGGCGCTGCTTACACCCTCTGGATGTTCAAGCGCGTTTACTTGGGGCCGGTCACAAACGACGATGTGAAAGAACTCACCGACATCAATGCACGAGAGTTCACAGTCATGGCCTTGCTGGCCATTGCGGTGCTTTACATGGGCTTGTACCCTAAACCCTTCACCGATGTGATGGAAGTCTCTGTGGCCAATTTGTTGGAGCATGTCGCTGCTTCCAAATTGCCTTGATCGCTTGTGGTCAGCTGAAACTTTAAGATAGAGAGAATAGACATGATTGACTCAACCAGCTGGATGACGGTTTACCCGGAAATCGTGTTGCTGGTCATGGCCTGCGTCATTGCGCTGGTAGACCTGCTGGTCACAAGCCCTAAGCGCACTGTGACTTATGTTTTAAGTTTGGTATCACTTGGCGGCGTGGCACTGCTGCATGCCTTCTACGCCGATTCAGGTCATACGCTTTATGGCTTTGGCCGTTTGGTGGTCAGTGATCCTATGGGCCATTGGCTCAAATGTTTCGCAACCATCGCCGTCATGGTGACCTTGGTGTATGCACGTCCTTACGCCGCCGATCGCGACATGCTGCGCGGCGGTGAAATTTTCAGCCTTTCTGTGTTTGCCTTGCTGGGCATGAGTGTCATGATTTCAGGCCAAAACTTTTTGGTTTTGTATTTGGGACTTGAACTGCTCACTTTGTCTAGCTATGCCTTGGTGGCACTGCGCCGCGACAACGCTCAGGCCACTGAGGCGGCCATGAAGTACTTTGTCCTAGGTGCCATGGCTTCTGGCTTCTTGTTGTATGGCATGTCCATGCTTTATGGTGCGACAGGCTCTTTGGACTTGGCGACTGTTTTCAAAGTCATTGCCAGCGGCCAAGTCAAACACCAAGTGTTGGTGTTTGGTTTGGTGTTCGTGGTGTCTGGTTTGGCATTCAAGCTCGGTGTGGTGCCTTTCCACATGTGGGTGCCCGATGTTTACCAAGGTGCCCCAACAGCGGCTACCCTCATGATTGCGGGAGCGCCTAAGTTCGCGGCATTTGCCATCATCATTCGTTTGTTGGTGGAGGGCTTGTTGCCGATGGCCATCGATTGGCAGCAAATGTTGGCCCTCTTGGCCATTGCCTCATTGTTGGTTGGTAACTTAGCAGCCATTGCACAAACCAACCTCAAGCGCATGTTGGCTTATTCCACTATTGCCCAAATGGGTTTCGTGCTGATTGGTTTGATGTCTGGCGTGGTCAGTGGCAATGCGGCCATGGGAGCCAATGCCTACAGCTCGGCCATGTTCTATGTCGTAGGTTATGTCCTGACCACCTTGGCAACATTTGGCATTATTTTGTTGTTGGCCCGTCAAGGTTTTGAGAGCGAAGAAATTACCGATCTGGCTGGCTTGAACAACCGCAGCCCTTTGTATGCGGGTGTCATGGCCATCTGCATGTTCTCTTTGGCTGGCATTCCACCCATGGTCGGTTTCTATGCCAAGTTGTCTGTCTTGCAGGCGCTGGTTGCATCTGGCCATACGGCAGACATTGCATTGGCAGTTTTTGCTGTGTTCATGTCTCTCATTGGTGCTTTCTATTATTTGCGCGTTGTGAAAGTCATGTACTTTGATGAAGCTGTCACGGCCACTACCGTCACAGCTGGCGCAGATGTTCGGATTGTCTTGTCTTTCAATGGCTTGTTGATCTTGGTCTTGGGTATTGTGCCCGGCGCTTTGATGTCACTGTGCGCACAATCAGTGTCCCAGATGTTGGCCAATTGAGCAGGGGCAAAAATTCTGCATGAAAGTCCTTAACCTTCAGTGCGCTAGCATGCACAATTTTGAAGGCTGGTTTGGCTCTGAAGAAGATTATCAGTCGCAACGCGAAAGGGGCTTGGTGGCTTGCCCCCTGTGTGCCAATACGCAAGTGCGTAAATTGCCCTCTGCGCCTCGTTTGAACTTAGGCGCTGCTGAGCCGCGAAATTCAAAGCCAGAGATCCAAGCCGAAGAAGTTTCTGCAAATGCTGGTGCTACAGCTGCGGCACCTTCGCCTCATTTACCTGCCGTGACAACTCAAGCTGCTGAGGCCGCTGCTGCCAGCTTGGCGCAGGTGCATCCTGAAACGGTGCAGATGGTGCAAGAGGCCTGGGTGAAGATGGTCAAGCACGTGATTGCCAACACAGAGGATGTGGGACAAAACTTTGCAGAAGAAGCACGCAAGATGCACTATGGTGAATCTGAAGAGCGCAATATTCGGGGTCAAGCCTCTTTGGAAGAGACGCAAGATTTACTCGAGGAGGGCATTGAGGTCATGCCCTTGCCCGTACCTGATGCACTCAAGGGTGGGCTTCAGTAAGCACTGTACCAATCTTGTACAGCTGCGACATAGCGCTGTACACCTTCCGCCACGCTGGCGGCCTCTAGCGCGCCATAAGACAAGCGTTGGTAATTGGCTTCATGAGTTTTCGTCAATCCAAATGCAAAGCCAGGAATGGACGCCACTTTGAACTTCTCTGTCATGGCGCGGTTGAAGGCGATGGGCTCAATGCCTTCTTTTAAGCCAGGTAGTTTCATCAGCACATAAAACGCCCCTTGCGTTTTGGGAAACTGCACCAAATCGCCCAAACCCTCTAGAGCTTTGTATACCGTTTGACGCACTTGGCTCAGAGCTTGAACTTTAGGTTCAACCCATGGCTTGCCTTTTTGCAAAGCTTGCAATGCCAACAATTGAGAGGGCATGGGAGCGCAAATGAGGTTAGTGTCTTGGACCTTGTTCATGGCATCAAACAAGTCGGCTGGAAACACCACATAGCCCACACGCCAACTGGCCATGCCGTAGTTTTTCGACATGGAGTAAAAAGAAAGGGTGTGCTTCATGGCGCCTGGAATGCTGGCGGGTGAAAAGTGTTTCACACCTTCGTAGGTGAAGTACTCGTAGGCTTCGTCACTGAAGTGGTAAATGCCGCGTTGCGCGCAAAGGGCATTGATGGCGCGCAGTGAAGCTTCGGAATAAACAGCCCCTGTCGGATTGTTGGGGGATACAGTCAAAATGGCGCGCGTGCGCGGCGTGATGGCTGCAGCCATGGCTTCGACATTCAGACTGAAGTCGTCATGGGTAGCCACAGGCACAGGCACGCAACCGCACATGCGAATGGCCATTTCTTGGTTGAAATAAAAGGGCATGGGCAAGATGAATTCATCACCGGGGTCGGCGACGGCCAACACCGAATTCAAAAAGGCCATGTTGCTGCCGGCCGTGACCATGAGCATGGCTTCTGACCCTAATTGAACTTGGTTCTCATTCGACAGTTTGGCTTGGATGGCTTCAACCAAACCAGGATGCCCACTGACGCCTAAGTACTTGTGCAAACTGCCATCGCCCATCAAACCAGGCAAGGCGGCAATGGCTTCTGCTGGGGGGCCGTAATTGACAACACCCTGGCCCAATGAAATGGTGCCGGGGTTGTTTCTAACCAAGGCCGCAATGGTGGGAATGATAGGGGTATCAACCCCGTCCATGCGAAGTGAATGACTTTTCATTTTTAAATCAAGTTGAGTTGAATCAAGGCTTTGAAAATTAGTCTGACAATACAAGATTATCTCTTGGTATGACCTGCCTTGCTGAAACAGCAGGTCACGTTAACATGTGCCCCATAGCTGCCCGGTCTATATGAAGGATAGCTTCAATCATTAGGAGACATTGATGAAATACAACGTAGAAGATTTGAGAATATTTGCTGAGTCGCTTCTTTTGGCCAATGGTCTTGAGGCCGATAAAGCCAAAGCGGTCTCAGATATTCTGATTGAGGGCGATTTGTTAGGCCACACAACCCATGGCCTTGGTTTGTTGGCGCCGTATTTGGCCGAGTTGGCTTCGGGAAAAATGAGCAAGAACGGGCTGCCCGATGTTATGTCAGATTTTCCTGCAGCCATGGTGTGGGATGGCAAAAGGTTGCCAGGTCCATGGCTGGTCTTGCGGGCCATGGAGGTGGCCATGGAGCGCGCGAAGCAGCAGGGTACCTGCACCGTTGTGATCAAACGCAGCCACCACATCGCTTGCCTGGCTGCCTATCACCAACGCGCAACCCAGCAGGGCATGTTGATTGCTTTGCACTGTTCAGATCCCAATTCCAGCAGTGTGGCACCCTTTGGCGGTTTGGATCCTGTGTTCACACCCAATCCTGTTTCGTTTGGCATGCCAAGTTCGAAGCAACCCATCATGGTGGATGTGTCAACGTCGGCAACCACCAATGGCATGACCAACCGCTTGTTCAATGAAAAAAAGTTATTGCCGGCTGCATGGGTGATGGATGGCCATGGCAAAGCCAGCGCCGATCCGGCGGTGTTGTTTGCTGAACCCAAAGGCACCATCTTGCCTTTAGGCGGCATGGACTCAGGCCACAAAGGATATGGTTTGAGTTTGATGGTGGAGGCCATGACAGGTGGTTTGGCGGGGCATGGCCGCGCCGATCCTTTGGAGGGTTGGGGCGCCACTGTGTTTTTGCAAATCATTGACCCACAGGCTTTTGCGGGCTTGAAAGCCTTTGAGCGACAAATGGACCATGTGATGGCAAGGTGCAAAAGCTCAAAACCCGCGCAAAAGGGCGAGACAGTTCGGTTGCCTGGAGAAAGAGGTCTTCAGCACAAAGCCTTGAGTCAGCAGCAGGGTTTGCAACTCTACCCCAGCATCATGCCGGCCCTCAGCGCTTGGGCTGAAAAGCTCAAGGTGAGCCTGCCTCAGGCTGTTTGAGGGCGTGAGGGTTTAAACAGCAACTTGGCCATCAGCGGCCAAGTCCAAACTAGCAAACACACCCCTGCCAAGCCCAGTGCGATGGGGCGCGCCAAGAACGCTGTCAAATCGCCATTGGATTTGATCATGGAGGTGATGAAGTTTTCTTCCAACATACCACCCAAAACAACGCCCAAAATGGCTGGAGCGATAGGGAATTTATTGGCTTCCAAAATATAGGCCAAGATACCTGCAACCAACATGATGCCCACTTCAAACATGGAGTTGTTGATGGCAAAAGTGCCGACCACACAAAATAGCAAAATCAAGGGCATGAGCACTTCACGCGGTACCAGCAAAATTCGCTTGGCCACCTTGATACACAAAATGCCAAGTGGAATCATGATGATGTTGGCAATGATGAACAACAAAAACACCGCATAAATATTTTGTGGATTGGTGGTGAACAGTGCAGGACCTGGGTTCATGTTTTTCATGTACAGAACGCCAATCACAATGGCCGTGATGGAGTCACCTGGAATGCCAAAAACCAGCGCTGGAATCCATGCGCCTGCAAGCGCGCTGTTGTTGGCCGACCCCGACTCCACAATGCCCTCAACGTGCCCTGTGCCAAATTTTTCGGGCTCTTTCGAAAACTTCTTGCTCATGGCATAAGCCATCCATGCTGCAATGTCAGCACCTGCACCTGGCAAGGCACCCACGGCGGTTCCAAGAACACTGCCGCGCAAAATTTGTTTGGGATATTTTTTGGCCAATGCCCATTGGCCCGACATCACGCTGCCTACTTTTTCAACCACCAACTCGGCTGGTGGACTGGTATCGACCACAAAGCGAATGATTTCTGAGATGGCAAACATGCCAATCATCATGGCGATCATGCCAATGCCGCCGGTCAATTCGGCATTGCCAAATGTGAAGCGGGGAAAACCTGCAGGGTTACCCAGACCAACGCAGGCCACCATCAAACCAAGCAGCAAGGTGACAACGCCTTTAAGGGGTTGGTTGGTGGTAATGAACACGGCGCAAGTAAGACCCAGCAGCACCAACCAAAAATATTCAAAGGAGCTGAAATTCAACGCAAAGTCTGCCAGTGCTGGGGCTGCCAAAATAAGCACAACGGTGCCAAAAAAGCCACCTACAGCTGAAAAGACCAGCCCAGCGCCCAAGGCCATTTCGGCTTGCCCTTTTTTGGTCATGGCAAAGGCTTCGTCGGTATAAGCAGCCGAAGCGGGTGTGCCAGGAATTCTCAACAAGCAACCTGGAATATCACCTGAAAAAATGGCCATGGCCGTGGCCGTAACCATGGCCGCAATGGCGGGAATAGGTGGCATGAAAAACGTGACAGGAACCAACAAGGCCGTGGCCATGGTGGCCGTGAGTCCAGGCACTGCGCCCACGAACAGACCATAAAACGCAGCAGCCACCATCACCATGAGAGTGTAGGGCTCGAAGACCATGGAGAATGCTTGACCGATGGCTGTCCACATAGAGAGGTTCCTAATTCATGCAACTGACTGAATAAGCGATGTGAACAATTTCACCAGGCCCAAGGCGTGAGGACACCCCAAGGCAGGGGGACTCGCAGGAGTTTGTAAAAAGCAAAATGGACAAGCACAGTTGCGATCACGGCCACAATGAGAGTTCGACGCCAATTGACCCGCAAAGCCTTGAACAAAGCGACCAACATCATGAAGCTGGTGGCGAAAAATCCGAGGGTGTTGGCAAACGCAATGTAGAAAACCACACAGCCTAAGAGCACAAGCAAGGCTATAACATGTCGAGGCGAATGGACCCAATCCTCCCATGCGAACCACGCCGTGGCGGTACGTTGCCGAAGACCTTTCAAAATCAGCAAGACGCCTGAGATGCAAAGGCCTGTGGCGATTAAGCTTGGGAAAAGTGCCGGACCAACGGGTTGACCCGGAATATTCGGAAATCCTTTGACGGCAAAGAGCACCAAGGCGCCCAATGCCAAAAAGAACAGCCCAAATAGGGTGTCGTGGATTTTCATGGTCTTATTTGACCAAGCCGACTGCTTTCATGGTGGCGCCCAACTCTGTATTTGACTTCACCATGAATTTGGCAAAGTCATCGGGTCCTGCATAGATCACACCAAAACCGCGGCTGGACATGAACTCGTTGTACTCCTTGCTGGTGGCTACTTTGCGCACGGCTTCAGCTAATTTGTCACGGACTGGGGCTGGCAAACCTTTAGGGGCCACAATGCCGCGCCATGCGGCCATGGTCCAATCGCTGCCTGTGGCTGCCTTTAAAGTGGGCACATTGGGGTACAAGGCAGAGGGCTTGTCGTTCATGATGGCCAAGCTTTTAACTTTGCCAGCGTCAATCAATGAACGCGCTTCGGGCAAGGAAACGGGGGCGACTTCAATGCCACCTGCCATCATGTCTTGCAAGCCTGGCGCAGCGCCATTGCTGGGGACCCACGGCAAAGCTGCAGGGTCAATCTTTTGATCGCGCAAAAGGCCTGCAATGGCCAAGTGCCAAATGCCGCCCTGTCCTGTGCCAGAAGCCTTGAATTTGCCGGGATTGGCTTTGATAGCGGCTAACAATTCGTTGACCGTTTTGTAAGGCGAATCGGCACGAACTTGCACACCCGCTGGGTCTGCATTGACCAGTCCAATGGGTGTATAAGAAGTGCTGGTGAGATTGGTTAATCCTTGCCAATGCATCATGCCAATTTCTACGGTGGCCAAGCCGATGGTGTAGCCATCTGGCTGAGCAGAAGCAATGGCTGCATGACCCACTACTCCGCTGCCGCCTGTTCGGTTCACCACATTGACAGGTTGGCCCAAGTCTTTTTCAAGCAGGCTACCAATGATTCGCGCCGTTGCATCGGTACCGCCACCAGCGCCCCAAGGTACGATGAGGGTGATAGGGCGTACGGGATAGTTTTGAGCTGCGGCGGGCAGAGCGCTCAGGACACCTAACATGCCCAAAAGAGCAGTGGCCAACAAACGACGACGTGGTAAAGCAAACATATCTCACTCCTTAACTAAGGTTGGAACAAAAAATTGAATAAGCAACACAAGTTACGCCTTTTTTTTCTTTAAGGCATTAGGGTGAACCCAAGGATCTGCACCAAATTGAAGATCAGACGATGTCGGCGTGCATTAAAGTAGCCCCATCATGGAAAGTTTTGAAACTTGGGAATCAATGTTGTTGCTTGGCATCGAATTGCTGGCCACCTTGGCCTTTGCTTTATCAGGAATTATGGAGGCAGCTCGCAAACGCATGGATATTGTGGGGGTCTGCGTGGTTGGGTTTTTGGCGGCGTTCGGTGGTGGTACCTTGCGCGATATTTTGCTCGACCAACGGCCATTTTTTTGGGTGCAAAATGAAATTGTCATGTGGGCGGTGCTGGCCCTTTGCATTTTGTCCATAAGCTTCATGCGTCAAAGGCATTTTGAATTGACCGAGAAGACCATTCAGTGGCCAGACGCACTGGGTTTGGGCTTGTTCACAGCTTCTGGCGTAGCGCAGTCCTTGGCGCTTGGAATGTCACCCACAGTGGCCATTTTGATGGGCACCATCACGGGTATTTTTGGCGGCGTGCTGCGCGACATTGTCTGCAATGAGATTCCGGTGTCTTTCAAAGACCATCGGCCTTATGCTCTGTGTTCATTTGCGGGCGGGCTGATTTACATTGTGTTGGCTACTGCTGAGGCTGAACCCTGGTTCTGCATGACGGTGTGTGCCGTTGTGACAACCCTCTTTAGAACAATGGCCATCTTGAACAATTGGGTTTTGCCTGCTTGGCGCAAAGACTGATGACTTAGATCAAGACATGCGAACCAAATTGCCAGGGCGCGCTGAAGTGATCTCTCCTTGGCGTTGCACCTGCTCACCTGCAACCCACGTGACCACATAGCCCTCTGCCTTTTGTAAAAAGCGTTTGCCGCCTGCGGGCAAGTCGCGAATCAATTGAGGCAGGCCCACACTGAGTTTTTGCGGATCAATGGCATTGATGTCGGCACGCATACCGACTGCCAACACACCGCGGTCTTTGAGGCCTAAATAATTGGCATTGCGACGCGTCAACATTTCGATCACGGTTTCAATTGGCAGAGTGTCTTTGTTGCGACTTTGCACCCAATGCGTGAGCATGAAGGTGGTGAAACTGGCATCGCACACGGTACCAACGTGCGCACCGGCATCACTCAAGCCACTCAAAGCACGGGGGTGGTCTAGCATTTTGCGAACGGTATCAAGGTTGCCCGCGTTGTAATTGAAGATGGGGAAGTAAATCAAACCGTCGCCATTGTCTGCACTCAAGTGATCGTAAATAACTTCTAAAGGTGTGACGCCTTTTTGTTTGGCGCGCACCAAGAAACTTTCCATCACAGAAGGTTCGTAATTCAAGGTGGCTTCCAGCGGGAACATGCGGCCGCTGATCATGTCAATCTTGGCCAATAAGATGTCCACCAAGGGCGGGATAGAACTGCCATCACCCGCTAGGCGTTCAGATTTTTCAGAAAGAATGCGTGCTTTTCTGGAAGGGTCGCGCAGCGCTTCAGCGCGTTTGGCCAAGGGCAAATGAGCCACTTCTTTGTAAGAAGGAAAACCCATGAAGGGATGAAAACTGGCATCGAGGCCATTCAATACGCCAATGCCTCGCGCAGCGGTCTGCATGAAGATCGGCAGGCCCTTGGCCACGGCTTGCTCGACGCGTTCTTGAATGCGCACAAACTGCTCACCACCGGGGTCACGTTGAAGCCAAGTGAGTGAAAGTGCTTTGCCACTGGCCGTTGCCATGGCTTCCACCAAGTCAAACTCCGCATCAAACTCACTAGGGCCCTTAAGTAAGTTGTAGTCGCTCACCATTTGAATGACACCATGCGAAAGGCCTTGGAAGGCTTGCGCCAAACCCGTGAGCTCTTCATGGCTGGCATTGGCGGCGGGTGTGTCTTTGCCTTCCGAGGTGCGATGATTGTCACTGCGGCCCGTGCTAAAGCCTACAGCGCCCGCTTCCAGCGCTTCGCGCAGGAGCGAGCGCATCTGATCAATGTCTTGCTTTGTGGCCGCTTCATGGGCCAATGCGCGCTCTTTCATGACATACATCCGCAGCGGGTCGTGTGGCACTTGGACCAAAAAGTCGAGGCTGCGGGGTGAGGCTGCCAGCGCATTCATGTACTGTGGAAAACTCTCCCAATTCCACACAATGCCTTCATGCAAGGCAGCGCCAGGAATGTCCTCCACGCCCTCCATGAGTTTGATCAGGTCGTCCTCAGCGCCGGGGCGTTTGGGCGCGAAGCCAACGCCGCAATTGCCCATGACCACAGTGGTCACGCCATGGTAAATGCTGGGTGTGAAGCATTCGTCCCACGTAACTTGACCGTCATAGTGTGTATGAAGGTCAACAAAACCTGGCGTGATCCATAGGCCTGTGGCATCCACGATTTCTTTGGCGGCTTCGTTGATGTGGCCTATGTGAGTGATGCGCCCACCTTGAATGCCAATGTCTGCAATGAAGGGTTTTTGACCTGTTCCGTCTACTACCGTGCCATTTTTAATCAAGCAATCGAGCATCTTTTCTTCTCCACACATACGCCAAAGACATGCCACTCACGATGTGCCAAATACCCCATAAACTGGCCAAGGTGACCATGCCCAAATCGCTGTTGAATTGAACAGCAATGATGCCCAGCGCTAGGCCGGAATTTTGCATACCGCCTTCAATCATGATTGCACGTCGGTCTTTTTCGCTCACGCCCATCACTTTGCTGGTGGCCCAGCCAAAAAACAAGCCGCTAGCGTTGTGCAATACCACCAGCAACAGGGTGGGCAACAAGCCTAAGGTGAGCAATTGCCGCTCTTTGATCAAACCCGCCACGATGAACAACAGCAGGGCAATGAGAGAAAAATGGCCTAAAGGTTTGCGGATGCGTTCGGTGAGTTGGGGTAGGCGGTGTGACGCCAGCAGCCCAAGGCTCAAGGGAACACCTAAGAGTAAAAACAAGCTGATGTAAATGCCAGAAGAATCAATGGAAAGCTCTTTCAACCAAGAGGCTGTTTCTGGGTTGGTAGCAATCATCCAACTGAAATTAAAGGGTGTTGCAAACAAGGCAATGATGCTGGCCACAGCAGAGATGCTCACTGAAAGCGCTGTGTTACCTCGCCCCATGTGGGTCACCACATTGCTCAGGCTGCCACCAGGGCACGCAGCTACCAAAATCATGGCGGCCTCCATGTTGGGTGGCAGATCTAGCCAAAGTGTGACCAACCAAGTGGCAACGGGTAAGAGTAGGAATTGAGGGATGAGTCCGCAAATGACAGCTTTAGGCGTTTGAGCCACGCGTTTAAAGTCTTCAATGCGCAGTTCGAGGGCCACAGAAAAAACCATGGTGGCCAAGACCATGCTCAAAATGATCTGCTGGGCATTCATGCTTAAGATCTTCTGGCCAATGGCAAGTTCAAGAGCAGATTTTGCGGTTTGATTTTAAGAAGCTGCTGCGTGTCCATGGCCATGGCCAAATAAACAGGCTTGCCCGACACTTCGCTCAGCATGTCGCTGGGGTTTTCAAAGTTCAACACAAACAAGCACAGCATTCTTCTTTGGCTGTCTTCGTCAATGGTGTTGCCTGTGTACAAATCGTTCAACATACTACTGGCTTGGGCGTCTAGACCCACGTGCCATACCCAATGCTCGTCTTCGATTTCTCGGGCTGTTTGGATGCTTACTTTGGCAGCCGTCAAGTGAAGAACCCAGCGTTCTAAAACTTGGCAAAAAGCCGAAATCAGGTCTTGTCCTAAATTCAGGCAGGCCACCATGTCAAATCGCTCACTGCGATCCCAGTAGGAGTCTTGATTGCTTTCTTGAATGACATCAAGGTCCACCGTTCTGAGGGGAATGCCACCTTGTTTGAGCAACTCGCCCACGCTGCCAAAGCCACTTTCAAGCGCATGCCGCTCAACGGTTTCGTAATCGGCCGACATGACCGAGCCGTCATCGAGCACTGATATTTTTTGAGTTCTGAAAAGCAGTTCTGCTGCCCGTGCTTCAAGTGGCGTGCAGTCATCTCCCAAAACATGTTGCACCAACACTTGTGTGATTTGATTGACCAACACGGGTGGTACATCGACGCCCGCACCTTCAAACAAGGCCCAGTAGCTGGCTTCTAAAGTGGGTTTGGCCAAAATACGATCGCGAAATCGCAGCCAAACGCGCATGTTTTCTGCGGCGTCTGGGTCTTGTATGGGTGCCAGATCGGAAGCTTGCAGATTGAGCCGAGGGCTTTCGATCAGGCGCTCATGAATTTGAATTTCATGAGCGCATGAACTGTCTATCGGCGCCAATTCTGGCCGATGCAACAAGACCCTTAAGAAATCATCGGTGACTGTGAGGTGACCGCGCGCATCCGTTTTCAGTTGGGCATAGCCTGCATGGGGCCAAAGACTTTGCGCAGAATCACTCATCGTTTTTGAAAATTTCTAAGGGGTGGTCACATTAAACGGGCTTCTTGCCGCGTGGAATGATGGTCGTGGTTTTTTGGATCGGCCGCTCTGTGTCTACAGCGATGGTTTTAGGAGGAGATGTATCCTTCCTTGGTTTTTTGGACTCTTTGTTGGACTTTTGTTGACCTTTGGCCATGTTGACACCTTGAGGTAGTTAAGTTGCCAGTTTAAGCGAGGCACAATCAATACCCAACACAAAGCGCATGATCGCTGTGCATTTTCAGGGTTTCTCATGACAATTTTTCACATTCCGACAGATGAGGTAGAGCTGACGGCAGTTCGATCACAAGGCCCAGGCGGGCAGAATGTGAACAAAGTCTCGAGCGCCATTCAGCTGCGCTTTGATGTGGGGGCTTCAAGTTTGCCACCAGAGTTAAAGGAGCGAGTGCTAGCGCTCCGGGACCATCGGCTTACCAAAGGCGGCGTCGTGGTCATTAAGTCGCAAGAGCACAGAAGCCAAGACATGAACCGGATGGCGGCCTTGCTGCGCCTTCATGACCTGCTGGAATTGGCTGCCTTGGTGCAAAAACCGCGCAAGCCTACCCGGCCAACCAGAAGTTCTCAAGTGAAGCGCGTAGAAAGCAAAGTCAAGCGAGGCCAGACGAAAGCCCTGAGGGGCAAGGCCAGTTTCTCAGATTAAGCCTCAGACATGCGGCTCTCAACCCATGCCAAAGCCTGCTTCAAAACGGCCTGACCATCGGCCTCAAGCACCGTTCGCTGCGGCAGGCTTCTGAGCCAAGTGATTTGTCGTTTGGCCAATTGGCGAGTTGCAAAGACACCGCGATCGCGCAATTCAGACAGGGGCAGGGTGCCATCCAAAGCCTCCCAAGCTTGTCGGTAGCCAACGCACCTCATGGCGGGCAAGTCTGGCGTCAAATCACCTCTGGCACGCAAGCCTTTCACTTCGTCTAAAAATCCATGCGACAGCATGTCGTCGAAGCGCTGCTCAATCCGTTTGTGCAGCCAAGATCGGTCCTTAGGCTCTAGGCTTAAAAGAGGCACATTGGCCCAGTGCAACGCATTTGAATTGGCTGGCAATGAAGCGGATGGGTCAGTGGAGGCTAAATTGGTTTGATGAAAACTCGACAAAGGTTTGCCTGAAATTCTGAAAACTTCTAGGGCCCTTGAAATGCGTTGACTGTCGGCGGGTGCAAGGCGTGCGGCCGTGAGAGGGTCAACTTGGCTGAGCAAGGCATGCATGGCAGGCCAACCTGATTTCTCGGCTTCTGTTTGAATGACCGCGCGAATGACTGCATCTGCGCCAGGCATGTCGTTCAAACCTTCCATCAAGGCTTTGAAATACAGCATGGTGCCGCCTACCAAAATAGGCATTTTGCCGCGACTGCGAATATCCAAAATACAGGCCAATGCGTCTTGGGCAAATTCGGCTGCGCTGTAGGCATTCAGTGGATCTCGAATGTCAATCAGGTGATGCGGCACCGATGCCAATTCTTGGGCAGAGGGCTTGGCGGTACCAATGTTCATGCCTTTGAAAACCAAGGCGGAGTCAACACTGATGATTTCAGCGCCGCCTTGTGCTTCAAGATGCTCAGCCATTGCCAAAGCCAAGCCAGTTTTACCACTCGCGGTCGGTCCGGTAATGGCAAGCGCGTGCGGCTTCATGCTGCTTCGCGTTGCGCGATGATTGGAATTTTGCGCACACCAAACCAAGCAATTAAAACCAAGCAACTAGACCACAATAACAAACCGTGTGCCAATGCCAAAAGTGGGTCGCTCATGTGCGTGCCAATCCATGTTCCCATGCCAAAAGCCACCACCATCATGGAAAAACCATTCAAGGCTGAAGCAGTGCCTGCCATTTCTGGAAAGGGTGCAATGCAGCCACTTTGACCGCAAGGTTGATGTACGCCGTGCGCCATCAAAAAGACATTGATAGGAAGCATCACTGCCCAAGGGCCAAACCAAGATTGCCCAGGCCCTGCATACGCAATTAACAGCATCAGAAGCCCAGAAAAAAAACTCACAAAGCCTGCATACACAACGCACGATTGAATACTGATCCGCAGCAACAACCATCGGCAAATGAAAGTACCCACAATGTATGAAAACGACATGGTCACCATGAGCAAGCCATAGAATGTTTTGCTCAAACCCATGCTTTGCGTAAAGATAAAAGCGGAGGTTGCAAGGAAAGTAAAGAGCCCCGCATAAGAAGCGGTCGACAAAGCGCTATAGGCTAGAAAGGTAGGGTTGCGAATGATTTTTTTTGTTGCAGCCCATAAACTTTTTGCTTCAAGGGCCCTTGGATTGAGTTGTTGCAAACTTTCATCGAAGTAAAGGTAAATCAGCAGCCCCGTGCTAACCGCAAACAACACCAAGCTGCTAAGTGCCCAACGCCATCCCAGAAAATCAGTTAAGAAGCCACCCACAGGGACGCAGGTACACGCAATGAGGCCCAAGCCAGAAAGTGCTTGAGACATGACTTTGGCACCTTCTATCGGCTCGTATAAATCTCGCACAATGGCTCGGGCCGCCATGACGCATGCACCCATGGCAACACCTTGAAGAGTTCTTGCAGCAATGAGCGCTTCTATGTTGGGCGCTAAGGCACAGGTGACCGCAGAGAGTGCATAGACAAAAATGCCGCCTAACAGGACGGGTCGTCTTCCCCATTTGTCTGAAAGAGGCCCCCAAAACAATTGGGAAGTACCGAAAGCCAGAAGCAGCGCCGTCAAGGTGAGTTGTGCTTGAACCATGCTGGCACTGAAGCCTTGCTTCAGTGCAGGAAGGGTGGGCAGATACAGGTCTGTGGTGACAGGCTGCAATCCAAGCAACAATGCTAACAAGAGGACGATCATGGCAGGACTGCGCTTGATTTGACCTGCCTGCAACGGCAAGGGCTGGTCTATGCTTTTCATCACCGGCCTCTTAAAAACAAGGCATCCAATTCACGCATACCGACCTGTCGCCACGTGGGCCGTCCATGGTTGCATTGGTCGGAACGCTCGGTGGCTTCCATTTGTCTAAGCAGAGCGTTCATTTCATCCAAGTTGAGTTTTCGGTTGGCGCGAACTGCACCATGACAGGCCATGGTGGCCAAGATTTCATTTTGGGCTCGCTGCACTACTGTGGCCGCATCGTGTTGGGCCAGTTCAGCCAAGACACTGCGCGTAAGTTCAACGCAATCGCCTTGTGCCAAAGAGGTGGGCACAGCTCGCACGGCCAATGTTTTGGCCGACAAAGCAGAGACCTCAAGCCCCAATTGCATCAGCACATCAGCGCAACTTTCAGCCGTTGCAATTTCTTGTGGTGTTGCAGAGAAAGATGCTGGAATTAACAAAGGCTGACTGGTAATTTGAGTGGTGTCGAGTTGTTGTTTGAGGCGTTCATACACAATCCGTTCATGGGCCGCATGCATGTCAACCACAACCAAGCCTTGGGTGTTTTCTGCCAAGATGTAAACACCTTGAAGCTGCGCAATGGCTCGGCCCAAGGGCCATTCATGTTCACCTTGGCTTGCAACTGCTGGCGCTGTTTGCAATTGAATTTTTGCGCTTGAAAAGCCTGCAGGACTTTCTTCTTCTACTTGCGGCGGGTTGCTCCACAAGGCTTTTAAATCTGCCATTGCTCTGGCAGGGTCTTCATTCAAACGATTTGCGCCAAATGCCATGCCGCGTTGTGCCCAAGTGTTTTGAGCAGGGGCTGACGACGATGCCGTAGATGGCGTATTAGATTGTGCCATTGCGGACGTTGTCGAAAGAAGTTGTGCTCGGGGCACTGCCAATGCGCTTTCAATCGCGTGCCGCATGGCCTGATGCACTTCCCGACTGTCGCGAAACCGTACTTCAATTTTGGTGGGGTGAACATTGACATCCACACGCGTGGGGTCCATCTCCAAATACAACACATACACAGGTTGTCGATGGCCATGAAGCACATCTTCGTAGGCACTGCGCGCGCCATGCGTGATGACTTTGTCTCGCACAAAGCGGCCATTCACATAAGCAAATTGTTGGTCTGCACGCGCTCGCGCTGCATCGGGTGTGCCGGCCCTGCCCCTGACATGCACAGGGCCAGAACGAAAATCAATGTTGACCGAAGACGCCACAAACTCTTCACCCAAGACATCGGCCAAACGCTGATTCCAACCGGCCTCGCCAGGGTGACTGCGCCATTGCGCTGCGATTTTGCCTTCGTGCCAAATGGCAAAGCTCACTTCAGGGCGAACCAAGGCGTGGCGCCTCACGGCTTCAATGCAATGCGCCAGTTCGGTGTTTTCAGATTTTAAAAAATGGCGACGGGCTGGCGTGGAGAAAAACAACTCCTTCACTTCAACGGTGGTGCCAATGGCACGGGCGGCGGGTTTCACTTCTCCCGTTTGACCGTCCAAGATGAAAGCACTTGAGGCTTCCTCAGTTCGAGACGACAGGCTCATCTCGGACACTGAATTGATGGCCGCCAGGGCCTCACCCCTGAAACCCATGGTAGCCACAGACTCCAAGTCTTGAAGATTCACAATTTTGCTGGTGGCATGGCGCTTTAAAGCCACTGCCAACTCTTCAGCGGGAATACCGCAACCATCGTCTTCAACCGAAATCAGCCTAATACCACCCCCTAAAAGTCTGAGCGTGATCTGGCGAGCGCCTGCATCGATGGCGTTGTCAACCAACTCTCTGACCACAGAAGCAGGGCGCTCAACCACCTCACCCGCCGCGATTTGGCTGATCAGCACATCGGGTAATTCACGGATGGATCGACGGGGCAAAGGTTCAGACATTCTCAAATTGTAGGTGCTTGGAGGTGGTCATCACCTTTTGGGCCTCTGGAATTGCATCACAGTGTCCTGATTAACCGTCAAGCAAGGGATAATCTAAGGATGGACACCTTGATGCAATTGATAGACTTTGTACTGCACGTTGACCGGTATTTGGGCGCCTTTGTGGCCCAGTACGGGGCCTGGGTCTATGCCCTTTTGTTTCTGATTATTTTTGTCGAGACCGGCCTGGTGGTCATGCCATTCTTGCCAGGAGATTCCCTGCTTTTTGTAGTGGGTACCCTGTGTGGTACAGGACATTTAAGCCTTCCTTGGATCATGGGCTTGCTGGTTGTGGCGGCCATCGCTGGCGATCAATTGAATTACCGCATTGGCAGGTACTTTGGACCCAAGGTATTTCAGTGGGAAAACTCTCGGTTTTTTAACCGCGCCGCTTTTGACAGGGCGCACAACTTTTACGAAACCTATGGTGGCATCACCATTGTGTTGGCGCGCTTCATGCCGTTTGTCCGCACATTTGTTCCCTTTGTTGCAGGGGTGGCAGCCATGACACCCTCTAGGTTCGTGTTGTTCAATGTGGCGGGCGGTTTCATATGGGTGTGTGGCCTGACCGGTGCCGGCTACCTTTTTGGCGAAACTGATTTTGTGAAGACACACCTCAGTCAAATCATTTGGGCCATGATCTTTGTGCCCGGCTTGATCGCCCTTTGGGGTGCTTGGCGTGCGCAGCGAAGTTAAGTGAATGCCACTTTAAGTGGAACGTTTTCGCGCTAAAGGCGGATTGCGTTCAAAGTACTTTTGCAATCCCCTCACCAGCGCATCGGCAATGGTGTTTTGATAATGGTCATCAGACAACTTGGCCTCTTCGTTGGGGTTGCTGATGAAGGCCGTTTCCACCAAGACACTGGGAATATCGGGGGCCTTTAAGACTGCGAAACCCGCTTGTTCAACCTTGGGTTTGTGCAGTCTTCCCACGTTGCCGATCTCTCGCAAAATGGCGCCGCCCAAATTCAAGCTGTCCTTAATTTGAGCGGATGTGCTCATGTCAAGCAGGGCTTGCTGCACTTGCGAATCTTTCACGCCGAAATTCATGCCACCTATGAGGTCAGCTTTGTTTTCTTGAGATGCCATCCACCTCGCTGCACTGCTGGAAGCGGCACCATGACTCAATGCAAACACACTGGCACCCTGAGCGCTGGGTGTGAAAAATGCATCGGCATGCACACTCACAAATAAATCTGCTTGCACTTTCCTGGCTTTTTGGACGCGCACGTGAAGGGGTACAAAGTAATCGGCATCGCGCGTGAGGTAGGCGCGCATAGGGCTCCCCTTCACTTGGGTGGCATTGATTCGATCTCTCAGTTTCAAAGCGATTTGAAGCACCACGTCTTTTTCCTTGGTGCCATTGGGGCCGATGGCACCAGGGTCCTCGCCGCCATGACCCGCATCAATGGCCACCACAATCAACCTGTCGGTGATGGGAGGAGCTTGCACCGCAGGTTGGCCAACTGAAGGGGCTTGTCCATTTGGCGTGAGGGGGGCTTGTGCATTGGCTGAGCCTGCGTTTGAATTTTTATTCAGCCAGTCACTCAAAGCATCGCTGCTTTGAGTGCGTTCTGCAATCCAACTCTCTAAAGGGTCCACTGGTGTGCTTGGGTAAAGATCCAAGACCAATCGGTGTTGATAAGTGCCCACTGGTGTCAGTGCAAAAACTTGCGGCTGCACAGCTTGCTTCAAATCAAACACCATGCGCACCACACCGGGGCTGTTTTGAGCGACACGCACACCCGTGATGTTGGGGTCATCTGGTTTGATTTTCCCTACCCATTCTTTGATGGAAGGATTTAATTCCAAGCCTTCAATGTCAATGGCCAAGCGAGGTGGAGAGGGAACAAACGTGTACTTGGTTTTCAGCGCAACATCCGATTCCAAGGTGACCCGTGAGTAGTCTTTGGCTGGCCAAACGCGGACCGCCAGCAAGCTTGCACCTCGGCTGATGTCTGTCCAGCCTAGCATGAGGGCTAGGCCAGAAGCTTTGAGCCAATCACGTCTTTGGAGGGGCATGGAGAGCGGTTTCAGAGTTTGCAAGGGCAGGGCTTAATTTGAGCAAGCCTAGCAAAATGGCAAGCCCTTTGCGTGAGTGTGTTTCACACATGACAAAACGGCCTTCTTGTTCGTTGACAGTCATGATCAATTTCAAATCTGCAACTGGCAACATGCCGCTGGCTTGTTCGGGCCATTCGGCAATTTTCAATCCAGGACTGGCAAACAATTCGCGAAAGCCGGCTTCTTCAAATTCTTGAGGGTCGTTGAAGCGGTAGAAATCAAAATGCCAAATGTTCAGAATTTGGTGGCTCATGGGAGCAGGGTTCGGCGTTGGTGCCACAAGCGGCGGGGAAAGCCTTGCCTCGTGGGGTTCCACCACTGCATAAGTAGGACTTTTGATGTGGCCTTCAACCCCAAGTGCTTTGAGCAGGTGCCTGACAAAAGTGGTCTTGCCAGCCCCTAAATCACCCTGAAGTTCGACGTAGGCATCTCTGAGTTCAGCTTGCTGAGCCAGTGCTTGAGCAAATTGTTGCGCCTGGTTTTCATCCGACCATAGCCAACTGGCCGCGCCAAGGGGCTCGGGAGTTCCTACAATCTCGGTGTGAACAACACTCATCATTCTCTTTCTGGTCCTTCAAGCGCTGGCGCAATTGACACTGCTGCTTTGTGGTCTGAGTTGCAAGTGGCAGCTCAGGAACTGGGATTTTCTCAAATTGGCGTGACAGGCGTGGATTTATCCGAAGCTGAGCCAGGGCTTCAGGCTTGGCTGGCTGCCGGATTCCATGGCAGCATGAACTATATGGCAAGCCATGGCCTAAAACGTGCCAGGCCGGCAGAATTGCTGCCTGGAACCCTCAGTGTGATCACGGTTCAAATGGATTATTTGCCTGGCAATCTGCCTGAGATGTCGGCAGAGTCTGAAGGCTTGGCTTTGAATCGGCCTTCTCAAGGCGTGATTTCTGTGTATGCCAGAGGGCGGGACTATCACAAGGTCATGCGCAGCCGACTGCAAAAACTTCAGCATCGCATGGCCGAATTGATCGGTCCCTTTGGCCACAGAGTGTTTACTGATTCTGCGCCGGTCATGGAAGCCGAGTTGGCGGTTCGAAGTGGCCAAGGGTGGCGCGGTAAAAACACATTGGTCTTGCAAAGAGAGGCAGGCTCCTTTTTCTTTTTGGGGGAATTGTTTGTCGACCTTGCGTTGCCCAGCACAGAGGCCATCACGTCGCACTGCGGTTCATGTACAGCCTGCATTGACCTGTGCCCAACTCAAGCCATTGTGGCGCCGTATCAACTTGATGCCCGGCGATGTATTTCTTACCTCACGATAGAACACGCCGGTGAAATACCGCATGAACTGCGCCCCCTCATTGGCAATCGAATTTATGGCTGCGACGACTGCCAATGGGCTTGTCCTTGGAACAAATACGCCAAGCGCAGTACGCTGCCAGATTTTGATGCGCGTGAGCCCTTGAAGGTCCCTCAATTGCAAGAGTTACTTCAATGGGATGAAGCTACTTTTTTAAACATGACGGAAGGGAGTGCCATTCGGCGCATTGGCCATGCCAGATGGATTCGAAACGTGGCTTTAGCTGCTGGCAATGCTTTGCGTGGTTCCGAAAAAATATCAACTCAAGATGCTGCCGCTTTGGTCAAAGCTCTGATGCCTTGGCTGTCGCATCCTGATCCCGTTGTGCAAGAACAAGTGACTTGGTCACTTGCCTATCGCACTTAAAACTTCAAGCCGCCCAAGACGCCCAATGCAAAAGGCAAACTCAAAACGCCCAGCAGGGTGGACAAAGTAACCAAGCCCGCCACATAGCCGCCGTTGTAGCCCATTCTGGATGCCAGTACATAACATGTAGAGGCCGTAGGCAAGCCTGAAAAAATAAGCAGCACTGTGGTTTGCAGAGGTGGCAATTGAAAAAGTTGCGCCAAGGCCCAGGCCAAGCAGGGCACCACCAAGTGCTTGACCGTGAGGACCAAGCTGCCCAAAAATTTACCTTGGTTCAGTGCCTTCAATTCCATGCCCGCACCAGCCGACATGAGGCCCAAGGCCAAGGAGGCTGCGCCAATTCGTGACAAGCTGGGGTCTAGGACCTCAGGGATTCGCAAACCTAGAAAATTAAAAGCCAAACCGCTTGTGGTGGCCAAGATGAGGGGGTTGCGAATCAGTTCACGCAACATGCCCGATTCGCCATGACGCGCCATGGGCCAAACGGCCCCCACATTGAACATGGGCACGCAAAAGCCGATGAGGACGGCAATTAACAATAAGCCTTCGCTGCCGGTCAAGCGTTCGACCAAAGCCAAGGCAATGAATGAGTTGAATCTGAAGCCTATTTGGGCGCTGGCCGCGTGATCTCTGAGGTCTATTTTGTGGCGAATCCATGGCCAGTAAGGCATGCTGTTGCTGATCAAAATGGCGCTGAAACCCATGGCAATCCCGGCTAGCAAAAAGCCAGACGTTGCTTGGATGTCTAAGGGACTTTTCACAATGGAGTGAAACAGCAATATTGGAAACAAGAAGTAATAAACCAGGAACTCGACTTGTTGCCAAAGCGGCCGATTGAGGGGTGTGTACCGGCACAAGAAGTAACCGCACAAAATCAGGGAAAAATCAGGGAATAAAAGCTGAGCGTAATTCACCCCAATAGCATAACGCTTGTCTTTGCGGTATTTGCTTCGCTATTTGCCTTCTAACTGGGTTAGATATTGCTTATGATACGAAGCAGTCATTTACAGGAGTTTTGATGATCAGTCGTGTTGGCAATGACGATGGAGCTCGTGTCTTCAAAGCGCTTGCGATCAAAGTAAAGCTGAATTTGATGTCTACAAAAATGGGGTGGACACTCAAAAACTCCGGCTCGACTAATGAGCTCTGACAGTCAAGCCGCCATCGACCGCTTTGTTGATGCGGTTTGGCTAGAAGACGGCTTGTCGGCCAATACTTTGGCCGCATACCGACGTGATTTGACGGCCTTAGCGGATTGGCTCAGTCAAAGCTCAGGCACCTCCTTCAATGCGGTCCAAGAGTTGCATTTACAAGCTTATTTTGCCGCGCGCCACAGCCTTTCCAAAGCCACCTCTGCCAATCGGCGTTTAACTGTTTTTAAACGTTACTACCGTTGGGCGCTGCGTGAGCGTATTGTCGAAGTTGACCCCACCCTCAGAATGCTGGCGGCCAAACAAGCCTTGCGGGTGCCCAAAACTTTGTCGGAAGAACAGGTTGATGCCTTGCTGTCAGCACCCGAAACCCATACCGCCCTTGGCTTGCGCGACAAAGCCATGCTGGAGTTGTTGTATGCCAGTGGTTTGCGAGTGACCGAGTTGGTCAAACTCAAAACCTTGCATGTGTCTTTGAATGAGGGGGTGCTTCGCATCATGGGAAAAGGCAGCAAAGAACGACTGGTGCCGTTTGGCGATATGGCCCGAGACAGTTTGACGGATTACATGCAAAACGCACGCGGTGCCTTATTGGGTGCCAAGCAAACAGACGATTTGTTTGTGACCACCAGTGGCCCCAAAGCAGGAACAGCCATGTCGCGCATCATGTTTTGGCAGTTGATTAAAAAGTACGCTGTGTTGTCTGGCATTACAGCACCCTTGTCGCCACACACTCTCAGACACGCGTTTGCCACACACCTGCTGAACCATGGTGCAGATTTGAGGTCGGTTCAGGTGTTGCTGGGGCACGCAGATATCTCGACCACCACCATCTACACGCATGTGGCCCGTGAAAGGTTGAAAAATTTACACGCCAAGCACCATCCGAGGGGGTGAATCAGCATGACCCAAACGGGTGAATCAGCATCACCCATTTGGGTGAAGTACCGATGGCTAGAAGCGAATAGAAACAGCGCTCATGACGGCGTAGTGATCATCAACAATCGGCATCCACCGCCACTTGTCAAATGTGGTGCAAGGGTGCGAAATGCCGCTGCCAATCAATTGCCCCACATGGGGCTGCTCTGAGACAGAAGCTGCTGGGTTGAAATGAAGGTAGGCGTGTTGATCGTTCAAGGCCGTGATTTCCCAATGAGATGGCACCCCTGAGACCCCTTGATCGCCCATGTTGGCACGCCAAATGGCAACGGGTAAATCCATGTCGTAGGAAACATCCCGCTTGCCCATGGTGAGAAGGGCCAAGCCAGGTTCAGGGCAAGACTGCACACTGCTGATGACCTCTAATGCGGGTCTGAGAGTTTCAGTCAGTTGAAGTCTTTCGCCAACGCACTTCAGCATTTTGCGATATTGCACGTGGTCGTGCGTAAGGTAGCAGCCAGATCTCAAAATGCCTCTGGTGGGTAAGTTAAGTTGGGGTTTGAGGTGCTGAGCTACGAGGTCAAAGATGGCAGAGCCGCCGGCGGTTAAAAGGATTTCGTCGTTTTCAAATAAATTTTCTTTTTCACAGGCGACGGCCAGTTGTTGGACCCGTCCCATGAGGGCCGCGACCGATGCTTGATCGTGCTCATGGTTGCAAGTGGCCAATGCGCCTTCATAGCATTCAATGCCACACAGCAAGAGCCCAGAGGTGGCTTTGATGATTCGGGCTAAAGCCAAGGCCTGTGAGTGCTCTCGGCAACCCGTCCGTTTGCCTTCTATACCAAGCTCAATCAATACGGTGAAAGCGATGTTGGATCGACTCGCCGATCGCCACTTTTGAATGGCATCAATTTGCTCTGCTGAGTCCACCAAGAAATAAACCCGAACTTTGGGATAAGTTGCAAGCAAAACACTCAGTGCTTCCAGATCGGCATGTTGATAAACTTGGTTGGCAATGATGATGCGTTGAATGCCGTGCCGAATTCCTAAACTTGCTTGAAAGACGTTGGCAAAACTGATGCCCCAAGCGCCAGCTTCTACTTGCCGTGCGTACAACTCTGGTGACATGGTTGTTTTGCCGTGGGGCGCGATGTCCAATTGGCGTTTTTCACAAAAATCTTTCATCCAATGCAAATTATGCTGAAGGGCTTTTTCTTTGATGACGGCCAATGGGAATGGCAAGTCACCCTTCAACACATGCCACTTTTGCAATCCAACTTCTGAAATATCGACGGGCGTGTGATGGCCAGGAAATCCCTTGAAGCTATGGTTAATTTGCATGAATTGCTTTCGGTAGGTTGGCTTACAAGCCATTGGCTGCTAAATAAATCAACTCTTCTTCCTCGAAGCCTGCCAGGCGTCTGGCTTCTAGGTTGTAAGGCGACTTCAGTTTGGGCGCGTCGTATTGTTTGATCAAGTCGCGATAAGTGCCAATCGGGTCTAGCCCTCTTTCTTGGCAGACATGTCGGTACCAGCGGTTGCCCGCTGCAACATGACCAATTTCATCTTTCAAAATAATGTCCAAAATGCGACCGGCTGCCAGGTCACCTGCGCTGATTAATTTATTTCTCACGCCGGGTGATGCATCGAGCCCGCGTGCTTCCATGGTGCGTGGCACAAGTCCTATGCGAGCCAAAATATCGGTGCGTGTTCGTTCTGCCATTTCCCAAAGGGAGTGATGAGCCGGAAAGTCGCCATAGTCAAAACCCATGCTGACCAAATGCTTTTGAAGAAGCAAAAAATGCTTGGCTTCTTCTTTGGCAATTTGAACCCAGTCTTTGTAAAAATCAGCAGGCATGCCCTGAAAGCGCCACACCACATCCAAAGCCAAATCGATGGCATTGAGTTCAATGTGGGCAATGGCGTGAAGCAAGACAGCCCTGCCTTCGGGGGTGGTCAAAGGTTTTGACTTCAGTACGGTGTGCGACACCAGCTCTGGCTTCGCAGGTCGCCCAGGAATGCCGCCGGGGTCTTGCACCACCACATCGACAAAGATGGGCATGTCTTCTTTGAGAGACAAGGTCAACTCCGCCTTTTGAACAGCGTTTTGCGCCAACAAGGGCGCCAAAACAGCCTGCCTCAAGTGAGCGGGTTGTGGGAGGTGTGGGGCTAATTCTGCGGTCGCCATGCGCTATTTTAGGCTTGCCTACAATGTAGGCTTTGCGCCCCAAATTGAGAGGACTCCAATGGCTATTTATTCCTTAGACGGCAAACAACCTGAATTGGCTGAGGGGGCATGGGTTGCCGATAGCGCTCAGGTCATGGGGGCAGTGAGCTTGGGCGTCAATGCCAGCGTTTGGTTTGGCACCGTCATTCGGGGCGATACAGAAACCATTCACATTGGTGAAGGGTCAAATATCCAAGACTGTAGCGTGCTGCATGCAGACGTCGGCAAGCCTCTGACCGTGGGTAAACATGTCACCGTTGGCCATCAAGTCATGTTGCACGGGTGCACCATTGGCGATGAATCGCTCATTGGCATTGGTGCTGTGGTTTTGAATGGCGCCAAAATAGGCAAAAACTGTTTGGTGGGTGCAGGTTCTTTGGTGACCGAGGGCAAAGAGTTTCCCGATGGCTCCATGATCATGGGCTCGCCTGCCAAAGTGGTTCGCGAACTAACGCCTGAACAAATTCAAGGCTTGCGCATGTCTGCCAAGCATTACATCGAGAACGCGCATCGCTTTCAATCGGGTTTGAAAAAAATTGTCTGAACTTCATAAATTTTTATTCGAAGGCTTGCCTGTTCGCGGTGCCATCGTCCGTCTAACCGATGCCTGGTGGGAGGTTCTTCAAAGGCGATCTGCCAACACGGAAACCGGCGCTTACCCAGAGCCCGTCTCGGAGTTGTTAGGTCAAATGTCGGCAGCCGCTGTGCTGATGCAGGCCAACATCAAATTCAATGGTGCTTTGGTGCTGCAAGTGTTTGGCGACGGGCCTGTTAAGTTGTCTGTGGTGGAGGTGCAGCCCGATTTCGGATTTCGTGCCACGGCTACGGTTCAAGGTGAGGTGTTGCCGCAGGCTTCCTTGAGTCAGATGGTCAATGTCAACAACGAAGGGCGTTGTGCCATTACCCTAGATCCTTTAGACCGTTTGCCGGGTCAGCAGCCTTATCAGGGCGTGGTGCCCTTGTTTGATGATCACAAAGAAAAATTAGAAAAGTTAAGTGAAGTGCTAGAGCATTACATGCTGCAGTCTGAGCAACTCGACACCACCTTGGTGTTGGCAGCCAACTCACAAGTGGCTGCTGGTTTGCTCATTCAAAGATTGCCTTTGGAGGGGGTTGGTAATTTGGCTGGACGCTACGATTCAGTCGAGCGTGAATCGGCCCTGGGCAAAGATGAAGACTACAACCGTATTTCTATCTTGTCCAAGAGTTTGAAGCCTGAAGAACTGCTCGGTTTGGATGTTGAAACTGTATTGCACCGCTTGTTCTGGGAAGAACCGCTGCTGCGATTTGAGCCGCTGGTTGGCGAGTCAGGTCCTCGTTTTCAATGCAGTTGCAGTCGCGAAAGAGTAGGTCGCATGATCAAGAGCTTAGGTGTGGCAGAAGCCGAAAGTATTTTGTCAGAGCGCGAAAACATTGAGGTGGCTTGCGAGTTCTGCGGTGCGCAGTATCAATTTGATCCTGTGGACGCAGCCAGCCTTTTTACGCAACCTGAAGCGGCACCTCCCACGGGTCCTGCGGTTCACTAATGGGTATTATTTCAGCAGGTCACTGAAAAGTCTGTGCTCGCATTCTGCGTCGCTGCACAAATCGCAGCGCCAGGCTGTTTTGCCTTGGTTCAAACCGTATTGGCTCACTTCCCTTTGAACCTGAGTGGGTTGCAAGCTGGGCACTGAAAATTTCAAATGAAGGGGCTCATTGAGATTTGAGACGCCTTGGCTGATGGCCAGCAATGCAGCGCTGAGCCTTGCCTCGCCTTGACCATAAATGACTTTAAAAGGCAGTTGACTTTTCGACATGGCTTGTCGAATGAGATTGTCCACCGGTTCACGCACATGCTCACCATCGCGCTGTAAACCATCTGGCATCCAAGCCACGTCGAGTCCCATGACCAGCGTTAAATCAAATTGGGCTTGTAGTCCAAGGGCCTCCTGGTACAAAGACAGGTCTTTAAATACATAGTCGCTGTAAACGGCGGTCATTAAGGGCGTGGTATCGGCAATGACCCAGCCTTCTTGAATCGAAAAAATTCGCTCGGCTTGTTGCTGCGCAATATGGCGTTGCTCATGAAAAGCAGGTGTTCGGCCATACATTTGGCACCACTCGCGCAGTACTTCGGGAACGTAAGTTGCCATCTGCCCTTGCGCCAACAAGGCCTCGGTGATGTACTGACTCAAGCTGGTTTTGCCAGTACTTTCTGCGCCCAGCAGCGCAACTCGAATGACCCTAGTGCTCATGGCGACGCCAAGCTTGAAGGCCAATGAAACTGAGCACGGCAAAAATGCCATACAGCACGGCCGTCAACCACAAAGACTTTTCGATCATCAGGCCAACGGTGAGAATATTGACAAGCATCCAGACCCACCAAGTTTCAATTTTCTTGCGACCCAATAAATATTGACCCAACAAACTCAGTGCCGTGACCAAGCCATCCCAAACGGCCACATCGCTGTCTGTGTAGCGATGCAGGAAAAATGACAAGGAAGGCCAAGCCAACAAGGTGGCAATGAAGGCAACTCGTCGCTCAGAAGCCTGTAAGCCACTCACGCAAAGCTTGGCTTTTGCCAATGGCGCCGGGCTTACCTCTGCATCAGTGCCTATTGCGGCTGAAGCGCTTCCTCTAAGCCACTGTTGCCAACCCCAAGCCGCTGTCAGAACGAACATGATTTGCAAACAGGCTTCACCATAAAGTTGGCTGTTCCAGAAAACTGTTCCGTACAGCAGAGAACTCAAAATGGCCAGAGGCCATCCCCAGTGAATTTCTTTGATGTTGCAATAAACCATTGCCAACGACAAAAGGAAGCCGGCCAATTCGACCGGATTGATCATTTTTCGATTTGAACAAAAATCTCGTTGGCCTTGACCATGCCGAGTTCATGGCGGGCCCGCTCTTCAACCGTGTTCAAACCTTCTTTGAGGTCGTTCACTTCGGAGTTGAGTTGGCCATTGATGCGCTTGGCTTTGGCATTCAACTCGTTTTGCTCTTGAATTTTGTACTCAAGGTCGATGACCGTGGGCACACTGCCTTTGCCAAGCCAAATCTGCCCCTGCAAAATAAGCAGCAGTGCAATCAAGGCGGCTGGCAGTAGGCGGTTGTCCATGAGCATCGAATAGGGCTATCTGGAAATATTAGCGCAAATTGTAAAACGCTGAACGGCCTGGGTACTGTGCTACGTCGCCCAGGTCTTCCTCAATGCGCAACAGTTGGTTGTACTTGGCCATGCGGTCGCTTCGGCTCAAGGAACCTGTTTTGATTTGACCTGCGTTCAAACCCACCGCAATGTCGGCAATGGTGGCGTCTTCGGTTTCGCCAGAACGGTGGCTAATGACTGCCGTATAACCGGCGCGCTTGGCCATTTCAATGGCAGCAAAGGTTTCGGTCAGAGTCCCAATTTGGTTGATCTTGATGAGGATCGAATTGGCAATGCCTTTGTCGATGCCTTCTTTCAAAATTTTGGTGTTGGTCACAAACAAGTCGTCGCCCACAATTTGAACTTTTTGGCCCAAACGTTCTGTAAGCAGTTTCCAGCCGTCCCAGTCGCCTTCGGCCATGCCGTCTTCAATGCTGATGATGGGGTATTTGTCGACCCAAGTGGCCAACATGTCGATCCATTGCTCGCCTGTTAAGGACAAGCTTTCGCCTTCAAGTTCGTACTTGCCGTCTTTGTAAAACTCGCTTGCTGCGCAGTCTAGGCCAATGGCAATTTGCTCGCCAGCGGTGTAACCCGCTGCGCTGATGGCGTCTAGTATCATTTGAATGGCAGCTTCATGGCCAGGCACGTTGGGAGCAAAGCCACCTTCGTCACCCACAGCCACACTCATGCCTTTGTCGTGAATGATTTTCTTCAAAGCGTGAAACACTTCTGCCCCATAACGAACAGCCTCGCGGAAGCTAGGCGCGCCCACTGGAATGATCATGAACTCTTGCAAGTCGAGGTTGTTGTTGGCGTGGGCGCCACCGTTGATGACGTTCATCATGGGTACGGGCAATTGGCAAGCGTTCATGCCGCCAAAGTAACGGTACAAAGGCAAGCCAGATTCTTCAGCAGCGGCGCGGGCCACTGCCATGGAGACCGCCAACATGGCATTGGCACCCAAGCGGCTTTTGTTCTCGGTGCCGTCTAAGTCGATCAAAGTCTTGTCGAGAAAGGACTGCTCGGAGGCATCCAAGCCCAAAACGGCTTCAGAAATTTCGGTGTTAATGTGCTCAACCGCTTTTAAGACACCTTTGCCAAGGTAGCGGCTTTGATCGCCATCTCGCAATTCAATGGCTTCGCGGCTGCCTGTAGAAGCGCCTGAAGGCACCGCAGCTCGGCCCATCACGCCGGACTCTAACAACACATCGCATTCAACCGTAGGGTTGCCGCGGCTGTCTAAGATTTCGCGGCCCACAATGTCAACAATCGCACTCATTTTGACTTCTCTCTTAATTAAATATATTTTCTAAAAACGGATTCTTTTTGGTCACGGCATCGAGCTCGAGCAATGTTTCCAGCAGGGCTTTCATGTGATGCAGGGGGACGGCATTGGGGCCGTCAGACATGGCCGCGGCTGGGTTGGGGTGTGTTTCCATGAACAAGCCCGCGACGCCCACAGCCACAGCGGCCCTAGAAAGCACGGGCACCATTTCACGCATGCCGCCAGAACTGGTGCCTTGACCGCCTGGTAATTGAACGGAGTGCGTGGCGTCGAACACCACGGGAGCACCGGTTTCACGCATGATGGCCAAGCTGCGCATGTCGGACACCAAGTTGTTGTAGCCAAAGCTGGCGCCGCGCTCGCAGGCCATGAAGTTGTCTTCGGGCAGGCCAGCGTCGCGTGCTGCTGCACGGGCTTTGTCAATGACATTCTTCATGTCGTGAGGCGCCAAGAACTGGCCCTTCTTGATGTTGACGGGCTTGCCCGATTGGGCCACGGCGCGAATGAAGTCGGTCTGGCGACATAAGAAAGCTGGCGTTTGCAAGACATCAACCACGGCAGCGACTGCGGGAATGTCGGCTTCGGTGTGAACATCGGTAAGGATGGGGACGTGCAATTCGCGTTTGACCTTGGCCAAAATTTCCAAACCTTTATCCATGCCCGGGCCGCGAAAAGTGCTGCCTGAAGAACGGTTGGCCTTGTCGTAGCTGCTCTTGAAAATGAACGGAATGCCCAGCGCAGATGTGATTTCCTTCAAGGTGCCCGCGGTGTCCATTTGTAATTGCTCTGACTCAATGACACAAGGGCCAGCAATCAAAAAGAAGCGCTGGTCAAGGCCAACATTAAATCCGCAAAGTTTCATGGTGTTCCTGGTATCTTGCTAAGTTGACGCGGAGAATTAAGCCACGGCTTTCAATTGCTTCGCGCCTTGTTGGTGATCGATCGATGCTTTGATAAAAGCATTGAACAAAGGGTGGCCATCCCATGGGGTTGATTTGAATTCAGGATGAAACTGCACGCCAACAAACCACGGATGAACAGAAGTGGGAAGCTCCACGATTTCAGTCAGTTGCTCACGTTGAGTGAGGGCCGAGATGACCAAGCCTGCTTTGCGCAGTGAGTCCAAATAATTCACATTGGCTTCGTAGCGGTGGCGATGACGCTCAGTGACCACTGGGCCATAAATTTGATGCGCCAAGGTGTTTGAAGAGACGTCAGAGCTTTGCGCGCCCAATCGCATGGTGCCGCCCAAATCGGATTGGGCATCGCGAACTTGAATGGTGCCGTCGGCATCTTTCCATTCGTTGATGAGCGCAATGACGGGGAAGGGTGTGTCGGGTTCAAACTCGGTGCTGTTGGCGTCACGCATTTCAGCGACATTGCGCGCATATTCAATGGTAGCCACTTGCATCCCTAAGCAAATACCAAGGTAGGGCACTTTGCCTTCACGGGCAAAACGTGCGGTTTGAATTTTGCCTTCAATGCCGCGCTTGCCAAAACCGCCGGGCACCAAGATGCCATCAAATTTGGCCAGTTGCGCCACTGTTTCTGAGGTGATGGTTTCAGAGTCGATGTGCTCTATTTTGACGCGCACATGGTTGCGCATACCGGCGTGGCGCAAAGCCTCATTGACCGACTTGTAGCTGTCAGACAGCTCGACATATTTGCCCACCATGGCAATGCTCACTTCGCCTTGAGGGTGCTCGGTTTCATAGACCAAGTCGTCCCAGCGTTTGAGGTTGGCAGGCTGTGTGTTGATGTGCAAGCGATCACAGATGAGTGCGTCAAGGCCTTGTTCGTGCAACACGCG
>CALAGS010000090.1 GCA_937891665.1 uncultured Burkholderiales bacterium | reverse complement strand
CTTTCATTTTTCTTTTGCCATTGATAATCGCGGCATGGCTTTAATTACTTTACTTGACGCATCTCTGGCCTTCGGCCACGTAGCACTGCTTGATCACGCTGACTTTGCCCTGGAAACTTCGGAGCGCATTGGCTTGATTGGCCGCAACGGCACGGGCAAATCATCCTTTCTCAAAATTTTGGCGGGCATGGAGTACGCCGATGACGGCAACATGCATGTCCAACAAGGTGTTCGAATTGCCTATGTGGCGCAAGAGCCTTTGCTTGAATCGGAAGACACCATTTTCGAATCTGTACAGCGCGGTCTCGCCCCTGTGATGAAACTGATTGATGACTACAGCAACTGTGTGGGCGATCTGGATGTATTGCAAAGCCAAATTGAATCACTTGACGGCTGGGGCTGGGAGCAACGTGTTGATGAAACATTGCACCGACTGCACTTAGACCCTGGCGCGAAGGTGGCTACATTGTCTGGCGGCAATCGCAAGCGTGTGGCACTGGCGCAAGCTCTGGTGACGCATCCTGATGTGCTGCTATTGGACGAGCCCACCAACCACCTTGACTTGGATTCCATTGCTTGGCTAGAACAACTCTTGATTGACTTCAAGGGCAGCGTGGTGGCCATCACGCACGACCGCGCATTTTTAGACCGCATTGCCACGTGCATTGTGGAGTTGGACCGCGGTCGCTTGCGCAGTTATCCAGGCAACTTTGCGCAGTATCAAATTAACAAAGAAGAGCAGCTGGCGCAAGAGGCAGTCATCAGCGCCAAGGCCGATAAGTTGTTGGCACAAGAAGAAATTTGGATTCGCAAAGGGGTAGAAGCTCGCCGAACAAGAAGCCAAAGCCGCATCGTCAGGCTTGAGAATTTGCGCGCCACACGCAGCGCACGCAGAGAGCAAGTCGGACGTGTTCGCATGGAAGTGGCATCCGGGGCGCCCACGGGCAAGTTGGTTGCAGAACTCACGGATGTTTGCAAATCATTCACCTCCCCTGAAGGCGATGTCAAAGTCATTTTGAAAGACTTCACAGCCACGCTGCTGCGCGGTGACAAGATTGGCTTGCTGGGCCCCAACGGTGCTGGCAAAACAACGCTCTTGAAAATGATTCTGGGAGAGCTAGAGGCCGACAGGGGGAAAATTCGACAAGGTGCTAATTTGCAAGTGGCTTACTTTGACCAAATGCGCAACGCCCTCGACTTGGAAGCTTCTTTGGAAGACTTCATCAGCCCGGGCAGTGAGTGGATCGAAATTGGCAACAAGCGTCAGCACGTCAAGAGCTACTTGGGTGACTTCTTGTTCTCACCTGCTCGCGCCACATCGCCCGTCAAATCATTGTCTGGCGGCGAGCGCAATCGCTTGTTGCTGGCGCGCTTGTTTGCCAGGCCCGCCAATGTCTTGGTGCTGGACGAACCCACCAACGACTTGGACATTGAAACACTGGAACTCTTGGAAGAGCTGCTGCAAGACTACCAAGGCACCGTTTTCTTGGTCAGTCACGACCGCGCCTTCATGGACAACGTGGTGACCAGCATCATTGCCTGCGAAGCCACACCTGAGAACCCTGGTTTTTGGCGAGAGTACGAAGGCTCGGTGCAAGATTGGCTCACCCAATCG
>CALAGS010000089.1 GCA_937891665.1 uncultured Burkholderiales bacterium | reverse complement strand
CGTATCGTCAGCCTGCAGGAGGTGTTGGAGCGTGGTTGGAGCGTTCATGAGATTTGATGGTGATTTTACTGCAGGGGGGCAATCACGCGCAGGCGGTGGGGACTCCAAGCCAGCTCTGTCAATCAATCGATCATTTTTTGACAAGGGTCATTCAAAGTCATGGAAACTACGGGTTGTCATTTTTTCTTCATCTAGTTGTAATACCGTTTGCACATCATGCCTCTAAGCTATTGGCTGACACAACCATTAAGAGAGAACTTATGAACTACAAAAAATCCATGGCTGCTTTGGCAATCGCTGCATTCAGCGTTGGCGCACAAGCTCAAACTGAAATTCAATGGTGGCACTCTATGGGTGGCGCTTTGGGCGAATGGGTCAACGACCAAGCCAAAGACTTCAATGCCAGCCAAAAAGATTACAAAATTGTGCCCACCTTCAAAGGCGGCTACGACGAATCCATGACGGCTGCCATTGCGGCTTACCGGTCTGGCAATGCGCCCCACATCCTGCAAGTCTTTGAGGTAGGCACCGCCACCATGATGGCCAGCAAAGGCGCCATCGTTCCTGTTGGCAAAGTCATGCAAGACGCAGGTTTGAAATTTGATCCAGAAGCTTATGTGCCAGCTGTGGCCGGCTATTACACAGCGCCCAATGGTCAAATGCTGAGCTTCCCCTTCAACAGCTCCACCCCGGTCTTCCACTACAACAAAGACGCCTTCAAGGCAGCGGGCATGGACCCAGAGAAGCCCCCAACCACTTGGCCTGAAGTGGCTTTGGCAGCTGCCAAATTGAAGGCCAGTGGCCACAAGTGCCCATTCACTACCAGCTGGATCAGCTGGACTCAGCTCGAGAGCTTCTCCGCTTGGCACAACACTGAATTCGCCACCAAGGGCAACGGCATGCGCGGCATGGATGCTCGACTGTCTTTCAACTCCCCTTTGCATGTTCGCCACATTGAAAACTTGGCCAACATGGCCAAGAGCGGCTTGTTCATTTACAAAGGCCGCAACAACGCGGCTGACGCCACGTTTGTCTCAGGCGAATGCGCCATGGCCACTGGCTCTTCTGCCCTTTATGGCAACGTCACCCGCAATGGTAAGTTTGCCTACGGCATTGGCACCCTGCCTTACTACCCTGATGTCAATGGCGCACCTCAAAACACCGTCATTGGCGGCGCCAGTTTGTGGGTGATGAGCGGAAAGAAAGCGGCAGAATACAAAGGCGTTGGCCAATTTTTCGCCTTCCTGTCTCAGCCCGATATAGCAGCCAAGAGCCACCAGCGAACAGGCTACTTGCCCGTCACGAAGGCCTCATTTGAGTTGACAGACAAATCTGGCTTCTACAAAAAGAACCCGGGCACCGATGTGTCTGTGACGCAAATGATCCGAAAAACCACCGACAAATCACGGGGTGTGCGTTTGGGCAACTTCGTTCAAATTCGCACCATCATTGATGAGGAACTCGAAGGCGTCTGGAGTGGCAAAAAGCAGCCCAAAGAAGCTTTGGACTTGGCCATCAAGCGCGGTAATGAGCAACTTGAGCGTTTTGAAAAAGCCAACAAGTAAGCCCACACGGATCAAACTCCAGCATGAATCTATATTGATGCATGCCAGCTAGCTGAAAAGCAGAGAAGAAATTCTCTGCTTTTGTCCTTTTACTTGGCATCAAATTGTTTTAAAAAAGTCATGGAAAAGCGCGTACGTTTTAAATCAGCATGGTTGCCTTGGGTGCTCATCGCACCGCAAATGGTGGTTGTGTTGGTTTTTTTCTTTTGGCCCGCGGGTCAAGCCCTTTACCAAAGTGTGCTCACCCAAGACGCATTTGGGGGCTCTGTGCAATATGTCGGCATGGAAAACTTTGATCGACTGTTCAGCGACGACAGCTACCTCAACTCGTTCAAAACCACCGCCTTCTTTTCCATCTTGGTTGCTGGCACAGGTTTGTCAGTGTCGTTGCTGTTGGCTGTCATGGCCAATCGCTTGGTGCGCGGCGCTGGCATCTACAAAACATTGCTCATTTGGCCCTACGCTGTAGCCCCCGTGGTGGCCGGCGTCTTGTGGCTATTTATGTTTGCATCGCCCATGGGCGTGGTCGCCTTTTTTATTCGCAGCATGGGTTTCGAATGGAACCACTTGCTCAATGGCAACCATGCCATGGCCTTGATTGTGATGGCCGCCGTCTGGAAACAAATCTCCTATAACTTTTTGTTTTTTTTGGCAGGGCTTCAGTCCATTCCTAAATCCTTGATTGAAGCGGCCGCCATCGATGGCGCATCGCCTTGGCATCGCTTTTGGACCATTGTTTTTCCTTTACTTTCTCCCACCACATTTTTTCTTTTGGTCATCAATGTGGTGTACGCCTTCTTTGATACCTTTGCCATCATCGACGCCACCACGCACGGCGGGCCTGGCAAAGAAACAGCCATTTTGGTTTACAAGGTTTACTACGATGGCTTCAAAGCCCTCGACATGGGCGGCTCAGCCGCTCAGTCCGTGATTTTGATGGTCATTGTGGTGGCGCTCACCGTCATTCAATTCCGCTTCGTCGAAAAGAAAGTGCAGTACTGACATGATTGAACGACGCCCAGGTCTTGACTTGCTGTCGCACCTGATTTTGCTGCTCGGTGTAGGCATCGTGGCTTTCCCGCTGTACCTCACTTTTGTCGCCTCAACCCAAACCGCTGAGCAAATTTCCAGAAGCATTCCCATGTCCATGGTACCTGGCAGTCATTTTTGGGAGACTTATCGTCTGGCATTGTTTGGTGGCGAAACATCTTTAGGTAGCAAAGTGCCCGCGGTTTGGCCCATGATGCAGACCAGCTTGATTAGCGCACTGGTCATCTCCATCGGCAAGATTGCCATTTCCTTGTTGTCTGCATTTGCCTTGGTCTATTTTCGTTTTCCATTCAGGCATTTTTTCTTTTGGATGATTTTTATCACGCTCATGCTACCTGTTGAGGTGCGCATCAGTCCCACCTATGAAGTGGTCTCCAACCTGGGCATGCTCAATACCTACGCTGGCCTCACCGTACCTCTTATTGCTTCGGCCACTGCCACATTTTTATTGCGCCAATTTTTCTTAACCGTGCCCGATGAACTGGTGGAGGCGGCACGCATGGATGGCGCGGGCCCGATGCGATTTTTCAAAGACATTTTGTTGCCTTTGTCGGCCACCAACATTGCAGCCTTGTTTGTGATTCAGTTTATTTATGGCTGGAATCAATACTTGTGGCCTCTTCTCGTCACCACCAACGAGGACATGTACCCCATCGTGATGGGAATCAAGCGCATGCTGGCTGGCGAGGCATACACCGAATGGAATGTCGTCATGGCCACCGCCATTTTGGCAATGCTCCCCCCCGCCCTCGTGGTGATCTTGATGCAAAAATGGTTCGTCAAGGGCCTGGTTGATACTGAAAAATAATGGCTTCCATCACACTTCAAAACATTTTCAAAGAATACGGCACGGGTGCGAAGACAGTCCCTGTCATTCACAATTTGAACGCTCAAATCAACGATGGTGAGTTCGTTGTGATCGTTGGCCCTTCGGGTTGCGGCAAGTCCACCTTGCTGCGTATGGTGGCAGGTCTTGAAGAAATAACGGGTGGTCACATCTCCATTGGCAACCGCATCGTTAACGATCTAGAGCCCGCAGAGCGCGACATTGCCATGGTGTTTCAAAACTACGCGCTGTACCCACACATGAGCGTGTTTGACAACATGGCTTATGGCTTGAAAATTGCCAAAGTTTCCATTGCAGATATTCAAACCCGGGTTGACAAAGCGGCAGGTATTTTGGAGTTACGCAACTTGCTTCAGCGCAAGCCCAGAGAATTGTCAGGCGGTCAGCGCCAGCGTGTGGCCATGGGCAGAGCGATCGTGAGACAGCCTCAGGTATTTTTGTTTGACGAACCCTTGTCCAACTTGGACGCCAAGCTGCGCGCCCAAACCCGTTTGGAAATTCAAAAGTTGCACCGCGAATTGGGCATCACTTCTTTGTTCGTGACGCACGATCAAGTAGAAGCCATGACCTTGGCGCAGCGCATGATTGTCATGAATGCCGGCGTGATGGAACAATTTGGCACGCCTGAAGAAGTCTACAACCGCCCTGCTAGCACCTTTGTTGCCAGCTTCATTGGGTCACCGCCCATGAACTTGCTCCATCAAGCACCAGGTTTGCCAACTGGACAAATTTTGGGCATTCGACCCGAGCACCTCGATCTGGCGACCGACGGCTGGGAATTGAAAGTAGATACCGTTGAACTGCTTGGTGCAGAGCGCTTGGTGCATGCTCACTTGGGCAATGAAATGCTCACACTCAGACTCGACGCCAGCATGGCTGCACCCAAGGCTGGCGAGCTTTTCCATGCCAAGCCCAAAGCGGGCTGCATTCATCATTTCAGTTCTGAAACAGGAAAACGCCTGTGACCCTGAACTCTGCTAAGCCACCCAAGTCTTGGCCCTATCCAAGATGGATTGCCCATCGAGGCGCAGGTACTTTGGCTCCCGAAAACACCTTGGCCGCTTTTAGAATAGGCGCCGAGTATGGCTACCGCATGTTTGAATGCGATGCCAAACTTAGCGCAGACGATGTGGTGTTTTTGATGCATGACGCCACATTGCATCGCACCACCAACGGCCATGGCATTGGCGGCGAGCAAAGCTGGCAAAAATTGTCGCAGTTAGACGCCGGCAGTTGGCACTCTAGACACTTCAGTGGCGAGCCCCTGCCTACGCTGGCCAATTTGGCGCAATACTGCATTCGCAATCGCTATTTTCTCAACATTGAAATCAAACCCACACCTGGCGTTGAATTCAAAACAGGTGAGGTCGTGGCTCAACAAGCGGCAATTCTTTGGCAGCACGAAGAAGTACCACCACTTTTAAGCTCTTTTCAGGTGGAATC
>CALAGS010000088.1 GCA_937891665.1 uncultured Burkholderiales bacterium | reverse complement strand
GATCTGACCCCAATTAAATTAATCTTTGGGGCGGAAGCTGATTTCCAGAACAGGTGGGACCCGGCCATCTTCGTCTCGGGGAAGGCTGGCGGTTTTGTCGATGGCTTTGAGCACGGCCTCGTCCCAGGCTTTGTTGCCGCTGCTAGACAAGAGCTTGCGGCTGATGATCGTGCCATCTGGTGATGTGCGAACTTCTACTTCTGCCTTGGGGTTGCCTGCTACATCTTCTGTGAAAGTGATGTTGGGTTTGATGCGGGCGCGAATTCGGCCGGCGTAGCTGGCAGATGGGCCTGCGGCTTTCAATGCGGTGCCTTTAGAGTTTTCATCGCCCGAAGCACCCGCCATGCCTTGCATGCGTTTTAAGTTTTCATTGCGAAGCGCTTCGGTGCGCTTTTCTTCTGCTGCTACTTTCTTGGCATCTTCTTTCGCTTTGGCTGCAGCGACTTCTTTCTTCAGGGCCTCTTCTTTTTTCTTCTTCTCGAGTTCCTTGGCCTTTTCCTTCTCTTTCTCTTTGAGTTTTTCCTTGTCTAATTTTGCTTTCTCGAGCTTGTCTTTCTCAAGTTTCTTTTTCTTTTCTAATTCGGCTTCTTTTTTCTCTTGAAGTTTCTTTTCTTTTTCTTTTTTCAATGCAATGTCGGCAGCTTTTCGCTCGGCCGCAGCATCGACTTTGGGAGGCGCTGGCGGTGTAGGCTTGGGCTCTGGCTTGGGTTCGGGTTTAGGCTCTACCGCCTTGACAGGTTCTGGTGGAGGCACAGGTTGGGGCGGTGTCGGCTCGGGCTCATTGGCTGCAGGTGCAGCCTCAATAGGCACAGCAGACCACAACTCTGCCGACGCTGACAAAGTGTTGGGCTGGGTCTTCCACTGGACACCCCAGGTCAGTGCGGCCAATAAAAGCAAATGCATGAACAACGCAAACGCCATAGAACGACCCCATCCACCTGTCGGTGGTGGCGCAAATTCCATGTGATGACTGGCGTTCATGTGGCGAAATAAATGGCTTCTGAGGCCATGTGGTCTTTTGAAGTGATGTGATTCAAAGAAGAACGTATGGGCATCTGATCAAGGAGCAAGCTGCACTGAAAGACCTACCCGTTGAATGCCTGCGCGCTGCAAGGTGTCCATGACCTTGACCACCATTTCATATTTGACATTCCGATCGGCACTGATGACAACCGCAGAACTTGTTTGACCTGTTTGAGCCAATTGAACAGTGTTGGCCAAGTTGTCAAAGTTTATTTTTGAGGTTTTGGCATCGTTCACCATTTCAAGACTGCCGTCTTTCTGAACCACAATTTGAATTACTTGATCGGGCTGTTTGGCGGCTTTGCCGACACTGGGCAAATCAATCACGCTGGGTGTGATCATGGGCGCAGTGACCATGAAAATGATGAGCAATACCAACATCACATCGATGAAGGGCACCATGTTGATTTCATTGATGGTGCGACGGCCACGTCCGCGAGATGAAACAGCAGGCATGTGTGTGCTCCCTGAAAATCAGTGACCTGAGGCTGAAAAACCAGTGCTGGCAGGGTTGACACCCCCTGAGCCTGTCGAGCCACCCAAGCTTCTTTGCAAGATATTGGAAAACTCTTCTATGAATGTTTCCAATTTGATGGCTACGCGGTCAATGTCGCGTGCAAAACGGTTGTAAGCCACCACGGCTGGAATGGCTGCAAACAGGCCAATCGCAGTGGCCACCAAAGCCTCTGCAATACCCGGTGCAACGGTCGCCAAGGTCACTTGCTGCATGCTTGCCAAGCCCGTGAACGCATGCATGATGCCCCACACGGTTCCAAACAAACCGACATAGGGCGAAACTGATCCCACAGAGGCTAGAAAAGACAGCTGCGCCTCTGCTACATCCATCTCCCGCTGGAAACTGGCACGCATAGCGCGACGAGCACCATCTAGTAGAGTGCCTGTATCGGAAATTCGACGTTCGCGCAATTTTTGATACTCGCGCATGCCGCTTGCAAAAATGCGCTCCATAGGTCCTGATAATTTTGAGTTTTGAACTGCGGCAGAAAACAAATCGTTCAAGCTAATGCCCGACCAAAACTGCTGCTCAAACTCTTCATTCAAAGTTTGAATGCGTTTGATGGCGGTGAGCTTGCCCACAATGGCGGCCCAGCTGGCAATAGAGATGGCCATCAGAATGACCATGACCAGTTGCACCACAAAGCTGGCATGCAACACAAGTTGAATGATGGACATGTCTTGGTTCATTGAAGTGCTTCCAAAATTTTGGCCGGTATACGGCCGGGTTTGAGAGTTTGGCTGTCAACCCAGCCTATTCGGATCGTGCCCTCAGCCAGTAATTTTCGTTCACCCTGTGCCGAAAGCCAAGCTTTTTGTGTCAACACCAAACTGGCTCGGCCAGCTTCTAGCGTTTGTGCAGTCACTTCAAGCAAATCGTCTAAGCGAGCAGGTGAGAAGTACTTGACCTGCGTTTCGCTCACGACAAACATGCCGCCACATTCATCTTTCAAAGAATGCTGTTCAATGCCCAAAGAGCGAAGCCACTCTGTGCGAGCGCGCTCAAAAAATTTCAAATAGTTGGCGTAGAAAACGATACCACCGGCATCGGTGTCTTCCCAGTAAATTCTGATTGGAAATTGGTAGTCGGTTTTCATGCGCGTGCGCGGCCAGCCTCGCGGTCGGCTTGAACTTCATGCGATCTGAGCTGTGGCGCCAATCCTTCCAAAACGGCATTCACATATTTGTGACCGTCGGTACCACCAAATTCCTTGGCCAATTCAATGCACTCATTCAAGCTGACACGCCAAGGGACATCGAGACAATGTTTCATTTCGAAAACACCAATCCACATGACGGCGCGTTCGATGGGAGAGATTTCAGCCATGCTGCGATCGAGCAGAGGCAAAATGAGCTTGTCTAAGTCGGCAGCCTGTTCTGAGCAGCCATACAAAAGCGCATCGTAATGGGCTGAGTCGGCTTTGTGAAAGCCAGATAAATCGCGTGTGAACGAGTCGATGTCTGACGCTTCATTTTTACCAACCAAGACCTGGTACAAGGCTTGAAGGGCAAACTCACGCGCGCGACTGCGTGCAGACTTGCTGGCAGATTTACCTGGTTTGCGAGTCGGCGGCTTGCTGCTTTTTTCAGGCAACTCGCTCATGCCAATTCCTCATCGTCCAATTCGTCAACGCCTACAGACAAGTCTTCCAAGAGCATGGCCATTTCAACAGCCACTCGAGCAGCATCACGGCCTTTTTCGGTTTGACGGGCTATGGCTTGTTCTAAATTCTCAGTGGTCAGAATGGCATTGGCAATGGGCACGTTGTAATCAAGCGAAATGCGGCTGACGCCTGCGCCCGATTCATTGGCCACCAATTCAAAGTGATAAGTTTCACCGCGAATGATGCACCCCAAGGCCACCAGCGCATCGTATTCGCCTCGCTCTGCCATGGCTTGCAGTGCGATGGGCACTTCCAACGCACCGGGCACCAGCACATGGTCGATGTCATGAACACCGAGAGTTTCTAATTCTTGGATACAAGCCACTGCCAATGCATTGGTGATATCTTCGTTGTAGCGTGCTTGCACGATGCCGATGTGCAGACCCAAACCGTCTAATTCTTGTTCAATACCTTTGTCTGCGCCTTGCATATTTATTCCTTAGGGATATAACCAGTAACTTCAACACCATACCCAGCCATGCTGGGCATGCGGCGGGGTTGGCCCATCAGTTTCATTTTTTGAACACCGCACTCGCGCACAATTTGAACGCCCACACCGTAGGTGCGCAAATCCATTTTGCTTCTGTTGGGTGCTTGGGCTGAGCGTGCGCGGCCTTCAAATTGCGCGAGCAATTGCGCTGCACTTTCACCACAATTGAGCAGTACCGCTACACCGTGGCCTTGCTTATTAATGTAGTTCAAGCTGTTTTCCAAGCTCCATGAGTGCATGCTTCGGCCAACTTCAAGGACATCAAATACAGACAAAGGCTCATGTACGCGAACTGGTACTTCTGCATCAGCATGCCATTTGCCTTTGACCAAGGCCAAGTGAAGCGATTGGCTAGGTTTGTCTTTGAACGCGTGCGCAGTGAATTCGCCGTGTGCAGTTTGCAGCACACGCGTGCCAACTTTTTCAACCAAAGACTCGGTGCGATTGCGGTATTCAATCAGGTCGGCAATAGTGCCAATTTTGAGGCCGTGCTCGGCGGCAAAAATTTGCAGGTCGGGCAAGCGCGCCATGGTGCCATCGTCTTTCATGATTTCGCAAATCACAGAAGATGCGCTGCATCCAGCCATTGTGCCCAAGTCGCAACCTGCTTCAGTATGACCGGCACGCATGAGCACACCGCCATCCACGGCTTGCAAGGGAAAGATGTGACCCGGTTGAACCAAATCATTGGCGCTTGCATGAGCGGCCACAGCAGCTTTGACGGTCAATGCGCGGTCAGCGGCAGAAATGCCGGTGGTCACACCTTCGGCGGCTTCAATTGAAACCGTGAAGGCCGTGCTGTAAACCGTGCCGTTGCTGGCAGCCATGGGAGGCAGTTTCAAGTGCTCGCAGCGTTCGCGCGTAAGAGTTAGACAAATGAGGCCTCGGCCATAACGGGCCATGAAGTTAATGGCCTCTGCCGTGACGTGATCGGAAGCAATTAGCAAATCGCCTTCGTTTTCACGGTCTTCGTCATCGACCATGATAACGATGCGGCCCGCGCGCAAGTCTGCGACGATGTCTTCTACGGGGGAAATTTGTACAGGCGTCAAGGGACGGCCAGAATTCGTCGTCATGTCACTTCTTTCAAGATGGGGCATGGGCAGGAAAAGCCAATGCTGCAGAGTTTGCCGATGCATCGTTATTGAGCATGCGCTCGACATAACGTGCAATCAAATCAATTTCTAAATTCACAGAGCTGCCTGTTTGCAGAGTACCCAATGCCGTGTTTTCTACAGTGTGTGGGATGAGGTTGATGCTGAACTCGCACCCAGCACTCGAATCAAGAACTTTGTTGACGGTGAGGCTAACGCCATTGACCGTGATCGAGCCTTTGTAGGCTAAATATTTGCCCATGCCAACAGGGGCTTGGATGCGCAGTTCCCAGCTTTCGCCGACCTGCGCAAAGTGAGTCACATGCCCAATGCCATCGACATGGCCCGACACAATGTGACCGCCCAAGCGATCGTGTGCGCGCAAAGCTTTTTCTAGGTTGACTTTGCCAAGCATGTCGAGGCCGCAAGTTTTGTCTAGGGACTCGGCTGAAATATCAATGCTGAATTGCTTGGCAGCAATGTCAAATGAAGTGACGGTCATGCATGCGCCATTGATGGCAATGCTGTCACCCAAGCCAACATCGTCCAGGTACCCGGCGGGTACCTCGATAGTGAGTCGCTTGCCATGGCTTAAAGAGCTGCCCAGGTCGTGGAGGGCGGCGATACGCCCCACGCCGGTGATGATTCCGGTAAACATGGCGCGTATTTTCGCAGGGATTGGGCCTGTTTAGGCCGTGACCTTGGCTAAAACCCGCAAATCTTTACCGATTAATTGTGTTTCTGTGAATTCGAGGAACAAGCCTTGTGACAAGTCTTGCAAAGGGCCCCAGTTTGACATGCCCTGACCGATGCCCAAAAGCTTGGGGGCCAGGTAGACCAAGAACTCGTCAACGCATTCTTCGCGTATGAGCGAGCCATTGAGTTTATGGCCGGCTTCTACATGTAATTCGTTGACTTCGCGCTTTGCCAAATCGGTCATGAGGGCTGACAGATCGACTTTGCCATATTCATTGGGCAGCACGGTAATGTGGGCACCTAGCGCTTCTAAGGCTGATCTTTTATCGGGATGGTCTTTGGCCGCGTAAATCCAAACTTGTCTGGGCGTGAGTGCGCCTGGCTGGCTGTGTTGAAACAACTTAGCCGATGTGGGTGTCTCCAGATTGCTGTCCACAATGACCAAATGCGGCATGCGAGGCGCAGCACCTAAGTTGGCGCAAAGCCGAAGATCTAAAAGGGGATCGTCTTCTAAAACAGTGCCGATGCCTGTGAGGATGGCGCAGGCACGGGCGCGCCATGCATGGCCATCCGCACGAGCTTCTGAGCCCGTGATCCATTGGCTTTGGCCATTTTGAAGGGCGGTTTGGCCGTCCAGAGAAGCTGCCATTTTGAGGCGCACCCAAGGTTTGTGGCGTCTCATGCGACTCAAAAAACCAGGATTTTGTTGTTCAGCCAAATGCGCACCATCGCCGACTTCAACCACAATGCCCGCAGCTTTCAAGCGATCAATGCCTTGGCCCGCCACCAAGGGGTTGGGGTCAGACAGGGCTGCCACCACTTTGCCAATTTTGGCCTTGATCAAGGCGTCGCAACAGGGGCCTGTTCGACCATGGTGTGCGCAGGGTTCCAGCGTGACGTAGGCAGTAGCGCCTTCAACGCTGTTGCCTTGGTTGACAGCATCTTGTAAGGCGACCATCTCGGCATGCAAGCCGCCCGCTTTCTGCGTATGCCCTTGACCCAGAATTTTCCCTTGGCTGTTCACAATGACGCAGCCCACCCTTGGATTGGGTGATGTCATGCGCATGGCCAGTGAGGCGATATTCAGCGCTTTCAGCATAAAGGGGCTGGCTGTCATGGGGTGCAATGATTGAGATCGAAGGATGCCAAGGATACGACATGTTAAAGGCCAACCCAATGGGGGGTGCTGGCGCGTCTTATCTGCCACCTCAATTCGGTTTTGTCATTGAGCTTGTCTTGGCTTGGCCATGCCACTGAAATATTTAAATTTTGAAGCAGATTGGGATCTGAGCCTTGCGTGGAAATGGCCGTGATGTCCCATCTTCTTTCAAATTGAATGCCGACTTCAGTGCTCAGTGCATCCGTGTTTTGCAAGTTCTGAAATTGCGCTGTGCAAAATGCGCTTGGCACTTGCCAGCATTCGGCAAGGTCTTGAGCCAACCCACTGGCAAGGTCCAAACTTCTTTGAGATTGATTGGCCGACATGCTGGCTAAGCTGAGTTGGAAGGACCCAAAGAGACCTAGCGCTAAAACGGCACTGGCAAATAAGGCCTCTAGAACTGTGAAGCCAAATTGAGAACGCGTCTCTAAATGATGGAATGACATCCCTAAAACCCTGCGTTTTTCCAAGAGCCAGACACCCGCTGCACCCTTGATGCGTCGATGCCAATAGGCCAGTCAAAGTGGTAGGCCTCAGGGTTCAGGGTTTGAAGAGCAACAGGGTTTTGGCATGCGTTGGTACTTTGAAAATAAACCATCCCAGTGATGGTGGCTTGGCTTGCTATGTGCGGGCATTCAATGGCGCAAGCAATGTCTGAAAAAATAAGAACAACAGGTGCACTGTGGGTGCCCAAATTTTGGGTCCACTTGAGTGGGCTGTCAATCCAATACACAGTTCGGCTGGGTTTTGAAAGTGAGCTTAAGCCGTTTTGCAATTGGGCTGTCGAAATGGCTTTGAGCTGAGCGGGCGTGATGTTTCCAAACTGTTTGCGCCATTCGATGGGTGTGCATTCAGCGGGCGCTGGCCGAGGCGCAGGTTCTAAATCGGGAGGCGTCCAAGGTGCGCTGATGGGGATGTACAGGCTTTGCTGAACCGTGGCCCGGCTGCCCACGCCAGGCTGCTCAAAATTCAAGCTAATGTGGGCTGTGATTTTGATTTTGTGCGGTGCCATTCGGACATCGCGCACAAAAAGCACAAAAGAGTTTGTGGCGTCGATCGATTCTGGCCATGCCAATTCAGAAATGCGAGGGTCAAACGTGCCAGCTGCCGATGGTGTCCACTTTAAACATTGCCATTGAGGAGATGTCATGGTGGTGGGACATTGGCTGTTACTTGCGTTGCGCCAAAATGCGGCGTCAACGGCAATGTCCTGACCTGAATAGACGCTGTCAATTTGCGCGATGGCGGTCTCTAAGAGTGACTCACTGCTGGCCAAGGCTTGGGCCGCAAACAGCTGCTGCTGACTTCTTTGAGTTTCTGACATGACTGAGCGCAGTGTGATCCAGCCAAGCAAGCTGGTGATAAAGATCAGACAGATTGCGCTCCAAAGGTTGGCCATGCCTCTTTGTTGATTCATGTGGCCGTGTCTGTGCACTTAGCTGCGACATTGCGCAAATGAGTGCCGGAATTGCGCAGCCTGACCCCACGCCGCCAAGTCAGAGGCATCTTTTCAGTAGCAGTTTGACTGCGAATTTCAATCAGCAAAAATTCACCTAGGATGGGAGAAGACGGATTGCATTGCAAACGCAATTCAAGCGCCAGTATTTCTAAATGTTTGGGCTGTGTCAGAGATGTCCAAACTACAGGTTGGCAGGAAGTTTTGGTTTGTATTTGGTTGCCATTCAAACGAAAACCACTGCACTCATTGTTTTCTTTCAGCCCATTTTCATTGCGATCGATGCTGAACAAAATTTGTTGGATTGAGAGATAGAAATCTTCTGACGCGCCGCAAAACGCAATGGGGCAAACAAGGTCATGGGAGGCGTTGGGTGTGATGGCCAAGCTGAAAAAATTAGCCCGCCGTATGTCGTGGATCAAAGTGTCCATCAAGGCCCGTGTTTCTTGTTGCACATGGCTTCTTTCTAAAATTTTCCGATCGTGGGTCCATTGAAAATGAACCCAAAAAACTGCGGCACTCAGCACACTTAAACCCATCGCTATACCAACCAAAAGATTCACCATTTCCAGCAAGCCTCGGCATCGTTCAACAGCGATGCGTTACTGGTTGCGAGCACGCGGGAGTTTTCTGAAATGCGCAGGCTCATGCTGCTGCAAGTGGCATCTCTGCTTTGTAAGCCAACTGGCGTGGCGTGCAGGATGTAGCCATGCGTGTTGCTACTTTGTAGACTCAAATGGTAGTGCTTCGAAATGGAATGCGTGCCTGCCCAATTGAGCTCGCTCAAAGTGCCTGCATATTGGGCGTGTAAGCCTCGCCATTGCATTTGCCGAAGATGTAATTGCATCAGTGAATTTTGAGCATCCTGACGTCTTATTTTTTGCCAATGCAATTCAAGCCGAGGCAAGGCAAGGCCCATTAATGCGCCAATGATCGCCATGCAAACAAGTGACTCAATGAGTGTAAAACCTGAGGTACGGCAGGGCTTGAATTGAAGTGATGATGGAGGGCTCATCAACAGAGCATGCGCTGCGAGCAATCTGCGCCATTGGCATTGACTTGCAGCGCTTTCGAATTGGCACTGAATGCAAGTGCTTTCATGGGCCATGCATGGAAGCTCTGCACATGAAGTTCACTTTGAAAGTTGATGGCTACAGTTTGATCGAAATGCTGTTCATGCTTTTTATCGTGGGTGTACTGTGCAGCACAGTGGCACTCTCTTTTAAGGGATTGCAAAACAGGGTTCACATTCAAGCGGCTTCTGAAGCCTTGCTGAGCGATGTTCTTAGCGCCAGAGCCGAAGCCTTGCGCCTAGAACGACGCGTCACGCTGTGTGCGGCTGCACTCGATTCAAGCTTGCAGCCCGCATTGCCAACCGCCTGTGCTTCCAGTGGCAGTTCAGTAGCCTGGCATCAGGGATGGTTGGTTTTTGAAGACCCCAACAGCAATGGTCTATGGGATGAAGGAGAGTCCCTGTTGAAGCAAAGATCGCGCATCAACCCCCATGTTTCTGCCACAGGCAATAACACTGTTGGCCGGTATGTATCTTTTGGCGCTAGTGGTCGCAGCTTGTTGCTGAATGGTGGTTTTCAAGCGGGTACCATCACCTTGTGTGAGCGCGGTGCGAATGCCAAGGAGGGGTGGTTGTTGGTGGTGAATGCGGTGGGTCGTGCCCGCTTAGAAAAAGGGCAGATTGCCATCTGCCTTTGAAACTATTTACTCACTTCGTCCACCAGCAATTTGAAGTCGTCTATGTCTTCAAAGCTGCGGTACACACTGGCAAAGCGAACGTAGGCCACTTTGTCGAGCTTCTTTAATTCGCGCATAACCAACTCGCCAATTTTGTTGGAGGCTACTTCGCGTTGTGCCAAGTTCAATAACTTTTCTTCAATGCGCTCAATGGCTAAATCTACTTGCTCAATGCTCACGGGTCGTTTGCGCAACGCCAGGTTCATGCTGGCACGCAACTTCACCCGTTCGTATTCAATGCGCCTGCCATCTTTTTTCACGATGGCTGGAAAGTTCACTTCTGGCCGCTCGTAGGTGGTGAAACGTTTTTCACACGCTGCACATTGACGGCGACGGCGAATGAGATCGCCGTCTTCTGCCAGACGAGTTTCGACTACTTGGGTGTCGTTGTGGCTGCAGAAGGGACACTTCATTTGTAAACAGGGAAACGCGCGGTCAAGGCATTGACCTTGGTGCGCACAGCTTCAATGTTGGCAGGATCGCGTGGGTTGTCGAGCACATCGGCAATGAGGTTGGCTGTGATGCGCGCCTCTTCGTCTTTGAAGCCGCGGGTGGTCATGGCGGGTGTGCCAATGCGCACGCCGCTGGTGACCATGGGTTTTTCGGGGTCATTGGGGATGGCGTTTTTGTTGATGGTCATGTGCGCTTGGCCCAAGACTGCTTCAGCTTCTTTGCCAGTAATGCCCTTAGGTCGCAAATCAACCAACATGACGTGACTTTGGGTGCCACCACTCACAATGCGCAAGCCGCGCTGGGTGAGGGTCTCGGCCACGATTTGGGCGTTCTTGATGACTTGTTGTTGGTAGGTTTTGAAACCCGGTGCCATGGCTTCTTTGAAAGCGACGGCTTTGGCCGCAATGACGTGCATGAGCGGGCCGCCTTGCAAGCCAGGGAAGATAGCGCTGTTAATGGCTTTTTCGTGCTCGGCTTTCATCAAGATGATGCCGCCGCGAGGTCCGCGCAAGCTCTTGTGCGTGGTGGATGTCACGACGTCAGCATAAGGTACGGGGTTGGGATAAACACCTGCCGCAATGAGGCCTGCATAGTGCGCCATATCAACCAGAAAAATGGCGCCAACATCTTTGGCAACTTTGGCAAAGCGTGCAAAATCAATGTGCAAACTGTAGGCCGATGCGCCAGCAATGATGAGCTTGGGTTTGGATTCGTGCGCCTTTTTCTCCATGGCGTCGTAGTCAATGACTTCGTTGGCATCGAGGCCATAGCTGACCACGTTGAACCATTTTCCACTGATGTTCAAGGGCATGCCGTGCGTGAGGTGACCGCCTTCAGCCAAGCTCATGCCCATGATGGTGTCGCCGGGTTTTAAGAAAGCCAAAAACACAGCCTCATTGGCCGATGCGCCGCAATGCGGTTGCACATTGGCAGCGTCAGCGCCAAAGATGTGTTTGACACGGTCAATGGCCAATTGCTCTGCAATGTCAACAAATTCGCAACCACCGTAGTAGCGTTTGCCAGGGTACCCTTCGGCGTACTTGTTAGTAAGTTGTGAGCCTTGAGCCGCCATGACGGCAGGTGAGGCGTAGTTTTCGCTGGCAATCAACTCAATGTGATGCTCTTGTCGAGCGTTTTCGGCCTGAATGGCTGCAAAAATCTCGGGATCGGTTTGTTCAATCAGAATATTTCTTGAATACATGGCAGGCCTTTAAAGGATGGTTCCTTGCTCAAGTGAAGCGTTCAAACTTCAAAATGGCAAGGGCTGCCCAGGCGAACGGCTGAGACCTTGCGCCCCTAAAGGACTTGGACAAGGTGCACGCTCCCCAGTGGTTGTAGGCGGATCTAGCCCTCCAATTTCCACGTCAGAAACCAGCCAGCCAGTGTTAGCAGGGGCCGGAATCCTATCGCCAGTTGCGCACACCCTGAGTGTAGCCGAGGTGTTGCTTAGATGCATCTGAAAAGCTTAAATTTGGCCGCCTGATTTTTGAGGACAAGCCGCTGCAAATCACTTTTTGGGACTGGGGTTCAAGCTGGGGCTGGTCTTGTCACCGGCATCTTTTGAATTTTTGAGGATGGCTTGATTGAGTCGTTCTTGTTCACCGATCACCCTAGAGATGTACTCAGTTTCTTGAGAAACAGACTCTTCACCGGCCTTGTAGAGTCGAAGACCTTCCTCCAAACTGCCAGTCAAATGGATGCATTCTTTGAGGATTTTGACCCCAATGCGGAGGTTCGTTTTGGGGTCAAAAATAGCCATGGCCCCGCCGTAGGGGGTGAATTGTTCAGAATGGACCTCGGGTATGACCTGCATCAGGCCTTTTGCGCCTGTTGGGCTGTTGGCAAAGGGGTTGTAGTTGGACTCAACCCCGATGACCGCGAGAATGAGGGTGGCGTCAAGTGCTGACCGATCTGCCAAGTCAAACACCTCCAAAATCAAGGCATTCAAGGGTTCAGGCGCAATTTTGTATTTGCTTCTCACGGCTTGAACCAAAGTCAATTGGAGCGGCGTCAGGTCAGTTGCTGGCGCAGCCAAGCTTCTCAGCAGAACTTGTTGCTGTTCATCTTCTACTTCTGATATCTGCAGTCGGGTAAACAGCCAGCCCTGCACGCTTTGGACAGTCAGGGTGCGCACTTCAGGCCGGGCCAAAGCCAGCATGCTGAGGATCAATGCAAGCAGGCCCAACATTGCAAAACTGTGGTGGGAAATGTTCACAAAGCCGCGCCCAATATCGCCCCCAAAGGTCAACAATCCACGCCAAAAGCGAAGAGGCCATTGCGCTGCTAATTCCTGAAAAGCGGGTTGGGTCACAAGTTGATTTGAATGAAGGGAAGCTCTAATTATAAAAAAAATCGAAAATAGATGCTTTCTGCATATCGAGGCCTGCCTTCCTCGGTGAAAATAGCTTCTTTATCTTTTTGTGTTGTGACTGTGACTTCTTCTTCTCCTAAGACCCCAGACTTGCAAGCCCTAGACAACTTAACCGGGGGTGCCTTTACCGCACAAACATCCGGTGAGCGTGCAGCCAAGTTGCGTGATTGGCTTCTCACAGAGCCATCTCACGAAGTTTTGCAAAACGTGTACAAAGAAGTTTCCACGCGTGACAAAGGCGCTGCCAAAGTGCTTCGCGAAAAGCTAGATGAGTTGAAGCGCTTGCATGGCCAAGATGTCTTGGCGGCCGAATGGGCTGAACGCGCCAATGCCATGCTAACTTCATCGCGTTTGAACATTGCCGATGCCATGGCATGGCAAAGAGATGCTGCCAAAGCAGGTGCGCCACTGTCTCGCGAACCGCTGGCCAGCCTCAAGCTAAAGCTGAATGAGAAAATCAAAGCGGTTGAAGATTTGCAGCACCAAGTCATGGTGCAGCGCGAAACAGCCGTGCTCTTGGCCCAGCGCATAGAGGTTCTTTCTACCAAAAGTTTGAAAGAAGCAGGCGCCGCCAATGAACTCTTGCAGTCCGATGTGGCTCACTGGCACCAACAAGCCCATGCCATCACAGAGGATGCTTCTTGGCAAAGTGTTGATTTGAAATTCCCACCCCAACTTGATGCCTCTCGGCATCAGTTAAGCAGTGTATGGGAAGCCTTTGAAGCTGCTTTGTTTCAGGCTAAAGCCGCTAGAGATGACGCCAACGAAGCTTTGCCACCCGTGCCCGTTTGGGCCGAAGAAATTCGCTTGGCAAGAGGAGGGCAAGCAAGTCTTGGTGGGCATGCCAACGTTTATGCAGTCAAAGAAGCAACCAATTCCGATCATTCAGCCGTTTCAAATGCGATGCAAGAAAGCGTTGAAGAATCCACAGCTGAGATGGATCACAAGCAAGCTAAAACGCCCAAAGTCAGCAACACCAAAATAGATCCTGCTCAAAGGTTGGCCTTGCGCGAAGCCGCCAATCAAGCAGTCACTGGCGCCATGACGGTCTTGGCGGCTGAAAGCAGTGAAGCCAACTTGTTGGTGCTCAAGCAAGCGCTCAAGGACCATGGACGCAATATGGACACCAACATGGACTTGAAAGTTCATGAAGCATTAATCGCTGCAGGTGATGCGGAAGGTTGGCAAAGACATGTTGCGGATCAATTGCGTTTGGCATTGGTTTTGAAGGCGGAAGGCCTGTTCAAAAAAGTACCCGTTAAAACCCAAGACGCCCCAGTGGCCGATGGTGACGCACAAGAAGTATCTAAAGAGGATGCCGAGAAAACGGTCGAGCCTGAAGTTGCCAAGGAAGAGTTTCACCTTGAACCCACCGTTGGCGGTCGAAAAATGCAAGATGCTTTGCGTCAGTTGCGTGAAGAATGGAAAAAAGCCGATCAAGGTGGCTTGCCAAACCATGCTTTGTGGAAGCGTTTCGATGCTGCATGCAACAACGCCTACAAAGTGGTTCAAACTTGGTTGGACAAAATCAAACACGAAGCCAGTGAACATCGCGCTCAACGCTTGGCATTGATTGAAGAGGTCAAGGCTTGGGGTGAGGCCAATGCACACAATGCAGATTGGCGCGCGCACTTGCGGTCTTTGCATCAGTTTGGCGATCGCTGGCGCTCGGCGGGCCATTTGAGTGAGAAAGCCTTTGCAGAACTGCAGCCCCTTTGGAAGCAAGCCCTGCACAATGCCGCGGCACCTTTGGAAGCCGCTCAAAAAGCCAGCACCGCTAGGCGTCAAGCTTTGATCGCAGAAGCCGAGCAGCTTGGCGCAGCGCCTGTCTTGAGAGTTGATTCAGTCAAGGCCTTGCAGCAAAATTGGCAAACAGAAGCTCAAAGCGTTCCCATGGATCGCCGCATCGAACAAAAAATGTGGGAAGCTTTTCGCAAACCCATTGATGAAGCTTTTAGTCGCAAGACCAGCTCGCGCGAGCACGTTTCAAATGCCCCCATGTCGGCCCACGACCGCATGGTGCTCGATGCATCCAATGACTTAAAAGCTGCTAACGCCTCCGGCGATGTTCAAAAAATCAAGGCGGCCATGGCTGCTTTGGACGCCGCTTTAAAAGGGCAAGCCAAGGCCAATGCCGAAGTGATAGTTGCGCCAAAGGCTGTGGAAATTAGCGCGCCAGATGCGGCACAAGCTGCCCCAGATTCAGCTGCAGGTGAAACGGGTTTAGCTGAAGCAAACGAAGCAGAATCCAACGCAGCTGAAACTGATTCTCCCTCAGCTGAAACTGCAGAGCCCGTCAAGCCAGTTGAAGCACCGAAACCCGCGCGCCCCTTGGTGGCCATGCGCGGCGATGACCGACCCGGCCAAAAGAAATCAGTCCCCGCTCCCGCAGGTCGCGGTGGGCCTGGTGATCGCAGAGATGGCAAAGGCGCACCGCGGTCAGACAAAGGTGGTTTTGGCGATAAGAGCGGGGGCCGTTTTGACCGTGGAGATCGAAGTGATCGCCCTGATCGTCAAGAGCGGGGTCCACGCCTTGGTGATGCCGCGTTCAGAGCCCAACGCGATGCCATGGAGCACGCCGAAATGGCCTTGCGTAAGCTGGCTGCACAGGCCCACGGCGAATCCTTAACGCACTTGCTTGCTGCTTGGGAAGCGCGTCAAGCCGACTTGGTGCCCACGGCGCAAGATTTAGGTCGCAATGTGAACGCTGCTGCTAGGGCTGCATGGTCGCAAGCAGTCAGTCAGGCGCCTTCAGCAACTGCTGGCGAAGCCATTTTGCGTCTAGAGATGGCCGCAGAAGTGCCAACGCCTGCAGAGAATTTGAACGAGCGGCGCGCATTGCAACTTCAATTGCTCACTCGCAAAAACCAACCTGGCCCTGAGCAAACTTGGGCCTTGGATGTCACAGCAGTTTTGTCTTCAACGCACGACCCTAAAGTGGCGCGGCGTTTGCAAAATGCTTTGAAGAATTTGCTGCGCAGCTGAATGAAGTAAGGGCTTAAGCAAAGGCTAAAAAAGCCAATGCTCGAGCTCAGCTTATCAAGTTGATCCGTTCAACTTGCCCGTCGAAATGCCAGCGCATTACTTCGGCGCGTGGCCTTGCTGACGCAACATCCCAATCACTTAAAACGTAGCGTTGCTTAGGCGGATCTTGCCCGAGGCTATGAAGTGCAGGCCGATGGGTATGGCCATGAACAATGCAAGTGGCGCCGGCTTGTCGAAGCAACTGAGACGACCATTCATCTGCCACATCGGCATAGACCGCACGTGAATCTTTTTTGAGTATTTCGCTTTGTGTTCGAAGTTGCCTGGCAATGTGCTCTCTCTCGGTCAGTGGTTTGGCCAAGAAGTCATTTTGCCAACTTGGTTTTCTGACCATCTGCCGAAAGGCTTGGTAGTCTGTGTCTCCTAAGCAACCCGCATCACCATGCGAGAGAAGCCATTTTTGAGAAGCAAAGTTAAGCACAGTGGGGTCTTGCAAATCAATCACATTGCATGCATTGAGGAACGCAGTGCCGACTAAGAAATCGCGGTTGCCTCGCATGAAGGCCACCTGTCTTTTTGTTGCACAGGCTTTTAAAACAGTGGCGCATCTCTGAAGAAAAGAGTGATGTTCGACGGCGTCGTCGCCGACCCAAACCTCGAACAGATCGCCCAAAATAAAGACCGCATCAGCGGTCGTATTTTGCATATAGGCTTGCCACACATCAAACGTGGCACTTTCTTTGTCTTGCAAATGCAAGTCTGAAATGAAATCAACCGTGCGCCAAGTTTCAGGTGCTTCAAACACCTGAAGCGGCAACACGCTTGCAGTCATGGAAAAAGATGATTGCGAAGATTAAAGCGCAACAGCCTTTTCAATGATGACCGGTTCTTTGGGCACGTCGTCATGGAAGCCATTGCGGCCAGTTTTAACGCCTTCAATGTCATCCACAATGTCGTTGCCCGACACCACATGAGCAAACACTGCGTAGCCCCAGCCTTGCAGTGAAGGTGCTGTGTGGTTCAAGAATTCGTTGTCGGCGGTGTTGATGAAGAACTGTGCTGTGGCAGAGTGGGGCGCTTGAGTGCGTGCCATGGCCAAACTGTACTTTGTGTTTTTCAAACCGTTGTTACCTTCATTCTGAATGGCCGCATCGGAATGCTTTTGTTCCATGTTGGGTTCAAAACCGCCACCTTGAATCATGAAGCCAGGAATCACTCGATGAAAAATGGTGTTGTCATAGTGACCCTTGTTCACGTAGTTTAGGAAGTTTTCAACGCTCAAGGGCGCTTTTTCAGCGTCGAGTTCAATGAGGATGACGCCTTTGCCGGCGATGTGGAGTTCGACTTGAGGATTGCTCATGGTTATTGCACCAAAGTGATTGAAAGAATGACAACAGGCGTTTTTGGAACATCGGTTCTGAAGGGGCCGCCCATGCCTGTTGGCGTGGATCTGATTTTATCCACGACATCCATGCCGGAGGTGACTTTGCCAAAAACCGTATAACCGAAAAGTTGTAGGGCATTGAGTAAGTTCTCGCGCGGCACGTTTTCGTAGACCTGCCCTCTGTATTCAAAGCGTTTGATGGGATCGCCATCGGGGATGGGGGTGGGGTCTAGAAAAGCGTTTTCAGCGGTGTTAATGAAAAACTGCGCTGTGGCTGATTGTGGGTCGTTGGTTCTGGCCATGGCCAAAAAACCGGGCTGATTTTTCAAGCCTGCGACCATGGCCTGGCGGCCCTCGTGCTGCACGGGTGCCCTGGTTGCGCGTTCTTTGTATTGGGCATCGTAGCCGCCACCCTGAATCATGAAATTGGCGATGACCCTGTGAAAAATAGTGCCGTTGTAATGCTTGTCTTTGACGTACTGAAGAAAGTTGGCCACTGTTTTGGGGGCTTTGTCAGGATAGAGCTCCACCATGATGTCGCCCATGTTGGTGGTAATTTTGACCTTGGGTGCTTCTTGAGCCTGACTCTGCAAAGGGGTTAGGGTCATGCCCAAAATCAGCGCCAATGCACTGAAAAGGGCCATTGTGTTTCGGCGAAAAAGGTTTGGAGTCATGGCAGTTAACGCAAGGTCTGCGTATTGGTTGTGTTTGTGGTGACCGCTGAGGGCGCTGGCAAGGGCAGCAGGTTAGGGCCTTCTTTGGCGTTTTTGGCTTGGGTGTAGGCTCGTTGTGCCATGGCGGTGTACAAGTCGCCTAAATTTTGAAGTGCAATTTTGTAATGGGGCCGCGCTTGAATGGCCGACGTGAGTGCCGACAAGGCCTCATCGTAATTTCCCTGAGCTGCTAACAACACACCTAAGTTGTTATAGGGTTCTGGGAGTTCAGGGAATTCTTGGGTGAGGGCTTGAAGTTCTTTTAGAGCTTTGGCAACCTCTCCTTGACCCGCCAAAATTTGACTGTTCATGAAGCGAAACTGTGGCGAGAGGGGTGAACTTGCCGTTGGGGGCGTTTGCTTGATGGCCAATTGAAGCTTTTGCTGAGCTTGTGGCCATTGTTTGTTTCGAATGAGTTCTTCAATTTCTTCGCTGCCATTGGCCCATGTCAGGCTGCTGCCAAAACAGAGCAGGATAGGAAAAACACGCGATAGAACCCAATGGGGAGACATATGGATAGATTTTGAAATGTGAAATACCGGCTAAGTGGCTTAATAGGGGTGAGTCTGGTTCAAAATTTTGACTTTGTCAGCGACTTATTTGGGCCTTATACTGACGCAAATTGTAACGGAGGCCTGTGTTCTGGTCTGCCATTGCAACAACTAGGGGGCTGCGGCCCCTTTTTGCACCTTTACAAGAAAAACACAGTATTTCATGAGCTTGCGCATTTACAACACGCTGTCCCGAGCGGTTGAGAAATTTACTCCCTTAGAAGCGGGTCACGTTCGCATGTACGTCTGCGGCATGACGGTATTTGATTTTTGCCATGTGGGTCATGCAAGGTCCAATGTGGCTTTTGATGTGGTTCAGCGGTGGCTCAAAGTCAGTGGCTACAAAGTCACTCACATTCGAAACATCACCGACATTGACGACAAAATCATCAAGCGTGCCGTTGAAAACGGCGAATCTATCCGAGCCCTGACCAATCGCATGGTTGACGCCATGCACGAAGACTTTGATGCACTGGGCATAGCCCGCCCTACAGCTGAACCCCGTGCTACAGAGTTTGTGCCGCAAATGCTTCACATGATTGGCGTCCTTGAAGATAAGGGCTTGGCTTACCGAACCCCCCAAGGCGATGTGAATTATGCGGTGCGCAAGTTTCCTGGTTATGGCAAGTTGTCTGGTAAATCACTTGATGAGTTGCACGCAGGTGAACGCGTAGCAGTTTTAGATGGCAAGGAAGACCCGCTAGATTTTGTGCTGTGGAAGGGGGCCAAAACCTCTGAACCCGCCGACGTCAAATGGGACAGCAAATTTGGCCCAGGCCGCCCAGGCTGGCACATTGAATGCTCGGCGATGGCTTGCCAAATGCTAGGCAACAGTTTTGACATTCACGCAGGCGGCGCTGATTTGCAGTTTCCGCACCATGAAAATGAAATTGCCCAAAGTGAAGGCGCAACCGGACAGCCATTTGCTCAGTATTGGATGCACAACGGTTTCATCAACATTGACAATGAAAAAATGTCCAAAAGTTTGGGCAATTTTTTCACAATTCGCGATGTTCTAAAGTCATTCGATGCCGAAACCGTGCGCTTCTATTTGGTCAGAAGCCATTACAGAACTCCTTTGAATTACTCGGATCAAAATTTGAACGATGCGCGCAGTAGCCTGAAGCGCTTCTATACAGCCTTGCAAGCGGTCGCGCCTTCCAACGTGCAAATTGATTGGGGCAACCCCTATGCCGCGCGATTCAAAGCCGCCATGGACGAAGACTTCGGTACCCCCGAAGCTGTGGCAGTTCTGTTTGATTTGGCGGGAGAAGTCAACCGCAGCAAATCAGTCGATCAAGCCGGCTTATTGAAAGCGCTTGGCAATATTTTGGGAATTCTGCAAAACGATCCGGTTGCCTACTTACAGGCCGGTGCTGGATTGGACGAGGCCGCTATTCAGGCTTACATTCAAGCACGCGCAGATGCCAAGGCGGCCAAGAACTTTGCAGAAGCTGATCGCATTCGCAAGCACTTACTAGAGCAGGGCATCGAGCTCAAAGACTCAGCTGCTGGCACCACTTGGGAGGCTGCTCAATGAGTCATTCTGACAATGTCATCACACCAGAGTATTGGGCTGCTGCTTGCGTGCATCTGTCAAAAAAAGACAGGGTCATGAAGCGCCTGATTCCTCAATTTGGCGATGCCTGTTTGGTTTCGCGCGGAGATGCTTTTGTCACTTTGGCGCGCAGCATTGTGGGCCAGCAAATTTCAGTCAAAGCCGCTCAGTCGGTTTGGAATAAATTTTCTGCCTTGAACAAAAAAATCACACCTGCTGGCGTATTGAAATTGAAAGTAGATGACATGCGCGCGGCCGGTTTGTCAGCGCGCAAAGTTGAATACTTGGTTGACTTAGCGCTTAATTTCCATGGCAAAAATGTCAGCGTCAAGGAATGGCAACACATGGATGATGATGTCATCATTGATGAATTGGTGTCCATACGGGGCATAGGCCGTTGGACGGCTGAGATGTTTTTGATCTTTCACCTCATGCGTCCCAACGTCTTACCCTTAGATGATGTGGGCCTGATCAATGGCATCAGCAAGAACTATTTTTCAGGCGAACCCGTGAGCCGCAGCGATGCTCGCGAGGTCGCTCAAGCGTGGCAACCCTACAGCACGGTTGCAACTTGGTATATTTGGCGGTCTCTCGACCCCGTGCCGGTTGAGTATTGAGCTAGAAAAAGGAGGCCCATTTTGGCCAAGCGCACATTCCTAGACTTTGAGCAGCCGGTGGCTGAACTTGAAGGCAAAATTGAAGAACTTCGCTATGTGCAAAGCGAATCAGCCGTTGATATTTCTGAAGAAATTGATCAGCTCAGTAAAAAGAGCCAACAGCTGACCAAAGACATTTACTCCGACTTGACGGCCTGGCAAATTACCAAAATTGCCCGTCATCCTGAGCGTCCTTACACACTGGATTACATCCGCGAAATTTTCACGGACTTTGTGGAAATGCATGGCGACCGCCACTTTGCCGACGACTTGTCCATTGTGGGTGGTTTGGCCCGCTTCAATGGATCGCCCTGTATGGTGCTCGGTCATCAAAAGGGCCGTGATACCAAAGAGCGCACGCAGCGCAACTTTGGCATGAGCAAGCCAGAAGGCTATCGCAAAGCTTTGCGTCTCATGAAGACCGCAGAAAAATTCAAACTGCCCGTGTTCACGTTTGTGGACACGCCTGGCGCATACCCAGGTATTGATGCCGAAGAGCGCAGCCAGTCTGAAGCCATCGGTCGCAACATTTTTGAAATGGCGCAACTGGAAGTGCCTATCATCACCACCATCATCGGTGAAGGTGGCTCCGGCGGCGCATTGGCTATCTCTGTGGCCGATTCAGTGCTCATGCTTCAGTACTCTGTTTATTCTGTCATTAGCCCAGAAGGTTGTGCCTCCATTTTGTGGAAAACTTCCGACAAAGCAGAAGAGGCAGCTGAGGCGCTAGGCATCACCGCCCACCGTTTAAAAGCTTTGAATTTGGTCGACAAAATTGTGAACGAGCCGGTCGGGGGTGCGCATCGCGACCCTGCTCAAATGGCTGCATTTTTGAAGCGTGCTTTGGGAGACGCGTGGCGTCAGGTCACCGATTTGAAACCCAAAGAATTGGTCGACCGTCGCTACGAGCGCTTGCAAAGCTATGGCCGTTTCACAGACACCAAAGTCGGCAAATAATTCTGCAAATTCAGGTATGGGCTTGCTTGCGCCCAGTTTTCAGCCTTCGCTCCCTTTGGCCATCGCTTTCAGCGGTGGTGCAGATTCCACCGCTTTGCTGGTGGCGTGTGTCAGGCAGTGGCCAGGGCAGGTGAGGGCCATTCACATTCACCATGGTTTGCAGGCGGCGGCCGATGGCTTTGCAAGCCACTGCCAAGCTTTGTGTGAACAACTGCAAGTTCCCTTGGTGCTTTGCAAAGTCAATGCCAAAAACGAAGCAGGTCAGAGTCCCGAAGAAGCTGCCAGAAAGGCGCGCTATACGGCACTTAGTGAAGCTGTTCACTCGCATCCTTCATTGCTGGGGGTGAAAGACATTGCAGTGGCACAGCATGCCGATGATCAAGTAGAAACATTGTTGCTGGCGCTGTCGCGCGGCGCTGGATTGCCGGGCTTGGCCAGCATGCCATCCAAATGGATGCGAGATGGTTTGCAATGGCATCGGCCTTTGTTAGGTGTGCCTGGCTTAAAGTTGCGTGAATACCTCACGCATGCTGAAGTGACGTGGGTAGAAGACCCCACCAACCAAGACGAGCAATTCACCCGCAACCGCATTCGTGCCCAGTTGTTGCCTGCTTTGGAGCGAGCTTTTCCTCAATTCAGAGACACCTTTTCCAGGAGCGCTTCGCACGCAGCAGAAGCGCAAGAAATTTTGAACGAGGTCGCTGCGGCCGATTTGTCTAGCCTGATGGCTTCAGGTGGGCTCAACATCAAGGCCTTGCAGCAACTTGGATCTGCCAGGCAGTCTTTGGTACTTCGGCATTGGTTGAAGGTTCACCACCAAACCACGCCGAGCACCGTTCAAGTGAGCGAGTTGTTGTCGCAAATTGCGGCTTGCACCACGCGCGGCCATCAAGTGCGACTGAAGGTGGGGCGAGGGTATGCGTTAAGGGATGGGCAGGTCTTGACTTGGTCCGATCAGGGTTAGCCTCTTAAATCCCTTCAAATCGAGGGTTCTCCCGAGTACAATCGACGGGTTTTGCTGAAATTTCCCTTTTATAACTTCTAAAAATGGCACTGATCGTTCACAAATACGGCGGCACTTCGATGGGCTCAACAGAGCGCATTCGAAATGTGGCCAAACGCGTCGCCAAATGGGCTAGGGCGGGTCACCAAATGGTGGTGGTGCCAAGCGCCATGAGCGGCGAAACCAATCGCCTGTTGGGCTTGGCCAAAGAATTGGCGCCCGCCAAAACAGACACGGCCTACGACCGCGAACTCGACATGTTGGCCTCAACAGGCGAGCAAGCATCTTCCGCCTTGCTTGCCATCGCTTTGCAGTCTGAGGGCATGGCGTCGGTCAGCTATGCAGGCTGGCAAGTGCCCATCAAGACCAACAGCGCTTTTACGAAGGCCCGCATTGAATCAATTGACGATGTGCGTGTTCGCAAAGACTTAGCGGCTGGCCGTGTGGTCATCGTGACGGGCTTTCAAGGTGTAGACCCAGACGGCAACATCACCACTTTGGGCCGAGGTGGTTCAGACACCTCTGCAGTCGCCGTTGCTGCCGCCATGAAAGCCGACGAGTGCCTGATTTACACCGACGTGGATGGCGTCTACACCACTGACCCCCGCGTGGTACCTGAGGCCCGTCGCTTAAAAACAGTGAGCTTTGAAGAGATGCTGGAAATGGCATCCCTCGGCTCCAAAGTTTTGCAAATTCGATCTGTTGAGTTTGCAGGCAAATACAAAGTGCCTATGCGTGTGCTGTCTAGCTTCACACCTTGGGACATCGACATTCATGAAGAAGCCAAGTCTGGCACGCTGATCACTTTTGAGGAAGACGAAAAAATGGAACAAGCCGTAGTCTCCGGCATTGCGTTCAACCGCGATGAAGCCAAAATCTCTGTGTTGGGCGTGCCCGACAAACCTGGCATCGCTTACCAAATTTTGGGTGCAGTGGCCGACGCCAACATTGAAGTTGACGTGATCATTCAAAATTTGAGCAAAGATGGCAAAACCGACTTCAGCTTCACAGTGCACCGCAATGATTTTGCGCGCACCATGGATTTGCTCAAGGAAAAGGTATTGCCGTCTTTGGGCGCCAGCGAAGTCATCGGCGATGCCAAAATTTGCAAAGTGTCTATCGTGGGCATAGGCATGCGAAGCCACGTGGGAATTGCCAGCAAAATGTTCAGGTCTTTGAGCGAAGAGGGCATCAACATTCAGATGATTTCTACGTCCGAAATTAAAACCTCTGTGGTAATTGACGAGAAATACATGGAATTGGCGGTAAGGGCCTTGCACAAAGCCTTTGATTTAGACCAAGCCTGATATAATTTTTGAGTGCTGGAATCGTGACCGAGTGGCCGAAGGTGCTCCCCTGCTAAGGGAGTATAGGGTGTAGAGCCTTATCGAGAGTTCGAATCTCTCCGATTCCGCCAGC
>CALAGS010000087.1 GCA_937891665.1 uncultured Burkholderiales bacterium | reverse complement strand
GGACAGGCCTGCCATGTTTTGCACCACTTCGTCGAGTGCTAAACGGTTTTCGTATGGACCAGGTAAAAAGCCTTTGTGCGACACATAAATCAGTTTTGGGAATTCTTGACTGAGTGTTTTGTAGCCCAAGCCTAATTTTTCCATGAGACCCGGCCGAAAGTTTTCTAGCAATACATCGCACTCACCAATCAGCTCTTTGGCGTTGGCCATCCCTTCTGGGGTTTGAATGTCCAGTACAACACTTTTTTTATTCCGATTGAAACTCCGAAAAAAACCAATGCCCAAACCAGGCAGTTTGCGTGTTTTATCGCCCCCTGGTGGCTCAATTTTGATGACCTCGGCTCCCAAGTCGGCCAAAATCATGCCGCATGTCGGGCCCATGACCATGTGGGTGAACTCCACCACCCGAACGCCTTCAAGAGGGAGACCTTTATATTCTTTGTGCATCGTGTAATTTCTTATCAATGAGGTGATGCTTGCGTTGATCACGCTGCTGGTTTGAAGTTTTTCGGCAAACCTGCTCGCCATAAAGTGCCATGTGTTTGCTCGCCTATCAACCAGTTCGCGACTTGCTGGCGCAATGCAAGCAGTTGTGGAATGTTGATACTTGTTTTAACGCCGGAGGCTTCCAGCATGAATGCCAAATCTTCAGTGGATGCATTACCGCTTGCGCCTGGCGCATGAGGGCAGCCACCAATGCCAGCTAAAGAGGCGTCAAAACGCTGAACGCCTAAGCTGAGGGCTGCATATGCGTTGGCTAAGGCCAGGCCACGTGTGTCATGAAAATGGCCGCAGCAAAATTTGTCACCCGCAATACGCAAGGCTTTCTCAATCAGCACACTCACGCTGTATGGGTCGGCGTAACCTACGGTGTCGGCCAAGCTCACGCGGTCGGCGCCTGCGTCCAGTAAAGATTGCATGAGACGCAATACTTCTTCGGGCCGCACTTCGCCTTGTAAGGTACAGCCAAAGGCTGTGCCAACGCCACCTTCAATGATTGTTTTTTGCCCAGAGGCATCGCGCGCTGCACGAATGCGGGCCAGCTCTTGCACCACCTCGTCGGGTCTTTTGCGTAAATTGGCTAGACTGTGCGCATGGCTTGCCGACAGCGGCAGCACCATCAAGTCAGCCTTGCCTTCCAGGGCGCGTTCTGCACCCTTTAAGTTAGGCACCAACACAGATGCCAGCAGCCCTGGCAGTGTTTTTGCAAACGCCAGTACATCCCAGGTGTCGGCCAGTTGCGGCATGAGTTTGGGAGGTACGAATGAGCCCACTTCAATTTCGCGTTGACCTGCTGCATACGCCTTGGTGAGCCATTCAATTTTCTGCGCTGTTGTCAAAATGGTTTGAATGCTTTGTAAACCATCGCGCAAACCCACTTCACGAATGACAGCGGTGGCCGGCAGAATTAGCATGAGGCTGGGTCCAATCAAGAGAAAACGTATCAGGAAGAGTGAGTTTCATGAATTCCTAATGAAACATCAAGTGATGATTTTTCATGGTTAAATTCCATTTTGGAACTTAAGGGTTGAGATTTTTGAAAGAGGCCTATGCGCGATTTAGACCTGAAAACACTTCGTCTTTTGGTAGCCGTATGCGATCAAGGCAGCATCAAAGCCGCAGCGGCGCAGGCGCACATTGAACCCAGTGCTATCAGTAAACGTATTGCGCAACTGGAAGCTGTGCTGGGGCATACCTTGCTCCTCCGGGGGCGTCGCGGCATTGAACTCACAGCGGTGGGGCATACGCTCATTGAACATGCTCGCACTTTGATGCTCACCATGGACCGCATCGAAAGTGACATGCTTGCCTACAAAGGCGGTGTTCAGGGACAGGTGCGTTTGGCGGCTAGCACATCGGTCATTGCTGAGTCTTTGTTAGACGATTTAACGCAGTTCATGAAAGAACCTGCGCACGCCCACATCAAGGTGAATTTGGAAGAGCGCTTGTCCTCTGAGATTGTGGCCATGGTGCGCGGAGGGCAAGCCCCGTTGGGTGTGTTGTGGGGTAACTTTGATTTGACAGGACTCCATTGCAAAATTTACCGGCATGACAGATTGGTGCTGGCAGTGCACCCTGATCACCCCTTGGCTCGAAAAAAATCAATCATGTTTGAAGACACACTTGCGTTTGAACATGTGGGCTTGCCACCGGCTACTGCTGTACACACCATGCTGCAAAAGATCGCCGCCAAAGCGGGTCAACATGTTAACTACCGCGTCATTGTGTCCAACTTCGACGGCGCTTTTCGCGTGGTGGGCGCCAATCTAGGGGTGAGCGTGGTGCCCAATGAAGTAGCAGCCATCCATGCAAAAGCAGGGGAGGTGAAAACGGTGAAGCTTTTGAACGATTGGGCCAAACGACAGTTTGTAGTTTGTTTTCGCAGTGAAGCCGACCTGACGCCTGCGGCTAGCCAACTGCTTGCTTTTTTAGAGAGTAAGGGCTCGAATTTTTAAACCACCGGTACCTCTGCCCAGTCCGTAGTGTAGTTCGGCGATCGTCTTTCTTGCCGCATCTGCCACCCGCTGTAGGCCCCTTGTGTGGATACCTTGACGGCGCCGCGGCCAAATCGTTTGTTCAATGCGTCCAAAGTTTGCATGAGCGTGCCTTGTGGTTTTTTCAAATACCAATACCACTGGATGAAATTAAGCCCATAAACCTAATTCTTTC
>CALAGS010000086.1 GCA_937891665.1 uncultured Burkholderiales bacterium | reverse complement strand
TTCGTAGACGATTTCTGCTTTACCCTGATCGGCTTGGGCTATCCAGCTTGAGAGGGCTGCATCGCTGGGGAAAAACTTGGCTTGTTCACCGAGCAGCAGTTCAGCCGCCGCAGCTACTTTGTCGTCCCGACGCTCCAACTTCAAGCGCACTGGTAATCCTCTTAGCAATTCGCCCTGCTCTGTCATTTCGCGCTGGGGTGGAAAGTCTTTCACCATGCGTGCGACTTCAGGTGCGCGGCCATTCACGGACACGCGCAAGAACTTGCCAAAGCGGCAACGAGCGGATGGCAAATCCCAAACCTGTTGAATCGACAGACGATAGCCGCCAGAGAAACGATCGGCTTGCATCTTGGCCATCACAATGACCAACTCATCGTCTTTGAGCAAATGGCGGTTGGCATTGATCATGGCCTCATCGGCCGTGGCTTCCATGACAGCGCTTTTGTCGTCCAACTTAAAAATGGCCAGTTTGCCACGTTGGCCATTGATGATGCGCAAATCGCTCACAATGCCAGCCAGCAATTGTGGCTCTCGGCTGTCAATCAGGTCGTCAATTTTGCGCTTGGCGAACAAACGAACTTCGCGCTCCACCGCATCAAACAAATGGCCCGACAAGTAAAAACCTACGGCCGTTTTTTCATTGGTGAGTTGTTCTTTCACACCCCAAGGCAGCATGTCCACCAATTCCGGTTCTTGCGTGCTAGAGCCATGAGCATCATCACCCATCATGTCGAACAAGCCGCCCTGATTGGCGTTGGCCACAGTGGCAGTAGAAAAATCAAACGCACGGTCAATAGAAGCAGCCAATGAAGCACGGTTGCGTTGTAAAGAATCAAAGGCACCGGACTTGACCAACGCCTCCACTGTGCGTTTATTTAAACGACTGCGATCAACGCGCACGCAAAAATCATACAAACTGGTGAAAGGGCCACCCTCTTCGCGCGCTTTCACGATGGCATCAATGGCTTGTTGGCCTGTGCCCTTGATGGCACCCAAACCATAGCGAATGACTTTGTCGGACACTGGCTCAAAACGGTGCGTGCCGCGATTGACATCGGGTGGATCAAAGCTGATGCCAAACTTCAAGGCATCTTCAAACAAGACCTTGAGCTTGTCAGTATCGTCCATTTCAATGGTCATGTTGGCGCAGAAAAACTCCGCCGTGAAATGAACCTTGAGCCACCCCGTGTGATACGCCAACAATGAATAAGCCGCTGCGTGTGATTTGTTAAAACCGTAGCCTGCAAACTTTTCCATCAAGTCAAAAACTTCGTCGGCCTTTTCTTCGCTCAAGCCATTGACGCCAGCACCTTTGCGAAAAATTTCGCGATGCTCGGCCATCTCTTCGGCTTTTTTCTTACCCATGGCGCGGCGCAACAAATCGGCTCCACCCAAACTGTAGCCTCCCAGCACCTGCGCGGTTTGCATCACCTGCTCTTGGTAGACCATGATGCCGTAGGTTTCAGACAGCACTTTTTCAACCAAGGGGTGCGGATATTCCACCACTTCTCGGCCGTGTTTGCGCGCCACAAAACTGGGGATCAAATCCATGGGGCCCGGACGGTACAGGGCGTTTAAAGCAATCAAGTCTTCCAAGCGGGAAGGTCGTGCATCTTTAAGCATGCCCTGCATGCCGCGACTTTCAAACTGAAACACAGACTCGGTGCGGCCATCGGCAAACAGCTTGTAGGTGGCAGCATCATCAAGCTGAATATTCTCAAATGCAAAATTCTCTTGGCCTTTGTGACGCTTCACAATCATGTCGCGTGCCAACTCCAAAATGGTCAAGGTGGCCAAGCCCAAGAAGTCAAACTTCACCAAGCCAATGGCTTCTACATCGTCTTTGTCGTACTGGCTGACTGCCGAAGTGCTACCTGGCTGTTGGTACAAAGGACAAAAGTCTGTGAGCTTGCCTGGCGCAATAAGCACACCGCCAGCGTGCATACCTACGTTGCGGGTCATGCCTTCTAGTTTTTGAGCCAGCGCCAACAAAGTTTTGACATCGTCTTCTTTGTCTAAGCGCTCGGCCAAAATAGGCTCAGCCTTGATAGCGCCATCAATGGTGATGTGCTGGCCTGGCTTGTTGGGAATGAGCTTGCTAATACCATCGCAGAACATGTAACTCATATCAAGTACACGGCCCACGTCACGTATGGCGGCTCGCGCAGCCATGGTGCCAAAGGTGACAATTTGGCTGACGGCATCACGGCCGTATTTGTCTTTGACGTAGTCAATCACGCGATCGCGATTGGCTTGGCAAAAATCAATGTCAAAGTCGGGCATGGACACCCGCTCAGGGTTCAAGAAACGCTCAAACAGCAAGTTGTATTGGAGCGGATCGAGGTCGGTAATTTTCAAAGAATAGGCCACCAAGGAACCGGCACCGGAACCCCGACCTGGGCCAACTGGACAGCCATTCTTTTTAGCCCAATTGATGAAGTCTCCCACGATCAAGAAATAACCAGGGAAGCCCATGTTCAAGATGGTATTGATCTCAAATTCCAAGCGCTCGGCATAGCGGGGGCGTTCAATCTCACGCTTGGTGGCGTCGGGGTACAAATGCACCAAACGCTCTTCCAAGCCTTCTACCGACAACAAGCGGAAATAATCCTCGATAGGCATAGGCTTGCCATCGGTGAGGGGTGTCGGGTAATTGGGCAACTGTGGTTTGCCCAAAACCAAAGTCAAATTACAGCGTTTGGCAATTTCAACCGAGTTGGACAAGGCGCTGGGTACATCGGCAAACAAGGCTTGCATTTCGGCAGCGGACTTGAAATATTGATCACGCGTGAACTTTCGAACACGGCGCTGATTGCCCAAAATTTCGCCTTCAGAAATACACACCCGCGCTTCGTGCGATTCGTAATCGTCTTCTGTCAAAAACTGAACGGGGTGCGTAGCCACCACAGGCAAGCTCAACCTAGAAGCCAACTTGACGGTGGCCACCACATGGGCATTGTCTTCGGGTCGTCCTGCGCGCTGCAGTTCCAAATAAAAACGATGCGTAAAAATGGACGCCAGTTGCAATGCAATTTCGGCAGCGCGCGAGCTGTCGCCCTGCATCAAAGCCTGACCCACAGGCCCAGCTTGGGCGCCAGACAAAAGAATCAAGCCTTCTGACAATTCTTGCAGCCAAGCCAACTTAATCACGGCATTGTTCTTCACCATGTTTTGCGTCCAGGCGCGCGCAAGCAATTCCGACAGGTTCAAATAGCCCTGTGAACTTTGAACAAGCAGCATGACCCTAGACAAGGCCAGCGGATCTACACCCAAGCCTTCGAGGAAAATTTCGGCGCCCAAAATGGGCTGCACACCCTTAGAACGTGCCGCCTTGTAGAACTTGATAGCCCCAAACAAATTGCTTAAATCTGTGATGGCCAAGGCTGGCTGCTGATCTTCAGCCGCCGCCTCCACCACATCGTCAATGCGACAAGTGGAATCGACGATGGAGAACTCGGTGTGGAGGCGTAAATGAACAAACATAAGCTCATTGTAGAAGCTGCTTTGGATGTTTTCTACAATAGGGGGGTGAACAAAATTCTGAATATTTCTAGCTATAAGTTCGTCCCGCTGCCGGACGCGGAAGAACTGCGCCCGCTGCTGCTTGCGCGGAGCTTGAAGCTGGCGCTAAAAGGCACTATTTTGCTTGCTTCAGAGGGGATTAATTTATTTTTGGCAGGCCACGCCGAGGCTGTCAGAGGTTTTGTTTCTGAACTCCACACAGATCCTAGGTTTTCTGACATCAAGCCCAAAGAAAGTTGGTCTGAAGAGCCACCTTTCAAAAAAATGCTGGTCAAGGTCAAGGGTGAAATCATTCGGATGAACCACCCCACCATTCGCCCTGCAGAGGGCCGGGCGCCAGCGGTCACACCTGCCACAGCCAAACGCTGGCTAGATCAGGGTTTTGACGACAACGGCAGGCCTGTCGTCATTCTGGACACCCGCAATGACTACGAAGTAGACGAAGGCACTTTCAAGGGCGCCATTGATTGGCGTTTAAGCAAGTTCACTGAATTTCCTGCTGCCCTCATGGCTCACAAACATGAACTGCAAGACAAAACCATCATCAGTTTTTGTACGGGTGGCATTCGCTGCGAAAAAGCAGCCATTTTCATGCAGCAAAACGGCCTCCCCCACACTTATCAGTTAGAGGGCGGTATTTTGAAATACTTTGAAGAAACCGACGGCACGCACTACGAAGGCGGCTGCTTCGTGTTTGACGAGCGCCGCGCTGTCGACATCGAATTAGAAAGTTTGAAGCCCAAAAGTATTGAAGCCCACTGAAGGGCTTCAAAATTTCATGCCGAGCAGCCAAGCAGGCTGCACAAAAATTAGCTGCGCAATTTAGCGGCCATTGCAGCCACGCGCTCTCCATAGGCTTTGGCCGTGTCCAAGTCGCCTTGTGGAATTTCTTCCGCAGGGCTTGTAGGTCCGACTTGCGCCATCACACCCGAGTTAGAGCCAATGCGGTTGACGGTGCCGTCATTCAATGAAGGCTGACCCACCCAAATCATGGCTTGCTGCATGGCCAGCGTAATGAAGTACTGAAGCGTGGACAATTTATCGCCACTGGGACTGGCAGAAATGGTGAAACCACCGGCCACTTTGTCTTTCCATGCCGAAGTGAACCAGCGCTTAGAGGATGCATCTGCAAATTTCTTGAACTGCCAAGAGGCCATGCCCATGTATGTGGGTGAACCAAAAATGATGGCGTCAGCGGCATCCAAGGTTTCCCAGTCAGCATCGGTAATGTTGCCGTCGGCATCGATGGCAATCAAAGCCGCATTGGCGCCTTGAGCCACAAATTGAGCCACACGTTGTGTGTGACCATAGCCTGAGTGATAAATAACGACTGTTTTAGCCATGAGAGTACTCCTAAAGAAATAAAAAATTACAGCTTCTCAATCATTGAGAAGCCAAGTCAAAAACCAAGACCTCGGCATCGACGCCATGGGTCAGTTCAAGATTCGTTTCGGCTTGCATGAGCGCTGCATCGCCACCCTTCAAGGCCTGCCCATTTACTTGCAATTCACCGCGAATGAGGTGCACATAAGCTTTGCGCGCAGGATTCAATGCAATGGCAGCACGCTCGGCGCCATCCAACAACCCAGCATACAAAGTGGCATCGGCAGAAATCTTCACAGCATCACCCTCGCCCTGAGGCGATGCCACCACCTTCAAGACACCGCGCTTGCTGGTTTGTGGCACGGTCTTTTGCTCATAGCCCGGCTCAATGCCCAGCACATTGGGCTCAATCCATATTTGGAAGAAGTGCGTGGCCTGCCCCTCAGCATGATTGAACTCGCTGTGCATCACGCCCTTGCCTGCGCTCATGCGCTGCACATCACCTGGGGGAATGCCCTTGACGTTGCCCATGTTGTCCTTGTGGGCCAAATTGCCAGACATAACGTAGCTGATGATTTCCATGTCCTTGTGACCATGGGTGCCAAATCCCGTACCAGGTGCAATTCGGTCCTCGTTGATCACACGCAAGTTGCCCCAGCCCATGAAGGCAGGGTCGTAATAGCCCGCAAATGAAAAGCTGTGAAAAGATTTAAGCCAGCCATGGTCGGCATAGCCACGCTCAGCGGAACGGCGAATTTGGATCATTGAGTGCCTCAAGGGTTTGAAGATTCGAAGCTTGAACTTTAAATTGCAATGGTTTCAACATAGAGTTAAAAATTTGTTGTTATCATTCAAATTATTTGAATTTAAAAATGCCAAGCCCTTCACGTGACCTGCTGACCCCCGATGCCCTCAGCCTATTGCTGGCCATTGAAGAAACCGGCAGTTTCGCAGCAGCGGCAAGGCAACGCGGCTTGGTACCCAGCGCTCTCACCTACCGAATCCGGCAAATTGAAGACGCTCTTGATGTGCTCCTGTTTGACCGAAGCAGCCGACAAGTCAAGCCCACCGAGGCTGGCAAGGAATTGCTCAGGGAAGCCAAACGCCTGCTTCAAGATGTGGATGCGCTCGCCAACCGAGTGAAGCGTGTGGCCACCGGTTGGGAGTCTGTATTCACGGTGGCGGTTGACAGCATCATTTCTAGGTCGGTGGTCATGGAATTGTGCGAAGGCTTTCTGGCCCAGAAGCCTCCCACAAGGCTGCGAATCCGCTACGAAACCCTTTCGGGCACCTTGGCCGCCCTCAAATCAGGCCAAGCCGACTTGGCCATGGGTGTTTTCATGACGCCCGGCAGCCACGCAGAACTCTTGCATGAAAGCTTGGGTCAAGTCAGTTTTGTCTATGCCGTGGCGCCGCACCACCCCTTAGCCAATGCGCCCGAGCCTCTTAGCGACGCCCTGATTCAGCAACACCGCGCCGTGGCCGTGGCAGACTCTGTGCCGCGCGGCGAAGGGGTCACCATAGGCTTATTAGGCGGCCAAGACGTTTTAACGGTGCCCGACATGCCCAGCAAATTGGAGGCACAACTCAGAGGCTTGGGGGGCGGGTTCTTGCCCGAAAGCTTGGCCAAACCCTATTTGGACTCTGGCCGCCTGGTCGCCAAAAAAGTCAGTCGCGTTCAGCGCATCAGCCAAGTGGAATATGCTTGGCGAAATCCCCATGGCAAAAACATCGGCCATGCATTAAGTTGGTGGTTGTTACAGTTGAATCAAGACAGAACCAAACAAGCATTGCTCCAACCCCACCATCGCGTGTAGAGTAGCCCCATGACAAAAACAAACACTCAGACAAAACCAGTTCAAAATTTTGCGGTCATTGGTGCCGGCATGGCGGGCATTGCCTGCGCTCGCACCTTGATGCAAGCTGGCCACCGCGTCACTGTTTTCGAAAAAAGCAAAGGCGCCAGTGGCCGAATTTCCACCCGCTCGTCCAACTATGGCAGCTTCGATCACGGTGCGCAATATTTCACAGTACGTGACCCGCGCTTTGCGCAAGCTTTGGCCACCACACCCAACATTTGCAAACCTTGGAGCGCCAATGCCGTTCGTGTATTGGACGCTATGGGCCGCGTGGTGGAAGCTGCGCGCAACACCCATGACAAACACTGGGTTGCCTCACCTGGCATGAACGCCTTGGTCAAAGCTTGGGCTCAGCCTTTGGTGCAAACCGACACCATTCACTTTGAATCGAAGGTGTTCAAAATTGAACGTGACACCTTGCACCCCGAACTTTGGCAACTGCACAGCGAAGAACCCGAAGGAGCTCAGTCGGTCTTCAGCGGATTCGATCAAGTTTTGCTGGCCATCCCATCAGATCAGGCCATTGACCTCTTGCGCACCTCCAAAATCAAAATGGAAAGCGCATCCGATTTGAGCAAGGTACAAGTGGCCCCTTGCTGGACCCTCATGGTGGCTTTTCCCAATGCAGCTCAACCTGGCCTTATCACCTTGGGTCCACAGTGGAATGCTGCTCGCAGCGTGCACCACCGCGTCGCGTGGTTGGCTCGTGAATCGTCCAAACCAGGACGCGAACAGGTAGAGCGCTGGACTGTGCAAGCAAGTGCAGCCTGGTCGCAAGAACATTTGGAAGATGCACCCGATCGAGTGAAAGCCAAATTGCTCAAAGCATTTTCTGAGATCACAGGCATTCGCGCCACACCCGCGCACGCAGAAGTTCACTGCTGGCGTTACGCCAAAACTCTGAAACCCTTGGGCGTCACACACATGCTAAGTAAAAAACAAGGTATCGGTGTGTGCGGCGATTGGTGTATTGGGCACCGTGTGGAAGACGCGTTCATTTCTGGCTTGGAACTGGCGCTCGATGCACTTTAATTTGAATGATTCGCGGTAGATTTGCCCCTTCTCCCACGGGTGAATTGCACGCTGGCTCGTTGGTAGCGGCACTGGCCAGTTGGCTCGATGCGAGGTCATTGCAAGGCGAATGGTGGGTCCGCATGGAAGACGTGGACGGGCCACGTTGTGTCGACGGTGCGGCTGCCAAAATCCTTCAACAATTGTCCTTGTGTAGATTGCATTCAGATGGCGAAGTGATCTACCAATCAAAGCGCAACGACATCTACCAACAAGCACTCAATCAACTCATTGCCAAAGGCTTGGCATACCCATGCGCATGCACGCGCAAAGAAATTGAAGAGCAACAAGTGTCTTTAGGTTTGAGCTTGGAGAGGCACAAATCTGCGGTCTATCCGGGCACTTGCAGAAACGGTTTGGATGGCAAGCCTGCCAGAGCTTGGCGTTTCAATGTCACTCAATGGAGCCATATTCGAGGTAGCCCTCAAGTGCATTGGATCGATCGTCGGCTGGGATCTCAGGTTCAAAATGTTCAAGAAGAAGTGGGCGACTTTGTCTTAAAGCGGGCCGACGGTTTGTGGGCTTATCAATTGGCAGTGGTCGTTGATGATGCCGCGCAAAGCATCACGCATGTTGTGCGAGGAGAAGACCTCACTGACAACACTGCGCGGCAGTATTTGTTACAAGAAGCATTGGGGCTTGAACATCCGCAATACCTTCACACGCCATTGGTTTTGGGTGTCAACGGTGAAAAGTTATCCAAACAAAATGATGCCAAAGCTTTGGATTTAAGTTCGCCAAGGGCTGTTTGCTTGGCCTTGCAGACAGCGGCAAGCACCTTGGGTTTGAGCACCCTGAAGCTTCATTCTTGTGATTCAGCAGACCTTGATCAAGCCCTGAGTACTTGGACACAGGAATGGACACAGAAGTACTTGAGCGCTAGCCCTTAAAATCAACGCATGACTTCTGACTCTGCCAATCAAGCGCCGGCCTCGGTCGCCTATCCTAAAAATATCAAAAGCTTTGTGAAACGTGCTGGCCGCACGACCACCGGGCAAGCTAAAGCCTTTGAAGTTTGGGGCCCTCAGTTTTTATTGACCTATGCGCCAGAGCCGTTGAACATGGTCAAAGCGTTTGGACTGAATGGACAAGATGCAACCACCGGCCCAGTCATTTTGGAAATTGGTTTTGGCATGGGTGAAGCCACCGCACACATTGCCAAGGTTCGCCCCAGCGATTTCTTTTTATGCTGCGAAGTGCATGAACCCGGCGTAGGCGCATTGCTCAAGCGCATTGGCGAGCAAGACATTCAAAACATTCGCATTTTGCAGCATGATGCTGTAGAGGTGGTCGACAACATGCTGCCATTGGCTTCCTTGGACGGCGTGCACATTTTCTTTCCAGACCCTTGGCACAAGTCACGTCACAACAAACGCCGACTTATTCAAGCACCTTTGATTGCAAAGTTGGCTGCACGTCTCAAACCTGGTGCCTACATTCATTGCGCTACCGATTGGGAGCCATATGCAGTGCAAATTTTGGAAGTCCTCAGTGCAGAGCCTTTGCTGCAAAATACAGCGGCCAATGATCAAGGGGGTTATGCCGTCAAGCCAGACTATCGCCCTCTCACCAAGTTTGAAAATCGCGGTTTGAAATTGGGGCATGGTGTGTGGGATGTCGTCTTCCAACGCGTTTAAGCCGCCCGTTATCAACGGTGTTGGGCCTAGCACAGTTGGCGTTCCTGCCAACACCACGCTTTCTGCGATTGATTTTTTAACTGCCAAGTTCAGTGCTATTGCACGAGAAGAATGGCTTTCGCGATTTGAAGCTCAGGAAATTCTGAGTGCGGCTGGGCGCGTGATGGCTCCGCAAGATAGTCTGCTTAAAGAGTCGCATCTCCACTACTACCGCAACATTCGCAATGAGCCCGAATTGCCATTCAAGGCCAACGTCATTTTTCAGGACGATTATTTGGTGGTAGCGGACAAGCCGCACTTTATGCCAGTCACACCCGGTGGCCGCTATGTTCAGCAAAGCTTGTTGGTGCAACTAAAGCAGGAATTGAACTTGCCAAAACTATCTCCAGTGCACCGAATCGACCGGGAAACTGCGGGCTTAGTGGTGTTCAGTGTGCGCGAACAGGATCGAAATGCTTATCAAGAGTTGTTCAGGTTGCGGCAAGTTGAAAAAACCTATGTAGCCATTGCGGGAGCGCCGGAAACATCCCATTTAAATCTGCAGTTTCCACTTGTCTATCGAAGCATGATGGAGGAAGACTCACAGTTTTTTAGGATGCGAGAAGTTGCCAGTCATGCGCAGCTAGATTCTTCAGAATTCAACAGTGAAACTTGGATTGATTGTGTGGAGAAGTTTGTTATCGACACAGGCTCGGCCAATCAAAACCAAACTCAATCAACCTCTCTTGCCAGATATCTTTTGAAACCATTGACAGGACAACGACATCAATTGCGCGTACACATGAATTCCTTAGGCCTGCCATTGATAAACGATCAGTTTTATCCGAAGGTGTTGATTCACGCCGATGATCTCGGTGAATTCAGTGCCCCTTTACAGCTGTTAGCACAAACAATAGCGTTCAAAGATCCTGTTACCGGCTCATCGAGAAGCTTTGAAAGCTTAAGGCAATTGAATGCCTAAAGATCAAAATTACAAACGCTCAGTCACCCAAGCCCGCACACTGTTCAAGGCCGCATCCAGATGTGTGGCATCCGTTCCACCCGCCATGGCCATGTCTGGCTTACCACCACCTTTGCCACCCACTTGCTGAGCCACAAAGTTGACCAACTCACCTGCTTTCACTTTGCCAGTGGTATCGGACGTAACACCTGCGGCCAATTGAACTTTATCCCCGTCCACCGCGGCCAACACAACAACAGCAGTTTTCAGTTTGTCTTTCAACTTGTCCATGGTGTCTCGCAATGTCTTTGCGTCTGCGCCAGGAAGCAACGCGGCCAACACTTTGACACCCTTCACATCGGCTGCTTGCGTCATCAATTCATCGCCTTGTGAAGAGGCTAATTTACCCTTCAGCGCAGCCATTTCTTTTTCCAAGGATTTCACTTGGTCCAAGACTTGTGCAATGCGGCTGTTCAATTCGGCAGGCGATGCTTTCAGGCTGCCAGCCGCTTTGGACACAGTGGCTTCCAAAGACTGCAAATAAGCCAAGGCATTGCCACCCGTTACAGCTTCAATGCGCCGCACGCCAGCAGCCACGCCACTTTCAGCCACCACTTTAAACAAGCCAATGTCGCCCGTGCGGTGCACGTGAACACCACCGCACAGCTCTCTGCTGGAGCCGATATCAAGCACCCGAACAGTCTCGCCATACTTCTCACCAAACAACATCATGGCGCCAGTTTTCTGAGCAGACTCAATGTCCATCACGCGTGCTTGCGTTGCCGGATTGGCCCAAATTTCTTCGTTCACTTTGGCTTCAATGGCCAAAATTTGTTCGTCTGTCACTGGGGCGTTGTGTGCAAAGTCAAAGCGCGTGCGCTCAGCATTCACCAAAGAGCCTTTTTGCTGCACATGGTCGCCCAGCACTTCACGCAAGGCTTTGTGCATCAAATGTGTGGCGGAGTGATTGCGCACAGTAGCTGCACGCAAGTCGGTGTTGACCTGCGCTTGAACGGCATCGCCCACTTTCAGGCTGCCTTCAAGCAACATGCCGTGATGACCAAACACATCGGCTTTGATTTTCAAAGTGTCTTCGACTTCAAATTTGGCACCAGCCGTTTGCAACAAACCTTGATCACCCACTTGACCGCCAGACTCTGCGTAAAAAGGTGTGGTGTCCAAAACCACCACACCGCTTTGACCTGCTTTGAGTTCTGAAGCAGGTACACCATCGACATACAGCGCCAGCACTTTGGCAGTGACTTGCAAGTCGTCGTAACCCACGAAGTGATTGCCTGCACCGGAGTATTCCAGGGCGCGGTCCATTTTGAATTTACCAGCCGCACGGGCTTGAGCCTTTTGTCGCTCCATAGCCGCTGTAAAGCCAGCTTCGTCGACACTTAAATTGCGCTCGCGGCAAACGTCAGCCGACAAGTCCAAGGGGAAACCGTAGGTATCGTGCAATTTAAATGCCACTTCGCCTGACAACACTTTGGCGCCGCCTTCAAGCGCTGCATCCAAGATTTGCATACCCACTTCAAGCGTTTCATAAAAGCGCTCTTCTTCGGCTTTCAAAATATCGGTAATGCGCTTTTCTTGAGACGCCAAACTGGGATAGGCTTCACCCATCAGCTTGACCAGGTCAGGCATTAACTTGTGAAAGAACGGCGTCTTTTGGCCCAGCTTGTAACCGTGGCGAATGGCACGGCGCACAATGCGTCGCTGAACATAACCGCGACCTTCGTTGCTGGGCACCACGCCATCGCTGACCAAGAAAGCTGTAGCGCGAATGTGATCCGCAATGACGCGCAAAGATTTGTTTTGCAAATCGGCACAGCCAGTTTCTCGCGCCGCTGCTTTGATCAATGCATCAAAAATATCGATTTCATAGTTGCTGTGAACGTGCTGCAGAATGGCGGCTAAACGCTCAAGGCCCATGCCCGTGTCCACGCAAGGTGCAGGCAAATTCTTCACGCTGCCATCTGGCTGCATGTCAAACTGCATAAACACGTTGTTCCAAATTTCAATGTAACGGTCACCGTCTTGCTCGGGGCTGCCAGGAGGGCCGCCCGCAATTTCAGGGCCATGGTCGTAGAAAATTTCGGAGCAAGGGCCGCAGGGGCCGGTATCCGCCATCATCCAGAAATTGTCGGACATGTAGCGTCCGCCTTTGTTGTCCCCAATACGCACGACACGCTCGGGTGGGAGGCCAATTTCTTTGGTCCAAATGTCGTAGGCTTCGTCATCTTCGATGTAGACCGTGGCCCATAATTTTTCAGCTGGCAATTTGTAAACTTGAGTCAGCAATTCAAAGGCCCATTTCAAACTGTCTCGTTTGAAATAATCACCAAAGCTCCAATTGCCCAACATTTCAAAGAAGGTATGGTGACGTGCGGTGTAACCCACGTTTTCCAAATCGTTGTGCTTACCGCCAGCACGCAAACAAGCTTGAACAGACGTTGCACGCACATAACTTCGTTTGTCCTCGCCCAGAAACACGTCCTTGAACTGAACCATGCCAGAGTTGGTGAACATCAAAGTGGGGTCGTTGCCTGGGACCAAGGGACTGGACGCCACCACGGTATGACCTTTGGACGCAAAAAAGTCTAGGAATGTTTTGCGAATATCGGCAACAGAAATAACAGGTGTGCTCATGACAGGGGTATCTTAAATAAAGCCAAACTGGGCTCAACTTTCCATTATAAGATTGCCAGTACATCTTCCAAGCCTTCACTCATACCCCTAGGAGACCCCATGGACATGAAAACATCCCCTTTGGCACTGCTCAAAGACCCTTCACTCCTCAAAACAGACGCCTTGATCAACGGCCAGTGGGTCAAAGGTAGCACCCGATTTGACATTCATGACCCCGCCACAGGCGCCAAACTGGCCGATGTGGCCAACTTGGGAGCCGCCGAAGCCGAACAGGCCATTGCAGCAGCCAATGCCGCCCTTCCGGCCTGGCGTGGCAAAACCAGCAAAGAGCGCAGCGTTTTGCTGCGCAAATGGTACGACCTGCTCATGGCCAATGTCGAAGACTTAGGCCGCATCATGACCGCCGAGCAAGGCAAACCCTTGGCGGAAGCCAAAGGCGAAGTGATGTACGGCGCCAGCTTTGTCGAGTGGTATGCAGAAGAAGCCAAGCGCGTCAATGGCGAAACATTGCCCCAATTTGACAACACGCGCCGTCTGATTGTGATCAAGCAACCCATCGGTGTCTGCGCTGCCATCACCCCTTGGAACTTCCCCTTGGCCATGATCACCCGCAAAGTGGCGCCCGCTTTGGCGGCTGGTTGCACCGTGGTCATCAAGCCGGCCGAGCTGACGCCCTTAACAGCTTTGGCCGCAGGCGAGCTGGCCATTCGGGCAGGCATTCCAGCCGGTGTCATCAATTTGCTCACCGCCGATTCAGAGAACAGCATTGCCGCAGGCAAAGTTTTCTGCTCAAGCGACATTGTTCGCCATATCAGCTTTACCGGCAGCACCGAAGTGGGCCGAATTTTGATGGCGCAATCGGCGCCCACTGTGAAAAAACTGTCACTTGAATTGGGTGGTAACGCGCCCTTCATTGTGTTTGACGATGCCGACATCGACAGCGCCGTAGAAGGTGCTATGGCCAGCAAATACCGCAATGCAGGTCAAACGTGCGTGTGCGCCAATCGCATCTATGTGCAAGAGTCGGTGTACGACGCATTTGTGCAAAAGTTTGCCGCCAAAGTGAAAGCCCTGAAAGTGGGCAATGGCTTTGAAGAAGGCGTGGTCCAAGGCCCGCTCATTGAACCGGCCGCATTGGCAAAAGTCACACGCCACGTGGAAGACGCCAAAGCCAAAGGGGGCGTCGTGTTGGCAGGTGGCAAAGCATTGAACGGCCAGTTCTTCGAACCTACCGTCATTGGCAACGCCACTTCAGACATGTTGTGCGCGCGTGAGGAAACCTTTGGACCCTTTGCACCTGTCTTTAAATTCAAAACCGAACAAGAGGCCATCGATGCTGCCAACAACACAGAGTTTGGTTTGGCAAGCTATTTCTACAGCCGCGATGTAGGCCGAATTTTCCGGGTTAGCGAAGCTTTGGAATACGGCATGGTGGGTATCAATGTGGGTGTCATTGCCACCGAGCACGTGCCGTTTGGCGGCGTGAAGCAATCGGGCTTAGGCCGCGAAGGCTCACACCACGGTATGGAAGAGTACCTCGAGATGAAGTACTTGTGCATGGGCGATATTTTGAAATAATTATTTCTTACCCAAGCCCAAACGTTTGGCGCCTTCTATGTACAAAGCAATGCGCTCTTTCATGAAGGCGTCCATTTGATCGGTGCCAATGTTGACCAACTCAAAGCCGCTCTTGGCTGCCAGTTCTTTCATTTCAGCATCGTTGTTCAAGGCCAGCCACATGTCAGACAATTTTTTGCGGGCCTCTGGTGAGGTTGACCTTGGCACGCCCACGCCGCGATAGGCACCGTCAACCCAGTCGATGCCAAGTTCTCTGAAGGTGGGGACAGTTGGCATCAGAGGATGGCGTTTCTCCATGGCCACAGCCAAGGCGCGAACTTTGCCGCGATTGGCAATGGCAAACGGGGTGTAGGTTACCGCGCCATCAATTTGAGCACCGACAACTGCCATGGACATGTCGCCCGTTCCTTTGTAAGGCACGTAGGTGCTCTTGATGCCAAAGGCAGCGTTCAAACGCTCATGGGCAGCGTGGTTGGCGGAGTTCAAGCCCGAGCCACCCAAATTCATTTTGCCGGGCGACTGTTTGGCCGCAGCAATGAACTCAGCGAAGTTTTTAATAGGACTGCTTTCAGGCACCACCAACACATCGGGGGTGTAATGGAACCAAAAGACAGGCGTGATGTCGGCCGTTTTGTATTGAACTTCACCTTCAATAGGTTGAAACACAATGTGCGGCAAATTGATGCCCACCACATTGAGGCCATCGCCTGGCAGGTTGTTCATTTGGGCCCACATGAGGCCGCCGCCTGCACCGGCTTTGTATTGAATGATGGTATCGATGGCGCCGCATTTCTTCTTGAGCACCACTTGCTGATGCCTTGCAGACAAATCAGACTCACCGCCGGGTGGGAAGGCTTGCCAATACATGACGTTCTTCTCAGGGCACGCAGGCATGACTTGCGCATTTGCGTGGTGCGGCATGAGGGTTGCCAAACTGAGGCCCACTGCACTTAACCAAAATTTTGTTTTCTTTTCCATTTTGTCTCCTGCATCTCGATCATGATTAATTTTTCTAATGCCTAAGCATCTTGCACACCGCCTCGGTCACTTGTTGCGTCGTGGCCTCTCCGCCTAGGTCACGTGTGTGCAACTTGGGGTTGGCAGTCACGGCCTCAATGGCCTGCATCAAACGCTGGGCCTGTTGATCCAAACCGATGTGTTCCAGCATCATCACACAACTCCAAAAACTGCCAATAGGGTTTGCGAGACCTTTTCCCATAATGTCAAAGGCGGAACCGTGAATGGGCTCGAACATAGAGGGGTAACGACGCTCAGGATCAATGTTGCCCGTGGGCGCAATGCCCAAGCTGCCAGCCAAGGCAGCAGCCAAATCGCTCAGAATATCGGCATGCAAATTAGTGGCCACCAAAGTGTCTAAAGTTCCAGGACGGTTCACCATGCGCGCCGTACAAGCATCCACCAATTCTTTGTCCCAATGCACATCGGGAAACTCGGCACTCACCTCTTTGGCAATTTCATCCCACATGACCATGGCATGACGCTGTGCATTTGATTTAGTCACCACGGTGAGCAACTTGCGCGGCCTTGATTGCGCCAACTTAAAGGCATAACGCATGATGCGTTGGACGCCCACGCGGGTCATCATGGAGACATCGGTGGCCACCTCAATTGGGTGGCCTTGATGCGCTCTGCCGCCAACACCCGCATACTCACCTTCGGAGTTTTCGCGAACAATGACCCAGTTGAGTTGCTCAGGTGAGCATCGCTTTAACGGGGCATCAATGCCCGGCAAAATGCGTGTGGGACGCACGTTGGCGTATTGATCAAAACCTTGGCAAATTTTGAGGCGCAGTCCCCATAGCGTAATGTGATCTGGAATATTGGGGTCGCCTGCTGAACCAAACAAAATGGCATCCATGGGCCGCAGGGCATCGAGGCCATCAGCGGGCATCATGACGCCATGTTGTCGGTAGTAATCACCCCCCCAATCGAATGATGAGAATTCAAAACTGAACTGGCTTTGTCCTTGGGCAAGTGCCTCAAGCACCACTTGAGAAGCAGGAATGACTTCCTGCCCAATGCCATCACCTGGGATGCATGCAATTTTGAATTGTTTCATTAGAAGATCAGATGACAGCCCGTTTTACTTTGCAAAAACTCTTGCGTGACGCCAGGCGCCAGCTCAATGACTTTGAGGCCTTCAGGCACAACATCCATGACTGCCAAATCGGTGATGATGCGATCGACCACACCCACGCCTGTCAACGGCAAGGTGCACTGGCTCAAGATTTTCAAATCTTCGGTGCCATCTTTTTTCTTGGCCACATGTTCCATCAAAATAATCACGCGCTTCACGCCAGCCACCAAGTCCATGGCGCCGCCCATCCCCTTGACCATCTTGCCTGGAATCATCCAGTTGGCCAGGTCACCTTTTTCGCTAACCTGCATGGCGCCCAAAATGGACAGATTAATTTTGCCACCGCGAATCATGGCGAAGCTGTCATGGCTGCCAAAAATAGAGGTGCCCTTGATGGTGGTCACGGTTTGCTTGCCCGCGTTGATAAGATCGGCATCGACTTCATCTTCTGTGGGAAACGGGCCAATGCCCAACATGCCGTTTTCAGATTGCAGCCACACTTCAATGTCGCTAGGCACATGGTTGGCCACCAAAGTGGGAATGCCAATGCCCAGATTGACATAGAAGCCGTCTTGCAGCTCGTGTGCGGCACGGGCCGCCATTTGGTCTTGACTCCAGCTCATGCTTAGACTCCTGCTTTCTCAGTGATGGTGCGTTTCTCAATGCGCTTTTCAGGGTGCTTATTAAGAACCAAGCGGTGAACATAAATACCGGGCAAATGAATATGGTCAGGAATCATGTCACCTGTTTCCACAATCTCTTCCACCTCCACAACGCACAACTTGCCAGCCATGGCCACAGCGGGATTGAAGTTGCGAGCTGTTAGACGGAATTGCAAGTTGCCAGATTTGTCGGCACGCCAAGCTTTTACCAATGACACATCTGGTACCAACGATCGCTCCATGACGTAAGTTTCACCATCGAACTCACGCAACTCTTTCCCATCTGCCACCACGGTGCCCACACCCGTTTTGGTGAAGAAAGCGGGAATACCTGCACCGCCAGCGCGCAGCTTTTCTGCCAAGGTACCTTGAGGCGTGAATTCCAACTCAAGTTCACCCGCCAAGAACTGACGCTCGAACTCTTTGTTTTCCCCCACATATGAAGAGATCATTTTTTTGATCTGGCGAGTTTCAAGCAGCTTGCCCAAACCAAAACCATCGACACCCGCATTGTTAGAAATAGCGGTGAGATTTTTGACACCAGAGTCGCGCAAAGCTTCAATCAAAGCTTCGGGAATACCGCAGAGGCCGAAGCCACCCACGGCCAGCAATTGGCCATCTGCCACGACGCCTTTCAGCGCCTCGGCTGCAGAAGGGAAAATCTTGTTCACAGGGCACTCCTAAGAGGGAAATTCTCAAAAGTAAGTAGTGTAATAGGTGATTAGAATCAGAAAACTGACAAGGATTGCCATGAACACGCCTGCCTCGCTTGCAACAGCTAGCCCCAAAACCCAACGCTATCCGGCGCCAGAGCTGAAAGATGTGCCCGAAGACATCCGCGCCAAAATTTTGGAAGTCCAGGAAAAGGCTGGGTTTGTACCGCAAGTGTTCTTGGCTTTTGCCCGTCGCCCAGCAGAGTGGCGAGCATTTTTTGCCTACCACGACGCCCTCATGGTGCCAGAGTCCGTGGGCCGCACCAGTCACCTGAGCAAAGGCGATCGGGAAATGATTGTGACCACCACCAGTGCGGCCAACCATTGTTTGTACTGTGTGGTGGCGCATGGTGCCATTTTGCGCATTTATGAAAAAAA
>CALAGS010000085.1 GCA_937891665.1 uncultured Burkholderiales bacterium | reverse complement strand
TTGTCGCTGGCATGGGCTTTCACTGCAGCGCTGGTGCTGGCGTTGTTTTGCGCGGCCACAGCCACGGCTGCATCGCTAATACCAATGCGAACGGCTGGCTCGGTTTTGTTGGGGGTAGGTTGTTGCAAAGACGTAGCAGTGGGCCCGCCCGGAAGGCTAGGAGCCTTGGGTTGTGCCAATCCACGAATGTCGTTTTTAATTACCATGATTACCTCATTCCATCACAACTTCAACCACGCCCTGCGAAACAGCAGTGCCTTGGATAATTTTGCCATCAGAAATACGTACTTTAACTGAAGCTCCCAAAGCCGCGTCAGCCAGAGCTTGTCCTGACGCATCGATGCCAAATCCACGGCCCACAATGGCCACCCGAACTTGGTCTCCCGATTTGATTACGGACATTTGACGAAAATCGTTTAGTCGGAGGGCGTTTCCAGCCTGTTGAGGGCGGCTCAGCTCCATGTTTTTGATCAATTCTGGGCTGTCCACCATGCTGTCGCCCATCTTGGACAAGTCGCCATCTACCCATTTCCAGTCGCTGGGAGATAGAACTTGCCCACGCTTTAAGGGCTTGGCGGCCGCTAAATACCGGCCTTTCACCAACACATAAAGGCTAACGGGTCTGGCCCAAACCCGGCCGGTGTCGCACCTTAAATTCAAAAGCAGCTTGCCCCAAGCCTTGTCTTTTCTTAAAAGTTCCACGCTTGGCTTTTTAGAACAAGCTGGAAACTCTAGCTTGCTAGGGTCCCACTGAATGCTGAACTCTTGGCCCTCCAAAGAAGGGTGTTGGTCTAGAAACTGTTTTACGGCTTCTTCAGCCTGTACGCTTAATGCGGCTTGCGCGGGGCTAGCCAAGCAAAAAGCCAAACAGAAAATAGATAAGAAAGTACGCATAAGTTTGCCGCTTAGGCCATTTTCAAGCCATGCTCAAACAAAAATAAATCTCGCCCATGGCATCCAAAGCCACGCCTGAAACGCCTTCTGGCTTGGGAATATCTGGCGGCACTGCAAAGATGTTCATATTTTGAGCAGGCAACACGCGCTCCACCTGAAGGGTTTGGTTGGCAAGGCCTGAACACAAAGTGAGCAGGCCTGCAAAGCCAGTGCCATCGGCATGGGGGTCAAACTGAATGAACTGCCCCGCACCTACCGCATAGCGCACCCCATTTTGAACATAGGGCGTCATGCGCATGCGCGAAAGGCTGCACGGAAACACCAACCTGTAGCCATCTGCCAAACGCTTGGCATGGCCCGCCACAGCCGCCATGCATTGCCCCAGCTTTTGAAAATCTTCGTTGCTTAAGTTCAAGCCCAGCCAATCCATGTAAATGGTCAGGCTTCTAGACTGCGCTTGAATGCTGCCGGCTTGTGCGCCCAATTCTCTTAGGGGGTCTAGCAATTCCAGCAAAGGGCTATCGAGCCAAACGTCTTGCATGGCTTGTGCCGATAGGGGAAACAGCTGCGACAAAGGCACTTGGCCCACACGCAAAGTCCAGTCTTGCAACTCACTGAGCAGCGCGTCCATTTGCACCACCGTGCGTTCGTCGTCGCGCTGGTTCACAATGCGCGCGTTTTGAATCAGGCTCAGGCCTTTCATGCGCATGGCTTTAAAGCCAGGGTCGCCTTGGCCTAGCAGTTGCACTTGGGCGCTCTTGGGCGCCACAGCTTCAAAGCTGCTAAGCGATGCTGTGTCGCGCGAGACCAAAACTTGAAGCCTAGAAGCCCAAGGCCCAAACACTTTGAGCTGCGCATCGGGCTCCAGAATTTGCCCCAGTTGAATGTCCTTCAAAGCACTGGCCACGTTGGGCAGCAAACCTTGCGCGACATCTAAAACACTGGGCTGCCCCAGTGTCAGTTGCCGCGCCACGTCTTCTACCAAGCTGGCTGCGGTGTCAAGGCCCAACACCGACAATGCACCCGACAAATCGCGTGCATACAAAGCGCCCTGTTGCATGTCGACAGAGCCTACTTGAATGCTGCGAGTTAAACCCTGCAAGCTAAGCTCGGCATCGGACACCACCAAAGACAGATGGTCAAACTGATGGGTTGCCATGGGGCCTCCCTTTGACTTTTCCATTGACTCTTTGTGCATTGGCTGTCTCAAAGCGTTTGCCGTCTGGTACATCTTCCACGGCCACTTGCAATTTGTGAGACAAGTCGCGCAGTTGTTGGGTCATGCGCTTGACCGAATTTTTCAGATTCGAAATTTGCGCCATCATGGCCACCACTTCTTGGTCGTTGGCCACAGCATCGGTTTGATGCAAATGCTCTTTGAGCAGGGCAAACGAGCGACCCAAATCGGAGGCGGTGGTTAACACGGTTTGAATGCCCTCGGCCGTGAAGGCCAGGTCGTACACCAAGTTTTCGTGGGTGGCACCCGAGCAAAATTGCAGGTGAATGTTCAAGAGCTTTTCGCGCAAAAGCATGAGCTCACTTTCCAAGTCCGACTGCATGCGGGCAGTTGTTCGCCATGCCTGATCTTCTAAAGACTTTTCTGGCGATTCCACGGGCGTGTTCATGGTTTGTTGCAGCAACTTAGACTGCTCAAGCAGTCGGTTGAATTCTGCAATCAGCTCTTCTTGTTGGGCAATTGAAGTAGCCAGAGGCTGAGTGACATCACGCAAGGTGTTCTCTAATTGTTGCGTCAGCGAAAGCCATTTTTGCGACATGAGTTTCAAATGCTGCTGGCCAGAAATGTGCGTTGCTAACAGCACCGAAAGACCAATGATTAGAAGAGCCATGGCACCCATCAGGCCTTCTGCCGGATTGCCAGGAAACGCCAATTGCGACCAAGAAAAAGGTGGTGGCGCCACAATGACTTTAGGCACGGGTGGCAGTTGTTCTAGCGACGCCAACAAACGCTCGTGAGCCGTCCACACTTTGCTCATTTGTTCGTCGGTCGAGCGAATGCTTTGCATCAAGTTGTTGGCATTCAAAGCGGTTAAAAGAGTTTGAGCTGCCTTGGCTTGTGCTGCATTGGCGCTGTCGCTGAGTTTGGCTTCACCCTCCAAGGCATCCATTTGGGCATTGATTTGGCGCACAGGCGTTTTTGAACCTGCAACGAAGCTCCAAGTGATTGGGACAGAGCTTGCAGGAGGCTTAGCAACACTTGCGCTAGCGCTGCTACTGGCGGTGGGGCTGGCATTAGGTGTTGAGAGCTTGACCCACTCTGCTACGCCTGCATTGAACTCACGAAACGCTGAAAGCGGCGCTGATGCTTGAGGAGAAATAGGACCCTTGGGTTTGTACAGCGCACTCAAACTATCGCGAGTGCGCATTAAATTGAGCGTGGGCTCCTTGGCCAAGATGAGGGTGTTGAGGTCGTCCAAAATAAGATTGGCGCGGCCTGGCCAAATTTGTACATCGCGAGAATCGGCTTGGGTCTGAGTGGCCTTAGCTGACGCTTGCGCAAAACCATCTAGCACTGGAATCCATGCCGCCATTTCAGCAAACAGCTCTGGGGTTACGGCCTGATCGGCTGCCAAGCCACTCTTTAATTTCTCAACACCTTCAAGAACTTTGGCATGGGCCTGCGCCATGTTGTCTTGAGATTTGTCGGGCGCGGGTGGCGCAATGGACAAGCCAATCCAAAGGCTGGCCAGCAGAAGCACACAGCCTATGCCGATGAGCAAAGAAAGAGTTGTCCAGACGCGGCTGTTGCTGTCGCGCTGCATCTCTAGGCTGAGTTTGCGGCCTTCAAGCATGCAACTCTCCAGACCGATAAACCACAGCCCATTGTTGGCCGTCGTGGTCTAAAGAGGCC
>CALAGS010000084.1 GCA_937891665.1 uncultured Burkholderiales bacterium | reverse complement strand
GGGTGGCCATCGTGTTCATGACCTTGGCGGGAATCAGTTTTGTGCGCTACTTTGTGGTGCTGCGCAGCCGCTCCATTGCCCCCATCAGCAGCGACCGGGAAATCCGAACCTACTTGGCTGTTTTATTGGCAGCCACTTTGTTGGTGATGGGTTTGTTGTTGGTTCATGGCGTGTACGACGACGGCATGGAGGCCCTGCGAATCAGTGCCTTCCATGTCGTTTCTTTGGCCACCACCACCGGATATGCCGCCACAGATTACACACAGTGGCCAGTGTTTGCACCCATCTTGTTGATGTTTCTAGGCTGCTTTTCGACGTGTGCGGGCTCCACGGGCGGCGGTATCAAGATGGTGCGCATGGTCTTGCTGGTTAAGCAAGCCCGACGCGAGTTGGTACGCATCATCCACCCCCGAGTCATTAACCCCGTGACGCTAGGCGGTGCCGTGATGCCTATGTCGGTCATGACGGCGGTGCTGGGCTTCATGCTCATTTATGGCGGTGTCACAGTGAGTCTGAGCATGCTGCTCTTGCTCAGTGGCTTGGATGTTGTGACTGCATTTTCGGCCGTGATTGCCACCGTCAACAACATCGGTCCTGGCTTGGGTGAGGTCGGACCCTCGGGCAATTACGGCGGCCTGAGCCCCTTTCAGCTGGGTGTTTTGAGTTTTGCAATGCTGCTAGGCCGACTTGAGCTGCTGTCGGTGCTGGTTTTGTTCAGCTCACACTTTTGGCGCAAATAAAGGCGAGATTTTTCGAGCTTAGTCTCCTTAGATTTTTTCCGCCTTTACACAATCATGAATCGGGACAGAATAGAAAGCTTTGATAACATCAAACTTTTCTATTGTCTGGTTCATCCTTGATTTTTCCAACAGACCTAGCTTCGTTCCTTGAATTGTTGCGCACACACGGTGATGAGGCCTACGGACTCATCTTCGCTTTTGCTGCGTCGCACAGCCTGTTGCTAACTCTGTTTGCCGGTTATGCCTCCAGTACAGAGGCTCTTCATCTTGGCACCCTTATTCCCGTGGTCTGGGCCGGCAGTTTTTTGGGGGATACGATCCGCTTCGGAATAGGACGCTATTTCGGTACACAATGGCTTTCACCTTTTCCAAGGCTTCAACGCAGCATTCAGATCGTTGTTCGGTTGGTAGATCGCTACTATGTATGGCTCATTTTGTTGCATCGCTATCCTCACGGAATTCGCGGTGTTGCTGGATTTGCCTTCGGAATGTCACGTCTCTCCTGGCCGACATTTCTGGTGTTCAATTTCGTGGCGGCCGGAATTTGGTCTGGTGTCGTTCTTTCAGCTGGCCATGCGTTTGGCCAAATCTCAGAAAAGCTATTAAACGATGCTTTCTCTGGTATCGGCATGGTCATGCTGATTGTGTTCCTGGCGCTGTCTTGGGTATTAAGTAAGAAACTCGAGCGTGTTGCCGAGCAAAGTTGAGCTACTAAGGCTTGCATGAGAAATGCATGGTTCGCCAAATCAAACCTGTCATGAAATTGACTTACAGATGTCAAAGAATGAAGGTTTGAAAAAGGAAACACCAAATGAAAATAAGCACATTTTCTCTTTGCAAACGCTGGTGCATGGTTGCGCTCTTGTGTACCGCAGCGCAAGTTGTGGCGGCCCAGCCTTTTAGCTTTGTAGCCTTGGGTGACTTGCCTTATGGTCAAGCGGCACAAGGCTATGCGCCCTACAAATCGCTGATCCGTTCTATCAATCAAGAACGTCCTCATTTTTCGATTCACGTCGGTGATTTCAAATCGGGCTCTACGCTGTGCTCGGATGAAGAGTCCCAAGTGCAACTCGGGCATTTTGGCTTATTTGACAGCGCCCTGGTCTTCACACCGGGCGACAACGAGTGGACCGACTGCTACCGCGCCAACAATGGTGGCCATGATCCCTTGGAGCGCCTACAAGCTTTGCGCGCCACTTTTTACAAGCCTGGTTTGTCATTGGGTAAGCAGCCACTGCCTGTTCTAAACCAGTCGGAGACAACACCGGCCTTTGCCAAGTTTGTTGAAAACCAGCGCTGGGTTCATCAGGGTGTGGTGTTTGCCACGCTGCACATCGTGGGCAGCAACAACAACTTTGAAGTACGCGACCCACGTGCCGTGGCTGAATTTTTTGAACGTGAAAAAGCCAACATCGCCTGGATACGTGAAGCCTTTGCAAGCGCCGCTCAGACACAGGCCAAAGCCATCGTACTGGCCATGCAAGCTAGCGTGCTTGAATCCAAGAGCCTGTGGGAAGACTTCCCTGCGCACTCTGGTTTCCGCGCAAGCATTGGGGAGACTTTGCTACCCTTGGCGGCGCAATCCAAAATCCCGGTGCTGTTGATCCACGGCGACAGCCATGTTTTCCGCTTTGACCAGCCCTTTAAGCTGAACAAAAAACCAATCACCCAACTCACCCGACTGGAAGTGCCTGGTGCCAGTGACGTGCGGGCAGTGCATGTGACGATAGATACCCGCCAGCGCAACCCCTTTGCGGTGCGATTGTTGGAGCCCGCTGCTGCGCCTTGATGCGACAAGATTGTCAATCAAGCACTGATTGCTTTCAAGCCTTTGATCTGATGTTTTTCTATTGAGCTAGCGACAAAGCCAGTTTCAATCAAGTCATTGACGAAATTTTGTAAATAGGCATTTGCCGCTGCCTTCCCGAGTGCAATGGCAAAGCCATGATTGACGGTCATGAATTTGCCTTGTAATAACTTTCCTTCTGGAAATTTATGCATTGATTCAATGAGATTTGGCTTTAGTCCGGCGATTGCATCAACTTTATGTTCATTGAATATCTGGATTGAACCGGCAAAGTTTTTTGTTTGAACAATCGTTGCATTTTTCAAAGCGCTCGTTAAATAAAGTTCGTACCCTGCTTTTGCAGGCGCTGCAATTTTCATTCCCTTGGCATCTACTTCTTCAGTGCTCTTCAAAGTTGAGTTCTGGTGAACAACATAACCCGCTTCAATTTCGGTCATGCCCGGAGAAAATGAAATGGTCTTTGCTCTGGTTTTCTCAATGGCGAGGATAGCAATGTCCCAAACACCCTTGGTGGCATCGTCTGCAACTTGACCTGGCTGCTCGTAAACGACCAACTCTAATGAGACACCAAGGCGTTTGGCTAACTCTTGCATTAAGTCAACACTAACGCCAAGCAATTCCCCAGACTCACTTTGACGTGTAAACAAGTTATTGCCTAAATTCATACCAGCCCGCAGCTTTCCGGTGGGGGCCAATTCATTGATTTCGGTCATCGTCATATCCTCATACAAATGAAATCTAGGGAGCTTGAGGTTCAGTTGTGTACGGATGTCAATTTGCGCATCCAGTTACCGCTATTCTTTTCGCGGCCATACTGAATGTCTGTTAGCTTCTGACGCAGAGACAGGCTGACCTTGGCTGCTTCAGCATTCGGAATACTGTATGAAAAGCTGTGGCTTTTGAGAACACTGATCGGAAAAAGAACGGCTGCTGTACCGCAAGCGAAGAGCTCGGTTATATCGCCATTGGCTAGCCCTGTTCGCACTTCCTCTAAACCAATTTGACGCTCGTCAACGCGGCGGCCATCAGCCTTTGCAATTTCGATGATGCTCTGACGTGTCACGCCCGCCAATATGCTGTCGCTCAAGGCTGGGGTTGCAAGCGAGCCATCTTTGTACACAACGAAAACATTCATCCCGCCAAGTTCTTCTAGGAACTGCCCGTGTTGTGCATCTAAAAACAAAACTTGTGCACACCCATTTTTGCGTGCTTCTTGAAGCGGTGCCAATGAGCCTGCGTAGTTGCCAGCGCACTTGGCGTAGCCCGTGCCGCCTTTGGATGCGCGAGAGTGGTGGGCAGAAACCCAAATTGGAATAGATGACACACCGTTTTCAAAGTAGGGACCAGCTGGACTTGCAATGACATAAAAGGCAACTTTTTCAGCGCCGCGAACACCTAAAAAACTTTCATCGGCGATCATGAAGGGACGCAAGTACAAGCTGGTTTCCGGTGTTTGCGAAAGCCACTTGGCGTCGATACCGACAAGTTGTTGGATTGATTGAAGAAATAATTCTTTCGGTAGTTCTGGCAGGCCCAAACGCTCTGCCGACTTGGCAAAGCGGGCTGCATTGAGCTCAGGTCTAAAGGCCCAGATCGAGCCGTCAGCGTGTTGGTAAGCTTTGAGCCCTTCAAAAATAGCTTGTGCGTAATGCAGCACCAATGAAGCGGGGTCGAGCATCAAAGGTCCGTAGGGGATGATGCGTGGCGCGTGCCAACCGTTTGCTAAAGTCCAATCGATGGCAACCATGTGGTCTGTGAAATGTTTGCCAAAACCAGGCTTGGCTAATATTTTCTGACGTTCAACATCAGAAGTAGGCCGAGTTGAAGTTTCAATGCTAAATTCGCTTGAAGAGCCATGTGTCAAAGTCAAAATAATTCCTTTTGCATTTTTCGTGATGTGTTTTTACATTACGATAGTCTCTAAATCCGTCATCAAAAAAGAGGAAATAATGAAAAAACTCCTGTGCTTTTCAATGCTTGCGCTTTCGCTAACTGCAACTAGCCTTGCTACTGCTCAAGATTACCCCGTTCGTCCTATCAAAATGATAGTCCCTTTTCCGCCTGCAGGTGGAACTGATAACGTCGCACGAATCGTTGCCCAGCAGGTTTCCCAAGACCTCGGACAAAGCATCATTATTGAAAATCGCGCAGGCGCTGCCGGCATGATCGGTGCTGATGCGGTTGCAAAAGCTGAACCTGATGGCTACACCATTGTTTTAACCACCAACAGCACTCACGTCATTGGGCCGCTTTTGAACCCCAAAACGCCCTATTCCCCCACCAAGAGTTTCAGTCCAGTTATTTATCTGGCCCAGTCGCCTTCCATCATGATTGTTCCTGTCAGCTCCCCAGCTAAAACAGTCAAAGAATTCATTGAGTTTGCCAAGAAAAATCCTGGAAAATTGAATTACGGATCGGCTGGAAATGGCGGTATTCCGCACCTATCTGGCGAGCGTTTTCAAGCCTTGTCTGGAATCAAGATGGCACATGTCCCCTACAAAGGAACTGCATTGGCCATGCCAGACCTGATTGCTGGGCGATTAGATGTCATGTTCGATAGTTTTTCTTCAGGCTACCTACAAGCCAAAGACGGCAAGGTGCGGGCTTTAGGCGTTTCGTCTCCCGATCGCTCGCCCTTGGTACAAGAGTTACCAGCCATCAGTGAACAACTGCCGGGTTTCATCTCTATGACCTGGTTTGGCGTTTTTGGCCCTGCTGGCATGCCTCAGTCTGTTGTCAATAAACTGAATACTTCTTTTAACAAAGTACTCAAAGACCCGCAGGTAAAAGAGCAACTGGCCAAAATGGGGATTGACGGAATCGGTGGCACTCCGGCAGATTTCACTAAAAAATTAGCGACCGATACCCAAGAGTGGCAAAAAGTGATCTCTGACGCAAAGATCACCTTGCAATCAAACTGATCTGTCAACTTTCAAAGGACTGGCTAAGGAAGTTCTTTGATGCCCAATGATTGCAGTTGATCCAGCGAATCTAACCATGCCAAGGCGGGGGTGTTTTGAATGGGCTCACCATGGTTGTATCCATAGGTCATCAGCACCACGGGACAGCCTGCAGCATTAGCCGCTTGAGCATCGTTGCTTGAATCGCCCACCATCAAAGTGCGCGACGTACTGCTTCGGAATGCTTCACAGGTTTTAAGTAGCGGCAAAGGGTCTGGTTTTTTCCGCTCAAAACTGTCACCCCCAAAAACCAGCTCAAAGTACGCAGCAAGGCCTTTGTCTTTTAGCAATGGTGTTGTAAACGACAGAGGTTTGTTGGTTAGGCAAGCCAGTGGCAAACCCATGCCTTTAAGAAGTTCGAGGCCTTCCACCACACCCGGAAAGACCTTTGAAAACTCACCGTTGATGCTGAGGTAATGATGCTCGTATCGCTTCCAAACGGGCGTGAATAATTTGTCAACTTCGTGCTGATGGCTAGCAACTTCTGGCAATGCCAATTGGTGTAACAGCACTGTGCGTATAAGGTGCTCCGAGCCCTTACCGATGCCACGTTCAATCAAGGCTCGATTAGCCACCGGAATGTTCAGGTCAATCAGGGCGCGGTTGAGAGCAACTTCAAAGTCACCAATGGTATCGACCATGGTGCCGTCAAGGTCAATCATGACAGCTTGTAAATTGAGATTTTTCATTGTGTGAAACACCAACTTAAATAATATTGGCTTCAAAATAAGGCCGGTTGTTAATGACGCGGCTCCAACCAAACGCGCTTAAATCAAGCGTTCTAAATTCTCCATACGTGATCAGTTCAGATAAGGCCCGACCAATGGCTGGGGAATGCTGAAGCCCATGACCACTGAAGCCATTTGCAAAGAGCAAATTGTCTATATTGGGATGCGCACCCAAAATGACATTTTGGTCTAGCGTATTCATGTCGTAGTGGCCTGCCCAGCTGCTCTTTAGCCGCAAGGCCTCAAATCTAGGAACCCGTGCCGCTAGCAGGGGCCAGAGTACCTCTTCAAACAAATGATGCTGAATGTTGAAATCATGACACTGCACATCGTCCTTCAATGTGGGAGCAATTCCGCAAATGTAGCCATCTCCTTCCGGCCGAAAATAGGCCCCAGAGGGATCAATCACCATGGGGCAATTCTCTAATTTGGCGCTGCTGGTGAAATAAAAAATACTCCTTTTACGGGCTTCCACGGGTAGCTCAATGTCCGCTGTCTGGGCTAGCGTAGTTGCACCCGTACCAGCTGCGTTCACTAGCTTGTCAAAACTGATGTGAGTACCGTCAGTTAATTCAGCCGAAATTATTTTTCGCCCAGCCCTGTGAAGTTTCTCTACACGAGCCTGTACGTAATGCACACCCAATGAAATGGCTTTTTTGCGAAAGCCTTGCATCAGTCCATAGGCATCTAGCCAACCCTCTCCACTGTTGCCAATAGAACCGGCTGACAGGTCATTGACATTCAACCATGAATATCGATTACTCAGTTGAGAAGGTGTCAAAAGTGATACGTCAACTTTTTCTGATTTTTGAACAGCGTGATTAGATTGCAAAGTCTGAAGGCCATCTGGGGTGGCCAGAAACAGATAGCCGCGCTCTTTAAAGTGAACAGCTGGAACTTCGTCACCTACTGCCAAATAGTGGTCGATGTCTTTTAGGAAGGCACTGCCAAATTGCGAAAGTCTGATGTTCTCATGGGTTGAAAACTGATGCCGTATAGAAGCTGCTGAAAGTGCGGTTGCAGATTTTTCATAAGAAAAATCTTGTTCTATCACTTGAATTTTTCCTTTGAAATCTGGCTGCGACGCTAGAAAAAATGCGGCAGCACTTCCAATGGCAGCCCCCCCCACAATCAAGACATCAGTTTGCATATAAATAGTAATTGACCCTACACTTGCCAGATTTATACAACATATTCTCAGATTTAAATACCATGCAATACTTTGATTCAAGTGCTGTTAAAAATGCTCTGCCATATCCTCAGCTCATTGAAGCCTTAACCCAAGGGTTGCAATTGCCAATCGAAGTACCACCGCGAAGTTTTTTTGCGCCCAATGCAGATGCCAGTTGTGTACTGATCATGCCAGCTTGGAAAGCTCAAGAAGTTTTTGGTGTCAAGCTTGTGTCTGTATGGCCCTCCAACAATGCCATCGGCTCACCTACCGTTTCAGCCGTTTATGTTTTGCTCTCGTGTGAAAACGGCATGCCTCTTGCCGTCATCGATGGCACTGAACTCACTTTGCGCCGAACTGCTGCAGCTGCAGCTTTAGCGGCCAAAATTCTTGCACGCAAAAACAGTCAAACGCTTGCTGTATTGGGCACTGGCGCTTTATGTGTTCCTATGGTTCAAGCCCATGCAAGCGTGCACCCCTTCAAAAGCATTTTGATCTGGGGAAGACAAAAAACCAAAGCGCTGGCAGCGGTAGCTGAGCTCAAAACTCTGGGCATTGAGTCTAATGACTCAGAAGACTTAGAAGAGACCTTGAACCAAGCAGACGTTGTGGTGGCAGCCACAACAGCCACTGAGCCTTTCATACTGTCCAAATGGCTCAAACCTGGAACGCACTTAGGTCTTATAGGCGCATTTACGCCGCAGATGGCAGAAGCCGAACCGGCGCTCATGAACAAGGTTCAGGTGTTTACAGACAACCGAGCGGCTGTGCTTGAAAAAGGCGGAGAAATATACCAAGCTATTCAACAAGGCATCCTATTGCCGTCAAGCATTGAGGCCGAGCTGGCTGAGTTGGCATCCAGCCCTTCTAGATCATGGCGAAAAGATGATCAGGCCATGACTGTTTTCAAGTCGGTGGGTTTTGCATCTCTAGATCTCATTGCAGCAGAGCT
>CALAGS010000083.1 GCA_937891665.1 uncultured Burkholderiales bacterium | reverse complement strand
AGCGCATCAAGCACTCAAATGCACACGCGCAAATTTGCGTTTACCCACCTGAACCACATAGGTACCGGCCTCTAACTTCAAGCCCTTGTCGCTGACAACGGAAGAGTCGACGCGCACACCGCCGCCATCAATCAAACGATTGGCCTCAGAGCCTGAAGGTGCCAAGCCTGCCATCTTGAGCAAAGCGCCGATGCCCAAAGGTGCACCACTCAAATTCACTTCATCAATTTCATCGGGCACACCGCCTTTGCTTCGATTGATAAAGTCTTGCTCGGCCGCATCGGCTGCCGCTGCGCCATGAAAACGCGAAGTAATTTCTTTGGCCAAAGCAACTTTGGCTTCCTTCGGATTCAAACCGTCAGCCACTTGCTTCTTCAAAATCTCAATGTCGGCCATCGATTTGAACGACAACAAGGTGTACCAACGCCACATGAGCACATCAGAAATGGACAACACCTTGGCAAACATGGTGTTGGGCTCTTCGCTGATGCCAATGTAGTTGTTCTTGGACTTGGACATTTTGTCCACGCCATCCAAGCCTTCCAGCAAAGGCATGGTCAAAATACATTGGGGCTCTTGGCCGTATTCCGCTTGCAAATGTCGGCCCATGAGCAAGTTGAATTTTTGATCGGTGCCGCCCAATTCCAAATCAGACTTCAAAGCCACCGAGTCGTAGCCCTGCATGAGCGGGTACAAAAACTCGTGCACGCTGATGGGCGTGCCGGCCTTGAACCGATCGTGAAAATCGTTGCGCTCCATCATCCGCGCCACGGTGTACTTGGCCGCAAGTTGAATCATGCCCATGGCACCTAGCGGCAAACTCCACTCGCTGTTGTAGCGAATTTCAGTTTTGCTGGGATCTAAAACCAAGCTGGCCTGGCGGTAATACGTTTCGGCATTGGCCTTAATTTGCTCAGGCGTTAAAGGCGGGCGTGTTGAGTTGCGGCCAGAAGGATCGCCAATGAGGCTGGTGAAGTCGCCAATCAAAAAGATGACTTGGTGCCCCAAATTCTGCAATTGGCGCATTTTGTTCAGCACCACGGTGTGTCCCACATGAATGTCGGGAGCCGTAGGGTCCAAGCCCAACTTGATGCGCAAAGGCACCCCTGTGGCTTCCGATTTGGCCAACTTCTTAATCCAATCTTCCTTCGGAATGAGCTCTTCACAACCTCTTAAAGTAACTGCCAAGGCCTCATTGACAGCATCTGTCACGGGATATTGCTTGGGAATAGGTGCATTCATTAGGGTTTTCCAGTATTCGCCTATTGGCTTTGGCGGTAGAATGGCGGGAATTGTTTGCTCTATTTTAAGGGCTGACCCTTGCTGTTGTTGAATGCAATGCAAAAGCATTGCTGAGTTTTTACGGATCGAATGAATTTCATTAACCGCTTTTTGACAATCGCCAAACCCTACAGCCTCGAGTTGTTGGCCCTGGCCATAGCCCACAGCCAAACGCTGCGGGCTTTTGTCGCGCGTCATCCCAAACACGTCACTGCTGCGCTGGCCGTCGTGTTGCTGGGCGGCGGCGGTGGCGCATTTGCGGTTGCCAATCTGGGGCCCGATGCTTCCAATTTGCCCGTTCGCATTTTGGTAGAAAGCTTAGAAGCACCCCACCTTGAACAGCAAGTTGCTGAGTTAGAACAACAAACACTCAAGCTTTACCGCAATGACATCACACGCGGCTCTGACACCGCCGAAAGTTTATTGCGTCGCTTGGGATTACTAGATTCAGCCGCAGCTGCTTACATCCGTCAAACACCAGAAGTGCGCCAAGCTTTGCTCAACCGGTCTGGTCGCAACGTTTCCGTCGAAGCCAACGAGCAACAGCAACTGCTAACGCTCACCACACGCTGGCTCAAAAACGACAACGACACCCAATTCCAGCGCATGGTCATCACGCGCAATGACAACAACAAATTCAGCGTTCGCACCGATTCAGCGCCCCTCACAGCCAGTGTTCGCATGACCGGTGGCACAATTGTTTCTTCTCTTTATGCGGCATCATCCGAAGCCCGTTTGCCCGACAACGTCACGCGTCAATTGGCCGATGTGTTTTCTGGCCAAATTGACTTCCACCGCGCATTGCGCAAAGGTGATATCTTCTCAGTGGTTTACGAAACCCTAGAAGCAGAAGGCGAACCTCTGCGTGCTGGCCGTCTGCTCAGCGCAGAAATTACCAACGACAAAAAAACCTACGACGCAGTCTGGTTCCAAGAGCCCGGCCAAAAAGGTGCTTACTACACCATGAGTGGCGACAGCCTGCGCCGTGCGTTCTTGGCGTCCCCCATGCCTTACTCACGTCGCACCAGCGGCTTTGGCATGCGCGAGCATCCTATTTTTCACACACAGCGTGCACACTTGGGCGTTGACTACGCCGCGCCTAAGGGAACCCCCGTCATTTCAGTGGCCGATGGCGTGGTGGTTGAAAGCGGCTTTTCAGGCGGCTTTGGCAACAGGGTGGTCGTGCAACACAACGCCCGCCAAAGCACTTTGTATGCGCATCTCAGCAAAATTGCTGTGCGCAAAGGTCAAACCATTAAGCAAGGCGACAACTTGGGTGCAGTAGGCGCCACAGGTTGGGCCACCGGACCTCATTTGCATTTTGAGTTCCGCATCAATGGACGCCACGTTGACCCCCTCACGCTGGCCCAACAAGGTTCATCTGAACCTATTTCTGCGGCGCTTCGCCCACAGTTCAACCAGCGTGCTCAATACGCACGTTCAGAGTTGATGGCTGCGGCGCAAATGCGCCAAGGCAACTTCCAATAAATTTCACCTTTGGCAGGGGCCAGGTTGACCTCCTCCTCGCCCCCTCTTTCGCCACCCTCCCCACCGATCGCATCGGTGAATCAAGATGACTTGCAGTACTACATCGGTTTGATGTCTGGCACTTCGCTCGACGGTGTCGATGGTGTGTTGCTCCAATGGCAAGATGGCGCTCCGCGTGGCGTTTCGGTTGAACATAACGTGTCTCCTTTTTTGTTATCAGACACGCGTCAATTGAGAGTTCTGCAACATGTCTTTCAGCCATTTGACGCCGAATTTCGCGCAGAACTTCTCAGCCTAAATACACCCGGTCACAACGAATTGCATCGCGCTGCATTGGCTGGCAATCGCTTAGCAAGAGCCTATGCCAAAGTGGTTCACGCCTTGCTGAATGAAAGCGGAAAGCAAGCCAATGACATTCAAGCCATTGGCGCACATGGTCAAACTGTGCGTCACCGCCCACTTGAATTTGACGCAGACCCCAGCACGGGCCAAAGCGCAGTGGGCTATACCTTGCAACTGAACAACCCTGCCCTTTTGGCCGAACTTACGGGCATTGATGTGGTGGCCGAATTTCGCACACGCGACCTAGCAGCAGGCGGACAAGGCGCACCTTTGGTCCCCGCGTTTCATGCAGAAATTTTTGGCGCCAGCTCACACACTGTGGCAGTTGTCAACATTGGTGGCATCTCCAACATCAGCATTTTGAAAAACGCTTCCGAGCAAAACTCGATCGGCGCGGCCAATACTCACAGCCCTCTCATTTCTGGTTTTGACTGCGGCCCCGGCAACGCACTCATGGACCATTGGGTTCATTTGCACCAAGGCCAAGACTTTGATGCCAATGGCGCATGGGCAGCTCAAGGGCAAGTCATACCAGCACTCTTGCAAAGCTTGTTGGCAGAGCCTTTCTTGCATCAAACACCCCCCAAAAGTACTGGCCGGGATTTGTTCAACCCCACCTGGTTGCAACAACATTTGCAAACTGAATTTGCCGCTGTAGATGTTCAAGCCACGCTTTGCGAATTCACGGCAATGGCCATTGCAAACGATTTAAAACGTCATGCACCTGATGCAAAGCAGCTTTGGGTATGTGGTGGCGGTGCATTGAATGGCCACCTCATGTCGCGCCTGCAAGCGCATGCACCGGGTGTGCAAGTGGCCTCTACAGATGCGCACGGCTTGCCGCCTTTGCAAGTGGAAGCAGCAGCTTTTGCTTGGCTTGCCGCCAAAACCATGAAACGAGAAACAGGCAGTCTAGAAAGCGTCACGGGCGCTCGAGGCGCCCGTGTGCTGGGAGCTATCTATCCCAGATAGCCCTGTCTCAATCTGAACTGATCAGGTTGAAAAAGAAGAACCGCAGCCGCAAGTGCTGGTGGCATTGGGGTTCTTGATCACAAACTGCGCACCTTGCAGGTCTTCTTTGTAATCAATTTCGGCGCCCAACAGGTACTGGTAGCTCATAGCATCTATGAGCAATGACACGCCATGTTTGGTCATGGTGGTGTCGTCTTCGTTGACGATTTCGTCAAAGGTAAAACCGTATTGGAAGCCAGAGCAACCACCGCCTTGTACAAAGACGCGCAGTTTCAGATCTGGGTTGCCTTCTTCGGCAATGAGGTCGGCAACTTTGGCAGCTGCACTGTCGGTGAAGACAATGGCTTCGGGCATTTCTGTAGGAATTGTTTCGGCTAAGGCGCTCATGGGTTTTCTCCGGGAACTAGGTGAGTAGTATAGTGGATTGGTCAACAATTAATCTCTAATAACTGCCTTGGTAGAAGGGGCTCTGTGTTTGGTTTTTGTGGGGCTTCCTTCGGTCCGTACTGGAAGAGGCGGCGCTGGTATTCGGACTTGCTCATCTTCGCTTTACTCAGAACGTCGCGCGTCCGAACACCAGCACCACCTCTTCCAG